>NZ_CP061095.1:82500-320239 GCF_017654485.1 Roseomonas marmotae | reverse complement strand
CAGGCGCGGAACGCAGTTGGATGCATCCAACTGGCTCTATTCCCGTCAGGGCGCTGCCGCCAGATCCTCAGGCACCGAGGATCACGCCCTTCCGGAGCAGGAAGTCGCCATAGGGGCGTAGATCCCCCACCTGAACTATGGCGAAGGAGTCGCGCGCCGCGGCATAGAAGGCGAAGCGCTCAATCCCTTGCATCCTGACCGCATGCCCGAGGGCAGTGCCCATCGCATGAAGCACTTCCGCCTGGGCGGGCGGTATCTGCGTCGGCTCGCCGACCACTTCCATGCGGCGCACCGGGTCCGGTACGAAGTCGTCCAGAGGCAGCACCGAAAGCACGGCGCGCATCACGGCTCCCATGCGGAGGCCGGGTAAGCGAACCAGCCGCCGCGATACGGTAGAGGCAGCAATGGCCTCGGCCGGAAAATTTGCGTCCACCAGTGCCAGGTCATCGCCATGGCCCATGGCCGCCAGGACCCAGAGCAGGTCCGGCGTCAGCAAAGGATCAATATGCTTCAGCATGATCGGTTCTCCGTCCGCGGCGGGAGAGGTAGATACGCTCGGCATTGCCGCCCAGGATCGCATGGCGGGCTTCCGGCGGCAGGGGCTCCAGCAGTTCCATGGTCACATCACGCCAGCGGTCGTAATCCGCCGCCAGCGTCAGCACCGGCCAGTCGCTGCCCCAGACCAGCCGCTCCGGGCCAAAGGCGTCCAGCAACAGGTCGAGATAAGGGGCAAGAAGGGCGGCCCCAGTTCCCGGGCCGGCTTCGGTCAGCAGGCCGGAGAATTTGCAGCAGACCTGAGCGTGCCGCGCCAGCGCCCGCATCCCGGCAGCCCAGTCATCGCTCCAGCCTCGCCGCAACTCCGGCTTGGCGGCGTGATCGATGACAATGGAAAGTGCCGGGTGCCGCTCAGCCAGCCGCAGCAGATGCGGCAGGTGCGGGGGCCGGATCAGTGCGTCGAAGACCAGCCCCTGCCGCTGGACTTCCTCCAGTCCAGGCGCAGTCTCAGGGCGCAGAATCCAGTCATCTTGCGGCAGGTCGTGCAGCATCGGCCGCAGGCCCACGAGCAGGTCGTTGTCGGCAAGGCCGGCGACCTCCACCGCGGCGCCGGGCCGGTCCAGCGCCACCCAGCCGACCACGCCCGCGACGATGGGCTCGGCTGCGGCAATCTCCAGCAGGAAGCGGGTTTCCTCGGCCGTCGGCGCAGCCTGTACCAGGATCGTGGCGCCGATGCCGTGCCGGTCCAGGAGCGGCGTCAGGGCAGCCGGGCCAAAGTCCCGGTAGATGGCGGCCAGCTCGGGTGTCAGCCAGCCGTAGTCCCCACGCGACACGCGCCAGAAATGCTGGTGAGCGTCGATTTGCCTGCTCATGCCGGTACGGGGGCTCCCACGTCCAGCAAGCCTTCCGCCTTAAGGTCGGACCAAAGCGCCGCCGGCACGCGGGCGGAAATGCCTTCCACGTTCCGCTTCACTTCCTCTGGTGTGACCGCACCCAGCACGACAGAGGACACGGCCGGGTGGCCGAGCGGGAACTGTAAGGCCGCGCGGGCCAGCGGCACATCATGCGCGACGCAGATGGACTCGATCCTCCGTACCCGCGACATGGCCTCGGGCGGTGCTTCGGCATAGTTGTAGCGCGCCCCAGGCACGGCGCCGGTCGCCAGGATGCCGGAGTTGAAGACGCCGCCGAGCATCACGCCAATACCCTTGCGCTGCGCCAGCGGCAGGAAATGCTCCAGCGCCGGCTGTTCCAGCAGCGAATAGCGGCCCGCTAGCAGCATCGTGTCGAAATCGCCGGATTCAGCGAAACGGACGCACATCTCCGCTTCGTTCAGACCGACCCCGATCCCCTTTACGGCACCCTCCGATCTGAGCCGCTCCAGAGCCCGGTATGCGCCTTCCATCGCTTCCCGGAAGCGCTGCTCCACCATATCCGGGCCGTGCGTCCAGACATCGACATCATGGATCAGCAGCAGGTCGATCCGGTCGGTGCCGAGCCGCAGCAGCGACTGCTCGAAGATCCGCATTGTGCCGTCGTAGGAGTAGTCAAAGACCGCCCGGTGCGGCAGGCCGCCCGCGAAGCCTGGTGCCACCACGCCAGCTGGGGGCGGCTCCGGCCTTTCGCGGGGCTCCATTCGCCGGCCGACCTTGGTGGAAAGCAGGACAGCCGGGTGGCGGGTCCGGCGCAGCGCCGTACCGCAGCGATGCTCCGCCAGCCCGTTGCCGTAGTGGGGTGAGGCATCCACCAGCGTGATGCCGGCCCCGATCGCCGCCTCGACCGTCTCCACAGCCGTCCGGTCGTCCAGCTTTTCATAAAGGTCGCCCAGAGGGGCTGCCCCGAAGCCGATCGCGGAGACAGGCAAGCCGGTACGGCCCAGTATACGCTGAGGTAGCATGCGACATCTCTCCCATTCCGCTGCCGCTCTTCAACAGGCGGCCCTGGCGCGACGCTAACATGCAGCGTCAGCAGAAGGGTAAGCACCTTCCCGTGCCGGCCATCAGGCCAGGGCGGGGGCTTCGACGCGGCGGATGCAGGGACGGGCCGGAAGGATGGCGGCACGCAGCGCGGCCATGGCGGGCGGCACGGGATCATTGCCGAACGGCTCAGGCACTTCCACTACCTGGCCATCCTGCATGACATAGCAGCGGTCCGCGAAGCCGCGGATCAGCCGCAGGTCATGGGTGATGAAGAGATAGGCCAGGCCCGTGCCGGCCCGCAGAGCCGAGAGCAGCCGCAGGATGCGCGACTGGCTTTCCAGATCCAGGCTGTTCACCGCCTCATCCAGCACCAGCAGGCGGGGGCGGGGCGCCAGCGCCCGGGCGATGCAGAGCCGCTGCAACTGCCCGCCACTGAAGCGATGCGCCAGACGTCCCAGCTCAGCGTCATCCAGCCCCACGGCGGCCACGAGCTCCTCCACCCGTGTCCGCAGCGCGTCGCCGGAGAGGCCCAGATACCGCAACGGCTCGGCGACCACCTCGAACGCCGTGAAGCGCGGACTGGTGGCGCCATGAGGGTCCTGGAACACGGCCTGGATGGCGCGGCGCGTGGCGGGCGCCATGCGGCCCCGCGTGTCCAGTAGCGGCTGCCCTTCGAACAGCACCTCGCCCGCATCCAGCCTATCCAACCCCAGCAGAGCGCGCCCCAGCGTGCTTTTGCCGGATCCGGTGGGGCCCAGCAGCGCCACGCATTCGCCGGGCCCGATACGCAGCTCCCCCCCGCGCAGCACCGGTAGCGGCCTCTGGCGGCGGAAGGCACTGCCGCGCCGGTAGGATTTGCGGGGCTCGCGCAACAGCAGCAGGCTCACGGCAGCGCCTCCCCATAGAGTTCCAGATGCCGGCGCATCAGGGCGCGGCTGGCGGGGTGGCGCGGGGCCGCGAAGAAATCGGCTACCGGCTGCCGTTCCACGATGCGGCCGCCCTGCATGACCGCGACCCTGTCCGCCAGCCGGGCCAGGACCGAAAGGTCATGCGTCACCAGCAGGATGCCCAGGCCGCGGCGGGCCATCAGCCGCTCCAGCAAGGCCAGGATGCTGGCCTGCACCACGAGATCCAGGTCGGTGGTCGGTTCATCGGCCAGGAGGAAATCCGGCTCGCGGGCCAGGGCCAGGGCCACCATCACCCGCTGCAACATCCCGCCGCTGAGCTGAAACGGATAGGCGGCGAGAAGAGGGGAGGGGTCATCGAAGCCTACCTCGGCCAGAAGCGCCGCCGCGCGCCCGCAGGCCTCGCGGCGCGATACGCCATCGGCCGCCAGCGTTTCGGCGAAGTGCCGGCCGATGGTCACGATCGGGTTGAAGCAGGCGCGGGGGGATTGCTGCACCAGCCCCGCCACCCGGCCGCGCAGCGCGGCGCGCCCGGCGTCGTCCAGCAGACGCCCGGCATGCCGCACCTGCCCGGCGGTCTGCCGCACGCCCGGCGGCAGCAGGCCCAGCATGGCGAGGACCGTCAGGCTCTTGCCGCCGCCGCTGGAACCCAGCAGTCCCATTACCCGGCCGCGCTCCAGCGAGAGGGAGACATCGCGCACCAGCACCGTCGCGCCGGCGGCAAGCGACAGACCTTCGATGGAAAGGCCGGTCAATGGCTGTGTTCCAGGAATGGGTCCAGACGGTCCCGCAACGCGTCGCCCAGCAGGTTGAAGCCGATGACCGTCAGCAGGATGGCCGCGCCCGGCAGCAGCACCAGCATGGGCGCGACCCGGAAGAAGGGACGGGCGTCATTGATCATGATGCCCCATTCCGCCGTCGGCGGCTCCATGCCCAGCCCCAGGAAGGACAGGCCGGCGACATGCAGCATCCAGTGCCCGAGATCGAGGCCGGCCAGCACCGCCAGTTGTCCCGCCATGGCCGGCAGCACATGCCGCCGGGCGATATCCAGCCGGGAGGCCCCGGCCACCCGCGCGGCCGCGGCATGCTCGCGCGCCCGCAGCGAGAGCGTCAGCCCCCGCACCAGCCGCGCGTAGAAGGCCCAGTGGGACAGGGCGATGGCGATGATGACATTGGTCATTCCGGTGCCCAGCGCGCCGATGAAGAACAGCGCCAGCACCAGGGTCGGCACCGTCATGAAGATATCGGCCAGCCGCATCAGCACCGCGTCCACCCAACCGCCCAGCAGCCCGGCCAGGCAGCCCAGGACGGTGCCGATGCTCAGGACCAGTGCCAGGATCACCGCGACCGCGCCCAGTGAGGTTCTTGCCCCCCAAAGCAGGCGGGAGAGCAGGTCCCGCCCCAGATGATCGGTGCCGAGCCAGTGCGTGGCGGAGGGTGGCATCAAGCGCCTTGCCAGATCGGTCTCAGCCGGATCGAAAGGAACAATCCAGGGCGCCAGAAGGGCGGCGCAGACCAGCAGTGCCAGCAGCGCCAGCCCGGCCCGCAGCATCCCGGGCTTCATATCCGGCCTTCGCCCAGGCGGATGCGTGGGTCCAGCCAGGCATAGGCCAGATCCACCACCAGGTTGCAGAGCACGAAGACCGTGGTCATCGACAGCACGAAACCCTGCAGCACGGGGAAGTCGCGATTGGAAATCGCCAGCAGCGCGTAGCGTCCGAGGCCAGGCCAGCCGAACACCATCTCCACCACCATGGCGCCGCCCAGCAGCTCACCTAGATGCAGACCAATCGTGGTCAGCGGCGGGATCAGGGCATTCGGCAGCACATGCCGTGCGACCACGCCGCGTTCCGGCAGGCCCCGCGCGCGCGCGAAAACCAGATGCCTCTCCCCCAGCACGCCCAGTACAGAGGCGCGCATCAGCCGCAGCGTGATGCAGACGGACATGGTGGCCGTGGCTATGGCCGGCATGATCAGGCTGGCCGGGCCATCCCTGCCCATGGCAGGCAGCCAGCCCAGCTGCACGGAAAACAGCAGTATCAGCAGGAAGCCCAACCAGAAATTGGGGAGGGAAACGCCCAGGAAAGCCAGCGCCCGCGTCAGGTGGTCCGGCCAGCGGTCCCGTCGCAGGGCCGCCAGCAATCCCAGCGGCAGTCCCACCAGCAACACCAGCGCCATGCCGGCGCCAGCCAGCTCCAGGGTTGCCGGCAGGTAGTGCAGGATTTCCTCCGACACCGCGTTACCGGTCGCCCAGGATGCCCCGAGATCCAGCCGCACCGCGCTTTGTAGCCAGGCCCAGTATTGCAGCGGCAAGGCCTGATCCAGCCCCAGCTGCTGCCGCGCCAGGGCCAGCGCCCCATCGGTCGGCGGAATGCGGGAGAGGCGGAGGTAGTCTATCGCCGGGTCTCCATGTCCCAACCGCAGCATCAGGAAGAACAACACCGAGACAGCCAGCAGCAGCAGCGGCAACGACAACAGGCGCCGCAGGATGAAGCCGAGCATCAGCCGGGCCGGACCTGCGCGAAGGGCAGTTCGGAGGGCGTGTTGCCGAATGGCACCTTCGCGAAACCCTTCCGGTGCACAAGCTTGTTGGTGAGGAAGGACACCGGGAAATAGACCGCCTGCTCGTGCAGCGTGGTCAGGACCCAGCGGTAATCCGCCTCCCGCGCCGTGGCGTCGGTGGAGACCAAGAGGGCGGTGATGCGCCGGTCGATCTCCGCCTTCATCGGCAAGCCGCGCTGCGCCTGCCAATCGGAATGCGCGGGCGCGCGCATGGCGGCCAGATAGGCATGAGGGTCGTAGGGCGCGCCCCAGGTTTCCGCGAAGATCATCCCGAACTCGCCGGACCGCTCCCGGGCCTTGAAGCGCGCATAATCCTCGCCCAGCAGCCGCGCGGCGATGCCGATGCGGGCCAGATCGGCCTGGATCGCCTCCGCCAGGGCCTTCTGAAGAGCATCGTTACCAAGAAAGCAGAGATCCAGTGCCAGGGTTTGCCCCTGCCGCTGCCGCAGCCTGCCGCCGGGCGGCAGCACCCAGCCCGCCGCTTCCAGCCCGGCCACGGCCGCCTCTCGGTCGAAGGAGAGGAAAGGGAGGTCGAGATTGGTGTGCGGGAGGTTGCGGGCGAAGAGGCTGGTGGCCTCAGGCTCTGTTTCCTGCAGCACATGGCGCACCAGCGCGGCGCGATTGATACCCTGGTGGATGGCGCGACGCACCGCGAGTTCATCCGTCGGGAAGCGGGCAGAATTGATGGAGAGCATCCGCGTCGCCAGGGGAGGAGAGATGGCCGTGGTGAAGCGGCTGTCTGATGCGAAGCGGCGGAAGGTGTCGGCATCCAGCTGATCAGCGCCGTAGATCAGGTCGATCTCGTTGGTCTCCAGCGCCAGGGCGCGGCTATTGGCGTCCGCAGCCACCTTCACCACCACCTCGCGCAGGGCGGGCTTCTCACCCCAGTAGTCGTCGTTGCGGAGGAAGACGTCGCGATCGCCACGCCGGCTTTCCGCCAGCCGCCATGGCCCGGTGCCGCCGGGCGCGGAGACACCGCCACCCGGCCGCAGCGCCGCCGGGGAGGCGAAGCGAAGCGGGCGGATCAGCGAAAGATCGAACAGCACGGGGTCATAGGGGTGCGAGAGGCGCAGCCGCAGCGTGGCGGGGTCGAGTACTTCCGCACCTTCGATCCGCGCCACCAGATCCAGCCAGGCGTGCTGGTCCCGCTGCGCCAGGACGGCATCGATATTCGCCTTGGCCGCTGCCGCATCGAAGGGCTGGCCGTCCGAGAAGCGCACGCCCTCGCGGAGCCTGAAGACCCAGGCGCGGCTATCCTCTTCCAATCGCCATTCCGTCGCCAAGCAGGGCGCGACCCGGCCGCCCTCGGTAAAGCGGACCAGAGGCTCGTAGACCATGGCCTGGGCGAAGAGCTGGTTGGGTCCGTATCCCTGCGGATCCAGCGGCCCCGCGTTGACTGGCCAGGAGAACCTCAGGCTATCTGCCTTGGCAGCATGGGCGCCCCCGCTGACGGAGGAGGTTGTCCAGGCTAGGGTAGCGGCGCCCAGAAGGCTTCGGCGGAGCACGGGCCCCTCCATCCGGTCAAAGACCAGAAGTATGATGTTCTTATCGAAATATCATACTTCCGGGCGAAGCCGGGTGTCTACAGCCATTTGGGAAGGAACGATGTTCATGCAGCGGATCACCCTGACCCTGGACGAGGCGCTGCTGAGCGAGATCGACGCGCTAGGCTATGGCAACCGCTCGGAAGCCATAAGGGATCTGGCCCGCGCCGGGTTGCGGCAGCTGGCCGAGGAAAGGGCGCAGGAAGGCCCCTGCGTCGCGGCGCTGGCCTATGTCTATGACCACGCCAGGCGCGACCTTTCCCAGCGGCTGACGGACAGCTTCCACGAACATCACAACCTTTCGGTCGCGACGCTGCATGTGCATCTCGACCATGACCGGTGCATGGAGGTGACGGTGCTGCGCGGACTGGCGCCACGCCTTCGCGCCTTCGCCGATTCCGTCATCTCGCAGCGGGGCGTGCGGCACGGACGGCTGATGATGATGGAGGATGGCGAACCTCATTCGCACGAGCACGCGCACGAATGAGGTTGCCGGAGATCCTCAGCCGCGCTGCAGGATTTCCACACTCACGCCGTCGGGCGCCGCCAGGAAGGCGATACGCAGGCCCGGCCGGAGTTCCTTCGGCTCCATGGTGAAGCGCACGCCCCTGGCCTTCATCGCCGCCACGGCCTCATCCATATCCGTGACCTGCAACCCGATGTGTTCGATGCCCTGATGCGGCGGGACCGGCGCGGCGGGGGTGGTGGGCGGCACTTCCTCAATGAAGAGCGAGACGCCGCCGAGATCGACGATCACCCGCAGCGCCGCGCCGTTACGGACACGGTCACGGATGGTGGCCCTCAGATTGTCCACGTAGAAGGCCGCCGCCGCCTCGGGGTCGGCGCTGCGGAGGTGGATATGGTCGAAGCGAAAGGATGCCATGGCGTTTCTCCCCTTGTTGGCGCCGCGATGCTAGCGGCAAGCGGGGGGAGCGCCAGGGGGCGCCTTATGCCACCGCGGTCTCGACCGCGCCAAGGCCCGGAAATTCCGCCATGATCCGCGTGCCCGGCTCAACCATGATGAGGCCGGTGCAGCTCCCCGTGGTAACGATCATGCCCGCCGAGAGCCCGCCATAGGCGCGGGCGCCGGTATTGGCCAGCCATTGCAGCAGCCGCACCGGGTCCCCGGCCGGATTGCCGCCCACCTGCTCCACCACCCTCTGGCCATTCAGCAGCAGGCGCACCGGCTGGTTCACGGGGTCGATGCCGCGCCAGTCCGCCAGGGCAGGGCCTACCACCAGGGCGCCATGGTTGATCTGGTCGGCCGCATGGCTCAGCAGATCGGTCCCCTTCAGCCGCGTGAAGCGCGTATCCACGATCTCGATGACGGGGTGCAGGCTTTCCACCGCGTCCAGCACTTCCTCCCGCGTATAGGGCGTCTCGCGCGGCGGCAGGTCACGGCCGAGCAGATAGGCGATCTCGGCCTCCACCCCGGTGACATGGAAGCGCGAGGCGGGCAGGGGTTCCGGCGTCAGGTGCAGGTCCACCACATTCAGTGGCGCGGTGCCCGGCTCGGCCTGCGGGTCGGCCGCGCCCACCTTCCAGCCGCCGATCGGCCCGCGCGCCTCGGCCACCCGCTTCTGGATGGCATAGACCTCCTCCACGGTGGTGGGGCGGGCACCCTCGGGGAGCGCGTCGATCCGACTGTTCTCACGCCGGGCATGCAGCAGCGCCTCGGCTGCGGCAGCGATATCGGTAGCCATGACACTCATCCTCCGGAAGGGCTCGGCGGTATCTTGTGCCGCGCCCGCTGCGAGGACCAGCCCCTGTCTCAGATGGCGAAGTTGAGGGCTTCGGGTGTGGGGCGTCGCAGGCCTTTGGCGGCGGCGCGGCGCAGCAGCTCGGCCAGCGTCAGCTGCTCCAGGATGGCGGCGAGGCCCGCCTCCAGCTCCGCCCAGAGCGGCACCACCACCGCCTCGTTCAGCGGCGAGCCGGCGGCCTCCGCCGCCTCGTCCTCCCCCGCCCCGCCGCTCACCGCCGCCACCACCTCCGACAGCCGGATGTCGCGCGCCGCCCGCCCCAGCCGGTAGCCGCCCTTCGGCCCCCGCGTGCTGCCCAGCAGCCCCGCCCGCGACAGCGCCTGCAGCACCGGCTCGATGCCCCGCCGCGCCTCCCCCAGCCGCTCAGCGATGTCGCCCGCCGGCACCACCGACCCGCGTCCCGCGTGGAACCCCACATCCAGCATGATCGAGACCGCCACCATCGCCCGGTCCCGCCGCAACATCATCCCAACCACGCGCCTGCCTTCCCTTTCACCCTGATCCACGCCCCCTCCTCGTGGTATAGCCCTCCCATGCCCGCAGGTCACACCCCCAGCACCGCCCCCCGCCCCGGCCGCCTCCATGACAGCATCCTCGACACCATCGGCCATACCCCGCTGGTCCGCCTGCCCCGCATCGAGGCCACTTGCGGCCTCTCCGCCCGCCTCGCGCTCAAGCTCGAATTCTTCAACCCGCTCGGCTCGCTGAAGGACCGCATCGGCCAGGCCATGATCGCCGAGGCCGAGGCCGCCGGCACCCTCACCCCCGGCGCCACCATCGTCGAGCCCACCTCCGGCAACACCGGCATCGCGCTGGCCTTCGCCGCCGCCGCCCGCGGCTACCGCCTCGTCGTCACCATGCCCGACGGCGCCTCCACCGAGCGGCGCAAGATGCTCCGCCTGCTCGGTGCCGAGGTCGTCCTCACCCCCGCCCGCCAGGGCATGGCCGGCGCCATCGCCGAGGCCGAGCGCATCGCCGCCCAGACCCCCGGCGCCTGGATGCCCCGCCAGTTCGACAACCCCGCCAACCCCGCCATCCACGCAGCCACCACCGCCGAGGAAATCTGGGCCGACAGCCACGGCCAGGCCGATGTCATCGTCGCCGGCCTCGGCACCGGCGGCACGCTGACCGGCATCGCCCGCGCCCTCAAGCCCCGCCGCCCCGGCCTCACCCTCGTCGGCGTCGAGCCGGCCGAATCCGCCGTCCTCTCCGGCGACGACCCCGGACCCCACGAAATCCAGGGCATCGGCGCCGGCTTCAGGCCCGGCGTCCTCGAACTCGAACGCATCGACCTCCTCCGCCGCGTCACCGAACGCGAGGCCTTCGCCGCCGCACGCCTCTGCGCCCGCACCGAAGGCATCCCCATCGGCATCTCCTCCGGCGCCGTCCTCCACGCCATGCTCGACCTCGCCGCCCAACCCCAGCACCACAACCAACTCATCATCGGCATCGCCGCCTCCTTCGCCGAACGTTACCTCTCCACCGAACTCTTCCACGGGTTGTGAGGCCGGGCCGGGGCGCCGCCGGGATGACTTCGGTCAGGGGCGTCGCCATCTGAACCTGGAAGAGAGGGGAGATTGACGATGATCCAGCGCCTCGCCACGGCTCTGCTGGCACCCATGCTGCTGGCGGCGCCCGCCCTGGCGCAGCAGTCACCGCAATTGCTGCCCAGCCGGGACGTGGCAGTGACTTTCCGCCTCTCTGGTGGCAACCGGCAGCCGGGCGACATCCATGCCACCTGGCTGGCCAGCCAGCGGGTGCTGCGGGTGGACAATGCCTCCGCCCCCGGCTGGCTGATGGTCGACCAGCCGACGCAGCGCGCCTACATGGTCATGGAGGACCAGCGGCTCGTGATGCGCCTGCCGGCCGCGCCCGAGATCGCCATGCTGCTGGACCGGCCGGAGTCACAGGGGCGCGTGACGCGCCTCGGGCGCCGCACCATTGCCGGCGCCGGTTGCACGGACTGGCAGATCGAGCGGCGGGACGGGAAGGGCGGCGTCGCCTGCCTGACGGCGGATGGCGTGCTGCTGCGGGCGCAGCAGACCGGGCGGCAGGAGGTGCTGGAAGCCACCCGCGTCACCTATGGCCCGCAGGATCCATCACGCTTCCGGCTGCCCCAGGGTTTTCCGCAGCTGCAGCTGCCCGCCGGGCTGCGCGGCCTGCGCCTGCCCGGCTAGGGATCGAGGAAGAGGGGCCTGGCGGCCGGGTCACAGGCAATGCCCGCTTCCGCCAGGGAGGCCAGCAGGCTTTCCGCCGGCAGCCGCAGGTACCGCTCCAGCATTTGCAGGTAGAGCCCCATGAAGCGTGGCCCATGCCCGTCCGAGGCGCCGTCATGAGTGCTGGTCATGGCATGCGCGAGCTCATGCAGCAGCAGGAAGCTCGGCCATTGCTGCGGAAGGCGAAGGCGCAGCCGGTTTGCATCGCCCAGCAGCCGGCGGGACTGGCGGGGCAGGGGCTCGACGGCGGGCGGGTAGCGCAGACCCATCTCGGCCCAGATGGCATCGACCATCGGCTGCGCGGCGGAGAAGGGCAGAAGGTCCCGGGCATGGGGCGCGACATGCACATCCTCCCAGGCATAGACGCGGGCGCGCTGGCGGTCCGGCGCGCGCGTCATTCCAGCAACCCGCCGCCTCCGCCTGCCACCGGGCGGTTCAGGTTCACCCTCTCGCCCGCCACCTCGCCATGACGGAAGGCGGCATCCTCCCGCAGGCTGCGGCGGCCGCCGGAGACGAGCCGCGTGCCCGTCTCCCGGAAGGCATCTTCCACCACCCGGTGCTTCACCAGGATCAGCGCAGTGCCCGCCTGGCGCCGCGCCGCCACATCCGCCTCCCGTGCCGCATGCATGGCCTCCAGCCGTTCCGCCAGGCGCGCGGCCATGCCCTGCTGGAAGCTGGTCGAGGCCTGGCGCAGCCGCGGGCCCCGCAGCGCGGGATGGGCGGCGCGGAAGCCTTCCAGCTCCACCGCCATGGCGCGGCTGACGACCTGGTAGAGATAGGCCGCCAGACCCGTATCCGTCTCGAACCCAAAGAAGACATAGCGCGGGATGCCCCCATCCCGCGCCAGCCACACCTTGCAGTCGCAGAGGCGTGCGATGGCCGGCACGCAGCCATCGATCGGGCGGCGCTGCCGGCCGGGCAGGGGGATCTCCACCTGAACGCAGCGCGCCTCCCGAAGGTCGATCTCCTCCATCGTCAGCGCGTATCGTTCCAGCAGGCGGCCGACCATCCCGGCCGCCGCCATGGCCTCGGCTTCCGTGCAGCCATTGGAGACGGTGCGTTCGGCCAGCGCACGGATGCGCGCCTTGACGCGCGCCAGTTCGGTGTCTTGGGAAACGGGCATGACGGTCTGAAAAAGGTCCCGTCCGAGGCAGGGCAAGCGCCGCACCGGCACCGCCGCCGCGAAACCCGGACGATAAGGTTGAAGCTCCGCCAGTGGCGGGGAGGGTCAGAGACCCAGACGGTTCAGCGCCTGGCGCAGCTCGGCATTGGCGTAAGGCTTGGGGAGGAAGTCGATATGGCCATGCCGGTCGAAGCGCTCGCGCAGTTCCTCGGTATCCGCGCCGCTGGCGATCAGCACAGGCAGGCCGGGACGCCGGGCGCGGATCTCATCCACCATGTCGCGCCCCCGGGCGCCCGGGATATTGATGTCGAGCAGGACGGCCTTCAGCGCGCCCTCGCCGGGGTCGACCCGCGCCAGCACGGCGGCCGCGTTGGCGGCCTCTGTCGCGCGGAAACCCATCTCTTCCAGCATCGCCACGGTCACCATCCGCACGATGGGCTCATCCTCCACCACCAGGATAGTCGGGCGTATGGGATCATCTGGCTGGGTGGCAATCATTGCATCTCTCGCCAAGGTCAATACAGATCGCCATCATGGCGAATGAAAGGGAGCCGCCCACACTCCCCATCCTGGATATGGTCCAATCCTGCACCTGCCAAGACCGGGGCCGCAAGTGATCAAGGTAATGTGCAGGCCGGGCGCTTCTGAGAGGCAAAAGTGGCGATTTTTCGTCCGGTGACTGGACCGGGCGGGACATCGGGGGCATGCAAGCCCCCCCAGCGAGAAGAGCAAAACGGAATGACCCCAACCGATATCGCACGCGTGCAGACCTATCTCCGCCGCCTGCTCGGCTCCGACCGCATCCGCATCGTGCCGCCGGCGCGCAAGGGACTGTCGGTGGAAGTGGCGGTCGAGGATGAGGTGATCGGCACCGTGCATCAGGATCATGACGAGGGCGAGACTTCCTATTCCGTCCATCTCACCATCCTGGAAGAAGACCTGCCGCCCCCGCCGCGCGACCCGGCGAAGCGCGCCACGCGCTGAACGACCACGGCGGGCGGTGCGCGCCAACCGCCTTGCCACCGGCCGCCGCCTGCGGGCCGCATCCCATGGTTGCGCCCGCCGCGCCATCGGCGTGATGATCCGGTGGCAGCGGAAGGAGAGGCGCCATGCCGCACGACCATCATGGCCATGATCATGACCACGATCATGGCGGCACCCTGTCCGAGATGGACCTCCGTGTCCGGGCCTTGCAGTCGTTGCTGGTCGAGAAGGGCTATGTGGACCCGGCCGCGCTGGACGAGCTGGTCGAGACCTACGAGACCCGGATCGGCCCCCGCAATGGCGCCCGCGTGGTGGCCAAGGCCTGGGCCGACCCGGAGTTCCGCGGCTGGCTGGGGCGGGACGCCACGGCCGCCGTCCACTCCCTCGGCTTCACCGGCCGGCAGGGCGAGCACATGGTGGCGGTGGAGAATACGGCGGAGGAGCACAACCTCGTCGTCTGCACCCTCTGCTCCTGCTACCCATGGCCGGTGCTGGGGCTGCCGCCGACCTGGTACAAATCCCCCGCCTATCGCTCCCGCGCCGTGATGGACCCGCGCGGCGTGCTGCGCGATTTCGGGGTGGAACTGCCCGAGGCGACGCGCATCCGCATCTGGGATTCCACGGCCGAGATCCGCTACCTCGTCATCCCCCGCCGCCCCGAGGGCACGGAGGGCTGGGACGAGGCGCGCCTGGCCACGCTGGTGACACGGGATTCCATGATCGGCACCGGCCTGGCCCGGCCCGCCGCATGAACGGGCCACAGGATCTGGGCGGCGCCATGGGCTTCGGCCCCGTGGTGCCGGAACCGGAAGACGAGATCTTCCACGCCCAATGGGAGAAGACCGCCCTGGCGCTGACCCTGGCCGCCGGCGCGCTGGGCCGCTGGAACATCGATACCAGCCGCCATGCGCGGGAATCCATCCCGCCCGCGCGGTATCTTTCCTTCAGCTACTATCAGATCTGGCTGACGGCACTGGAGCAGCTGCTGCGGCAGGCGGGGCTGGTGACGGAGGCTGAGCTGCGCGAGGGCCGCAGCCTTGAGCCCCCGCGGCCTGTCACACCCCTGAAGGCCGCCGATGTCGGCGCCGTGCTGGCCCGCGGCACGCCATACGACCGCCCCGCCCAGGCCCCCGCCCGCTTCGTGCCCGGCCAGCCGGTGCGGACCATCAACGAGCATCCGCCCGGGCATACCCGCCTGCCGCGCTACGCCCGCGACAAGCAGGGCGTGGTGGAACGCGTGCACGGCGTCTTCGTCTTCCCCGACAGCCACGCGCACGGGCAGGGGGAGGCGCCGCAGTGGCTCTACACCATCCGCTTCGAAGGGCGGGAGATCTGGGGCCAGAGTGCGGACCTCGGGATCACCCTCTCCGTCGATGCCTGGGAGTCGTATCTTGAACCGCTCTGACCCCGTTCCCGGAGATCTTCCCGGCCTGGATACGGCGCCGGATGGCCCCGTCTTCCGCGAGCCCTGGGAGGCGCAGGCCTTCGCCATGGCCGTGGCGCTGCATGGCGAAGGCTGCTTCGGCTGGAACGAATGGGCCACGGCCCTGGGGCGCGAGATCGCGCGGCCGGGCGGGGAGGGTCTGCCCTACTACCAGCACTGGCTGGCGGCGCTGGAGCGGCTGGTGGCGGAGAAGGGTATCCTCGACGCCGAGCAACTGCTGCGGCGGCGTGAGGAATGGCGCGAGGCGGCCGAAGCCACCCCGCATGGCGAGCCGATTCTACTTCGCTGAACCGGCTCGCTTTTTTCAGGAAGCGACGGGTCGGCTCACTTCGCCTGGAGAACGCCCGTGGCCAGGGTCTGCTCATCCAGCCGCGGCGTGTAGCTCAGCCCGCTGCGGGTGGCCCAAACGCTCTTCTGGATGTGCAGCGGGATGATGGCGACATCATCCATGGCGATCTTCATCGCCTGCTGCATCAGCTTCTCCCGCGCGCCGTTGTCCAGCGTCCGCATCGCCTCTTCCGCTATCGCATCCATGCGCGGGTTGGAATAGCGGCCGTAATTGGAGAGGCCGAGGCTGCCGCCCTGGGGGGCACGGGTGCCCATCACGGCGCGGAGCGAGGTGGAAGGCTCGCCCGTGCTGTTGCTCCAGCCCAGAAGATAGACGGAGGCATCGAGGCGGTTCAGGCGGCCGATCAGGGTCGCCAGCGGTGATGCCTCGACCTGCGTCTTGATGCCGATGCGCGCCCACATCTGCGCCACGACCTGCAGGATCTGCGCGTCGTTGATGTAGCGGTCGTTCGGGCCGCGCAGCGTGATGGTCAGGCCATTCGGATACCCCGCCTCGGCCAGCAGCTTCCTGGCGCGGTCGGCATCGAACTTCGGCACGGGAATGTCAGGGTTGTAGCCGAAGGCGCCCGGCGGCATGAACTGCCCCGTCGGCACCGCGACATCCTCCATGATTCGCTGCGTGATGGCCGGGCGGTTGATGGCGATCGACAGCGCCTCGCGCACCCGCTTGTCCTGCAGCGGGTTCTTGGGCAGCGCCTCGCCGTTCGGGCCGCGTACGTCCGGCGTCTCGCTGTCGCGGAAGACGTCGAGGCCCAGGAAGATCAGCCGCAGGCTGGTGCCTTCCGAGATGGCGATGCGGTTGTCCTTGCGCAGGCGGGCGACATCGGCGGTCGGCACATTGTCGATCATCGCCACGTCACCGGAGAGCAGCGCCGCGACGCGCGCACCGGAATTGGTGATGATGCGGTAGTTGACGCTGTCCCAGGCCGGCTTCGTGCCCCAGTAGGCATCGTTCCGCGTCATCTCCACCCGGTTGTTCGGGTCATAGGAGGTGAAACGGAAGGGCCCCGTGCCGATGGTCGCCTTGCCCGAGTTGAAGTCGGAGGACGGCACATCGTCGCCGATGCTGCGGGAGACGATGTAGATCTGCGCAAGATCGTTCGGCAGCAGCGGGTAGGGGTTCGCCGTCTTCAGGCGGATGGTCAGGGGGTCCACCACCTGTACATCCGTGATGGCGCGGATATAGACGGCGAAGGAGCTCGGGCTCTGCACCGTCGGCACACGCTTCAGGGTATAGGCCACGTCCTCGGCGGTGAAGTCGGCGCCGTTGTGGAACTTCACGCCCGGACGGAGCTTGAATTCCCAGGTCGTGTCATCGACCAGCCGCCAGGATTCCGCCAGGGCCGGCTGCACCCGCGCATTCGGGTCGCGCACGGTCAGCGCCTCGAACATATGCGCGGAGACCTGGATGCTCGGCGTCAGCGTGTAGTAATGCGGATCGATGCTCGCCGGCGGGGCGCTGACGGCCATCGACAGCGGTTCCGCGCCAGCGGCCAGCGGGGTGAGCAGGGCACAGCCCAGCAGGGCGGCGCGAAGGGTGGAGTTCATGGGTTTCACCGGTCTTCGAGGCTGAGTTCCTGCTGCACCAGGCTCGCCCAATAGGCGGCGCCCAGGCCCAGGATCTCGTCATTGAAATCGTATTTCGGCGTATGCACGTTGTGGAAGCTGCCGTCGGCATTCACGCCATTGCCGATCCGCATGAAAACACCGGGCTTCTGCTGCAGCATGAAGGCGAAATCCTCGCCGCCCGTGCTCATCGGATACTCGCCCAGATTGGTCTCGCCCACCAGCGCGACGGCCGCGGCATTGGCGACCGGCACCTTCTCCGGCGCATTCACCGTCGGCGGGCAGAGCGCCTCATAGGTCAGCTCGGCCTCGCAGCCATGGGCGGCGGCCAGGGTCTTGGCGAGCTCCTCCAGCCGCTGGCGGATCACCGCCTGCGCCTCCGGTCGGAAGTAACGCGCGGTGCCCCGCACCACGACCCGCGCCGGCATCACATTCGGGGAGCCGAAGGTGCCGCCGGAGACATGGCCGACCGAGAGGGCGGCGGGTTCCGTGGGCTTCAGGTTGCGCGGCAGGATGGTCTGCACCGCCAGCAGGAAATGGCCCAACACGACCGTCGCATCCGTCGCCAGATGCGGGGCGGCGCCGCCGTGGCCGCCGGTGCCGGTGAAGGTGACACCCCAGAAATCGGCGCCTGCCAGGATCGGGCCGGGACGCGTGGCGAAATGGCCGACGGGCATGCCCGGCGTGTTGTGCATGCCGTAGACAGCATCGACCGGGAAGCGGTCGAACAGCCCGTCGGCGATCATGGCCGGCGCGCCGGTGCCGGCTTCCTCCGCCGGCTGGAAGATGAAGTGCACGGTGCCCGCGAAGTCCGGGTTCTCGGCCAGGTATCTGGCGGCACCGAGCAGCATGGTGGTGTGCCCGTCATGGCCGCAGGCATGCATCTTCCCGGGCACGGAGGAGGCGTGCTCAAAGTCGTTCTCTTCCTGGATGAAGAGCGCGTCCATGTCGGCGCGCAGCCCGATGGCGCGCTGACCGGGACGGCGGCCCTGCAGGGTGCCGACGACGCCGGTCTTGCCGATCCCCTCTTCCACCTGCAAGCCCCATTCGCGCAGCTTGCTGGCGACGAGGCCGGCGGTCCGCACTTCCTCGAAGCGGGTCTCCGGATGCTTGTGAATATCACGCCGGATCGCCACGAGTTCCGGCTCGAACTGCCGGATTTTCTCGAGGATGTCGTGCCGCGTCATGATTGACCTCGTTCCCGTTGCTACCCGGGGCGCAAAGTGATCCGACCACTCCGGCCGGTCAATCCGCTGGTTCATGTGGAATTGAAGGGTCGTTTCGTCGGGGAGGCTCCTCCCGCCGGAATCATGGGGTCGTTTTTGTTCCCGGCACCGCTTCCCACGGCGTCCGGAGTCGCGTGAGACGCGGAATCAAAGGGTCGTTTCAGCCGGCTTTCCGGGGCTTCCGCCTCGGAAAGGGCCTGTGGCCCTGGCTTATTCACAAATAGCATCCACAGCAGAGGTCTGTCAGAGTCTGATTCAAAGTCTATTAAGAAGAGTCTATTCCGCCGTGGGACTTTTAGAATCAACAGGTTATGAGAGGGTTTAGACCCGTTGTTTCCGGGTTCCGACCCGTTCCCTCCCAAACGCGACCCTGCCATTCCCGAAAGCGACCCCTCCTTTCACTTCTCCCCCGCCTTATCCACTCCGCCGGCGCCGGGTCACCATGCCTGAAGCACAAAGCGACCCCTTGATTCCGCGTTGATGCGCACGCCGGTCTGGAATGCTAGTCTGCATGCCTCGGCGGGAATCAAAGGGTCGGATATTGTGGCGACAATCACAGGCGGTCAGGAACTGACGGAAGCGGAACGGAAGCGGCTTGAGCGGTTCGAGCGGGCCAAGGCCAATCGGCGCGGTCGCAAGGCGCCTACCGTCATGCCCTCCCGCCTTGCCCGCACCTCAGCCTTCGCGCCCCGCAAGAAGGGCCTGATCACCGATAGCGGCTTCCAGAGGCTTTATGTCGTCCGCCCGCATACGGTGGTGGAGGTGAGGGGTCGGGAGCTGGGTTCCCAGCACCGCGATGCGCTCTATGCCCTCTTCCGCATGCGCGCCAGGCGGACGGAAATGGCACCCCAGGACGGCGCCCGCCCGCTGCCATATTACCATACCGAGACGACCTGGCGCGCCCTGCTCTCGGCGACCGGCCGCACCGCCCATGTGAACAACCTCGGCACCATGCTGCGGGTCTTCGAGGAACTGCGCTCCGTCAGTTTCCGCTTCTACCAGGGCGACTTCGCGCAATACGAGGCGGCGACGCAGAGCGGCCGCCTCGCCGCCGCCGGCTATTCGGACAATCTGCTGGGCCGCATCGAATGGGACGGCATCACGCTCGATTCCCGGGTGAAGGTCGCCTATGGCGAATGGGTGCGCGACATGTTCGAGAGCCGCACCCTCGCCAGTATTGATGGCGAAACCTATTTCAAGCTGCGCTCGGATTATGCCAAGGCCTTCTGGCCGTTCATCGACTCCCAGCCCGACTATACCTGGGTCGCGGTGGAGACCCTGGCCGAGCTGGCGGGCCGTGACTACAAGGCCGAAACCACGCGCCAGCGGCTGAAATTCCGCGAGGAATGCCGCCAGGCCTTCGACGACATGACCAATGCCGGCGGCCTCGCCTCCTGGACCTGCGAGGAGACGGGCAGCGGCCGGGCCAAGTCCTATCGCTACCGCTACGTGCACGCCCTGCCGAAGCAGGGCACGCTGGCCCTGCTCCAGCCGGGAATGGAAGGGTCGGATAGCACCTGACGCCGGAATGAAGGGGTCGTTCGCGCCCGCCCCGCTATTCCGCCACCTGCACCAGCAGCTTGCCGAAGTTGCGGCCCTCCAGCAGCCCGGCGAAGGCCTCCGGCGCCTGTTCCAGCCCCCGCACGACGTCCTCGCGATAGCGAACCTTCCCTTCCGCCACCCAGCCCGCCATTTCCTCCAGGAACTCCGGCCGATGGGCCGCGAATTCCCGCTGGATGAAGCCACGGATGGTCAGGCTGCGGGAGAGCACCTCCCGCATCAGCCCGGGCAGGCGGTCGGGCCCGCCGGTGCTGGCTACATTGTATTGCGAGACCAGGCCGCAGACCGGCACGCGGGCGAATTCATTCAGCAGGGGGAACACCGCGTCCCAGACGGGTCCACCGACATTCTCGAAATAGACATCGATGCCTCTGGGGCAGGCGGCGCGCAGCTGCTCTGGGAAGTCCGGCGCCCGGTGGTCGATGGCCGCGTCGAAGCCGAATTCCTCCAGCAGCGCCGCGCATTTCTTCGGCCCCCCCGCGATGCCCACGGCCCGCGCACCCTTGATGCGCGCGATCTGCCCGACGGCCGAGCCGACGGGGCCGGTGGCCGCCGCCACCACCACCGTCTCGCCCGCCTTGGGCTGGCCCAGCAGCAGCAATCCCGACCAGGCGGTGAAGCCCGGCATGCCCAGCACGCCCAGCGCCGTGCTGACGGGCGCCACGGCCGGGTCCAGCTTCCGCAGGCTGTCGCCCCGGGCGACCGCATGGCTCTGCCAGCCGGAATAAGACAGGACGATGTCTCCCGGCGCGAAGCGGGGATCGCGTGATTCCAGCACACGGCTGACGGTCCCGCCCTCCATCACCGCCCCCAGTTCGGTAGGCTGGGCATAGGAGCGCGCGGCGCTCATCCGCCCCCGCATATAGGGGTCGAGCGAGAGATAGAGCGTCTGCAGCAGCACCTCACCCTCGCCGGGCGGCAGCACGGCCGCCTCCTCCAGACGGAAATGCTCGGGGCCGGGGCGGCCTTCCGGGCGTGCGGCGAGGCGGATCTGGCGGCTGGTGATCTCTGACATGGGACGCTCCCTTCGCGATATCCGCATCACATGGGGGCGCATGCCTGATCGGGAAACCACCGTGTTGGATGTATCCAACCGGTCCGTGCCCTACTCCGGCCGCAGGCTCTGCACGGCCTCGAAGCCCTCGAATTGCGGCGGGCCGATATAGAGGGGCTTACGCTCCCCGGCGCCGCGATGCGCCGCGCGGAAGGCATCCGACCGGGTCCAGGCCTCGAAATCGGCCTTGGAGCGCCAGATGGTGTGGGAGGCGTAGAGCACATGGTCCTCCGCTTCCGGGCCTCGCAACAGATCGAAGGAGACGAAGCCCGGCACCTCCCGCAGCCGCGAATCCCGCCTGGCCCAGACCTGCTCGAATTCCGCCTCGGAGCCCCTGGCGACACGGAAGCGGTTCATGGCGATGAAGGTCATGGCGCAACCCTCTCCTGTTATTTGCGGGCGGTTTTCAATATGCTAGCCTGCGTCTGTCCCGGCCCGGAAGGGTCAGGACAGGAATCGCCGGCTCGGATAAGCCTGGGGTGTCCCGGGCCTGCCGACAAGTCAGGCCCGGGTCGCCCAGGCCCGCCGGCTCCGGCGGGCCGCGCCCGCAGCCAGGAAGGCGCCCGTCCATGATCCCCCCCGATATCGCCGCCGTCGCGGATTACGAACCGCATGCCCGCCGCCGCATGGGTGAGAATGCCTGGGCCTATGTCGCCGGCGGCGCGGCCGATGAGTTGACCCTGGCCGAGAACCGCGCCGCATTCGCCCGGCTGCGGCTGAAGCAGCGCGTGCTGACGGATATGGCGGGGGCCGGGACCCGGCTCTCGCTCTTCGGGCAGGATTACGCGCATCCCGTGCTGGTGGCGCCCAGCGCCTTCCACCGCCTGCTGCACCCGGAAGGGGAACTGGCCACGGCCACCGGCGCCAGCGCCTTGCAGGCGGGCATGGTCGTCAGCGCCCAGGCCAGCCTGCCGTTGGAAGCCATCGTCGCCCGCGCCAGTCCGCCCCCATGGTTCCAGCTCTATATCCAGCCCGACCGCGCCTTCACCCAGGCCCTGGTGCGCCGGGCGGAGGCGGCGGGCTGCACGGCGCTGGTCGTCACCGTCGATGCGCCCATCAGCCTCCGCAACCGGGAACAGCGCGCCGGCTTCCGCCTGCCGGCGGGGGTGGAGGCCGTCAACCTGCGCGGCGCCGTCCCGCCGCCGCCCGCGCCACCGGGCGAGGCGAGCGAGGTTTTCGGCAGCGTGCAGCGCGGTGCGCCCCTCTGGGCGGATATCGAGGCGCTGCGCCGGCAGACCCGGCTGCCTCTGCTGCTGAAGGGCATCATGACCCCCGAAGATGCGCTTCGCGGGCTGGAGGCCGGGGCGGATGGGCTGGTCGTCTCCAACCATGGCGGCCGGGTGCTGGACGGGCAGCCCGCCACCATCGAGGTGCTGGAGGAAGTGGCGGAGGCCGTGGCCGGGCGGGTGCCCCTGCTGCTGGATGGCGGCATCCGGCGTGGCACCGATGTGCTGAAGGCGCTGGCGCTGGGTGCCTCGGCGGTCATGGTCGGGCGGCCGGTGCTGCATGGGCTGGCGGTGGGCGGCGCGACGGGCGTCGCCCATGTGCTGAAGCTGCTGCGGACGGAGCTGGAGGTGGCCATGGTGCAGACCGGCTGCCCCAGCCTTTCCGCGATCACCCCCGACATCCTCTGGCGCCCGCGCGGCGGTCGCTGAGGCCTGTATCCTCCGTCTCCTGAAGCGGATCATGGTTGCGTGCCGCTCGCGCCTCCCATAAGCCCCCCGCCCGAGTGAGGAGCGCCAGATGAGACACCGCGATGCCGTCGCCCGCCCCCTCGGCGGCTGGGCGCAGGAATTCCGCGCCATGTTGGCCTTGGCCTGGCCTCTGGCCCTGACCAACCTGTCGCAGATCGCGCTGGTGGTGACGGATACGCTCTTCCTCGGCCGCCTGGGGGAAGTGCCGCTGGCGGCCGCCACGCTCGGCGGCAATCTCTACTTCATCGCCATGGCGCTGCCCTTCGGCCTGGCTTTCGCCGCCTCGGCCATGCTGGCGCAGGAACGGGGGCGCGTGCGCCATCATGTGCGGGAGATGCGCCGCACCTTCCGCCAGGCCATGTGGCTGGGGCTCCTCGTCTTCCCCCCCATCGCGCTGCTGCTCTGGCATGGCGGCGCCATCCTGCGGTTCACCGGCCAGGAAGCGGATCTGGCCGCGCAGGCGCAGACCTATCTGCGGGTGATGCTCTGGGGACTGATACCCTTCTACGGCTTCATGCTGCTGCGTGGCTTTCTCTCGGCGCTGGAGCGGCCTCAGGCCGCGCTCTGGGTCTCGCTGGTGGCCATCGGGCTGAACGCGGTGCTGGACTACGGGCTGGTGACGGGCGGGTTCGGCATGCCGCGGCTGGGCGTGCTGGGGGCGGGGATCGCCAGCGCCCTCTCCAACCTCTTCATGTTCGTGGGGCTGGCTGGCGTGATGGCGCTGAACCGCCGCACCGCGCGCTTCCGCCTCGCCGGCCGCTTCTGGCGCGCGGACCTGCCGCGGATGCTGGAGATCATCCGCGTGGGCCTGCCGATCGCCGGCACCATGCTGCTGGAGATCGGCGTCTTCAGCGGCGCGGCGCTGGTCATGGGGTGGTTCGGCCCGGCGGCGGTGGCCGCGCATGCGGTGGCCCTGCAGGTGGCCGGCTCCGCCTTCATGATCCCGATGGGCATCGGCCAGGCGGCCACCGCGCGCGTGGGGCTGGCGGCGGGCGCCGTGGACCCGGCCGGTATCCGCCGCGCGGGCTGGGCGGCCATCCTGCTGGCCGCCGGCTTCATGGCGGCCACGGCCATTCTGCTGCTGCTGCTGCCCTATCGCCTCGCCGCGCTCTTCCTGCCCCCGGACCTCGAAAGCACGCGGCAGCTGGCCGCCACGCTGCTGATGGTGGCCGGGCTGTTCCAACTGGCGGATGGCGTGCAGGTGGCTGCTGCCGGGGCGCTGCGGGGCCTGAAGGACACGCGCCTGCCGCTGTTGATCGCGGCGCTGGGCTACTGGGGCCTGGGGCTGCCGGTCGGGCTGGTGCTGGCGCTGGGGCTGCAACTGGGACCCATCGGCGTCTGGCTCGGGCTGGCGGCCGGCTTGGCGATCGTGGCCACGCTGATGACGCTGCGCTGGCGGCGGATGGCACTGCTGCCGGCGGTCTGACCCGTCGGAAACCCGCGAACCGCCCAGGCTTTGATAGCCTGGGCGGGATGCCGCAGCGCCCCGCCGCCATCGGAGGGGTGTGTCATGCCGCAGATAGGCGGTCTGGACCGCTACAACGCCAAGCGCGATTTCACCCGCAGCGCCGAGCCGCGCGGCAAGGCGGCGCGGCGCCGCAAGGGCGCTCCGCAGTTCGTGGTGCAGAAGCACGACGCCACGCGGCTGCATTTCGATTTTCGCCTGGAACTGGATGGAAGCCTGAAAAGCTGGGCGGTAACGCGCGGCCCCAGCCTGGACCCCGCTGACAAGCGCCTGGCCGTGCAGGTGGAGGACCATCCGCTGGATTATGCGGGGTTCGAGGGCACCATTCCCGCCGGCGAATATGGCGGCGGCACGGTGATGCTGTGGGACCGCGGCACCTGGGAAAGCCTGGATGACGACCCCGCCGCCGCGATGGCCGCCGGCAAGCTGAAATTCCGCCTCCATGGGGAGCGGATGCAGGGCGGCTGGACGCTCGTGCGGATGCGCGCGCGAGGGCGCGAGACCAAGCCGCAATGGCTGCTGATCAAGGAAAAGGATGATGAGGCCCGCCCCGGCGAGGGCGAGAGCCTGATCGGGACGGCGGAGACCTCCGTCGCCTCCGGCCGCTCGATGGAGGAGATCGCCGGCAAATCCGGCGCCTCTGCCACGACGGATCCCAGACGGGCGAAACCGAAGCGGGCGAAGGCCGCTGCCCCGGCAGAGGAAGAGGGCGCAGCCGCGTCCGGCGTATTCATCCCGCCGCAGCTGTGCTCGACCTCGCCGGAAGCGCCCGGCGGGGCCGACTGGGTGCATGAGGTGAAGCTGGATGGCTACCGGCTTCAGGCGCAGATCTCCGGCGGCAAGGCGCGGCTGCTGACCCGCAGCGGCCAGGACTGGACTCATCGCTTCCCGCAAACCGCCGCCGCGCTGGGCGGGCTGCCGGACAGTATCCTGGATGGCGAGCTGGTCGCGACGGATGCCGAGGGGCATCCCGACTTCGCCGCGCTGATCGCCGCCATGGACCGCAAGCGCACGAATGAGCTGCGCTTCTTCGCTTTCGACCTTCTGGCATCGGCGGGCAGGGACTGGCGCCCGCATCCGCTGCGGGAGCGCAAGGCCGCCCTTCGGGCATTGCTGGATGGCGCGCCGCCGGAGATCACCTATGTCGAGCATTTCCCGGCCTCGGGCGATGCCATCCTTCGTTCGGCCTGCCAGGCCGGGCTGGAAGGCGTGGTGTCGAAGCGGCTGGGCGCCCCCTACCGCTCAGGCCGGGGCGAGGACTGGGTGAAGACGAAATGCCGGGGCAATGATGAATTCGTCATCGGCGGCCATGGCACAGGGCCCAAGGGCAATATGACGCTGTTGCTCGGCGCGTGGCGGGAGGGGCGGCTGGTCTATCTGGGCCGCGTCGGCTCCGGCATTTCCGGCGCCCGCGCGGCGGAGCTGAAGACGTTGTTGCAGCCGCTGGCGCGCAAGACCTCCCCCTTTGCCACCAGCCCGGCCCCGGGCGACCGCCGAGGTGCCCACTGGGTCGAGCCGCGACTGGTGGCCGAGGTGGACTACGCCGGCTGGACCGGGGAGGGGCGTATCCGCCAGGCTTCCTTCAAGGGGCTGCGGGAGGACAAGCCAGCCGAGGCGGTGGAGCCGCCCGGCGCCATCGCGGGCCAGGACCCGCCGCCCGTGCCGGCACCGGGGAAGCGCACTGCGTCACCGGCCGGCAGCGGCGGGAGCGTCGCGGGCGTGCGGCTGAGCCACCCGGAGAAGCTGCTCTGGCCGAAGGACGGCGTGACGAAGCGCGACCTGGCGGAATACTACGCGGCCGTGGCACCGAAGCTGCTGGACTATGCGGGCGGGCGTCTCGTCTCCCTCCTGCGGGCGCCGGATGGCATCGAGGGGGCGCGCTTCTTTCAGCGCCATCCGGGCGCCGGCACCTCGGCGCTGCTGAAGCGCGTGCCGCTGAAGGGTGAAGAGGAACCCTTCCTGATGGTCGACAGCGCCGAGGCCCTGGTCGCCCTGGCGCAGTCCGGCGTGCTGGAGATCCACCCCGGCGGCGCGCGCGCGGACGATACCGAGCGCCCGGACCGGCTGGTCTTCGACATCGACCCGGATGAGGGGCTGGCCTTCTCCGCCGTCATGGACGCGGCGCGGGAGGTGAAGGCCCGGCTGGAGGAACTTGGCCTCGCGGGTTTCGTCAAGACCACCGGGGGCAAGGGGCTGCATGTCGTTACGCCGCTGCGCCCCGGCGCGCAGTGGCCGGAGGCCCGGCTCTTCTGCGAGGCGCTCTGCAAGCTGATGGTCCAGCAGGCGCCCGGCCGCTACACGGCCACCATGGCCAAGAGCGCCCGCAAGGGGCGCATCTTCCTGGACTACCTCCGCAACGACCGCACCGCCTCGGCCGTCGCCGCCTGGTCGCCCCGCGCGCGGCCGGGCGCCACGGTCTCCATGCCCCTGGCCTGGGAGGAACTGGAAAAGGACTTCGATCCCCGCGCCTTCACCATCCGCACGGCGCCGGGGCGAATGGATGGCCCCGACCCCTGGAAAGGCTATGCCGCCGCCGCGCGCCCGCTGCCCCGGCCGCGAGAGAAGTCCGCCGGCAGGAAATCCCCCGCCCGGCGCGGCGGCAAGGAGAAGTCATGAGCGACCGTCCGATCTGGCGCGGCACCCTGCGCCTGGCCCTGGTCTCCTGCCGCATCGCCCTGCTCACGGCACGGCATGAGCGCAACAACCTGCATTTCCACCTGATCAATCCTGATACCGGGCACCGCATCCACACGCAGACCGTGGATGCCGAGACCGGCCAGGCGGTCGAGCGGAGTGAGCTGGCGCGCGGCTATGAGGTGGAGAAGGGCAGATACGTCGTCCTCACCGACGAGGATTTCGACAGCGCCCGCGTCGAGAGCAGCAGCACCCTTTCCATCGCCAAATTCGTCCCGGCTGGCTCCGTCGGCCCGCTCTATTTCGACTCCAGCTACTACCTGGTGCCGGATGGGGAGGAGGGAGCCGATGTCTATGCCGTGCTGCGGGAGGCGCTGCAGGAAAGCGGCATGATGGCCCTCTCCCGCCTCGTGCTCTTCCGGCGGGAAAGGGCGGTGGGCATCCTGCCACTCGGGCGCGGGCTGGTGCTGCATACGCTGCATGAGGAGAGCGACCTGCGCCCGGCCGCCAGCGCCTTCGAGGACCTGCCGAAAGCCACGCCGGACAAGGAGATGGTCAAGCTGGCGCGCCAGTTGATCGAGCGGCAGGTGGGCGAATTCGACCCCGCCGATACCGAGGACCGCTACGAGGCCCGCCTGCGGGAGGTCATCGAGGCGCGCAAGGAAGGGCTGGAGCCCGAGCCGGAGCCGGAGGAGCAACCGGACCGCGGGAATGTGATAGACCTGATGGCGGCGCTGCTGAACAGCCTCAAGCAAGGCGAGCCGCGCAAGGCACCGGCCCGTAAGCCGCCCGCCCGCAAGGCCTCCCCCTCCAGGCGCAGCAAGCCCGCGCCCAAGAAGCGCGCCTGATTTTTGACCGCCCGTAGGAGTTTGAATGTTGGAGTTTGACAGCGGCGAGGGCCAGCGGCGCGTGACCCTGCTCGGTATCCCGATGGATGCGGGCACCAGCGTGCCCGGCGCCCGCATGGGGCCGACCGCGCTGCGCATCGCGGGACTGGCGACGCTGCTGCGGGAGCTCGGGCATGAGGTGGAGGATGCCGGAGACCTGGTACCGCCCGGCCCGCGCAGCGTCTCCCTGGCCCCGGAGGATGCCGCCGCCTGCCGAAACCTGGAGGAGGTGGCGGGCTGGGTGCGGCTGATCCACAACCGCGCCTATGCCCTGGCCGCCAGCGGCCGGCTGCCGATCTTCCTGGGCGGGGACCATGCGCTGTCCATGGGCAGCGTCAGCGGCATCGCCCGGCATTGCCAGGAAGCCGGGCGGGAACTGGCGGTGCTCTGGATCGATGCCCATGCCGACTTCAACAATCCCGCCACCACGCCGTCGCGCAACATGCACGGCATGTCGCTGGCCTTCCTGAGCGGCGATGCCCGGTTGCGGCCGCTGCTTCCCGACCGGCCGCTGGTGCCCCTGGCGCCCGGGTCGGTCCATATCTTCGGCCTGCGCTCGATCGACATGGAGGAGCGCCGGCAGGTGCAGGCCTATGGCGCGCAGGCCATCGACATGCGCGCCATCGACGAGCAGGGCGTGGCCGCGCTGATGCGGCCGCTGATCGAGGACTGGAAGGCGCGGGGCGTCCATCTGCATGTCAGTCTGGACGTGGACATGCTCGACCCCTCGTTGGCGCCGGGCGTCGGCACCACCGTGCCGGGTGGCGCCACCTACCGGGAGGCGCATCTGATCATGGAGATGCTCTCCGACAGCGGCCTGACCGCTTCCCTCGACGTCGTGGAGCTGAATCCCTTCCTGGACGAGCGCGGGCGCAGCGCCCGGCTGCTGGTGGAACTGGTGGCCAGCCTCTTCGGGCGCACCGTGCTGGACAGCCCTCCGGTCAGGATGCGCGCCTTCTGACGTGCTGGACGCAACCTTGCGCCCGTTCGGGGCATAGGACATCACGGAAGCGGCGGCCACCATACGGCCCCGCTTCCCCCTCCCGCTGCCGGTGGTGCATCGCATGACCTTCGCTTCCCTCTATCGCCACGGTTTCGCCCGCATCGCCGCCTGCACGACGCGCTGCACCCTGGCTGACCCCGCCGCGAATGCCGAGGCCGTGCTGGCCGCCGCCCGCGAATGCCATGGACGGGGCGCGGCGGTGGCCGTCTTCCCGGAACTGGCGCTCTCCGGCTACTCCATCGACGACCTGTTGTTGCAGGACACTGTGCTGGACGCGGTGGAAGAGGCGGCGGCGCTGCTGATCGCGCAATCGGCCAGCCTGCGCCCGCTGCTGCTGGTCGGCGCGCCGCTGCGCCATGCCGGGCGGGTCTACAACACCGCCCTGGCCATCCAGGGCGGCCGTCTGCTGGGCGTGGTGCCGAAGCAGCACCTGCCGAACTACCGTGAATTCTACGAGCGCCGCTATTTCGCCAGCGGCGCGGGCACGGAAGGCGGCCGCATCCGCTATGCCGGGCAGGAGGCACCTTTCGGCCCGGATCAGCTTTTCGCCGCCGAGGACCTGCCGGGGCTGATCGTGCATGCCGAGATCTGCGAGGATCTCTGGGTGCCGGTGCCGCCCAGTGCCCATGGCGCCCTGGCCGGGGCGGTGGTGCTGGCCAATCTCTCGGCCAGCAATATCACCGTGGGAAAGGCGGATACGCGGCGGCTGCTCTGCCAGTCGCAGTCGGCGCGCTGCCTGGGCGCCTATGTCTATGCCGCCGCCGGCACGGGCGAATCCACCACGGACCTCGCCTGGGACGGGCAGGTCTCGATCTTCGAGAACGGCAATATCCTGGCGGAAAGTGAGCGCTTCCCCGCCGAGGGGCAGGTCGTCGTGGCGGATGTCGATCTCGACCTCCTGCGGCAGGAGCGTGCGCGCCAGGGCACCTTCGACGACAACCGCCGCGCCCATCCCGCCGCCGCCTTCCGCACAGCAACATTCCATCTCGATCCGCCGCAGGAGGATCTGGGGCTGGAGCGGGTGGTGGAACGCTTCCCCTTCGTTCCCGCCGACCCGGCGCGGCTGCACCAGGACTGCTACGAGGCCTACAACATCCAGGTCTCCGGCCTCATCCAGCGGCTGCGCGCCACGCGCGGGCGCATCGTCATCGGCGTCTCCGGCGGGTTGGATTCCACCCAGGCGCTGATCGTCGCCGCCAAGGCCATGGACCTGATGGGCCGGCCCCGCACGGACATCCTGGCCTTCACCATGCCGGGCTTCGGCACCAGCGAGGGCACGCGCACCAATGCCCATGCGCTGATGCAGGCCCTGGGCGTGACGGCGCAGGAGCTGGATATCCGCCCCGCCGCCACGCAGATGCTGAAGGATCTCGGCCATCCCTTCGGGCGGGGAGAGCCGGTCTATGACGTGACTTTCGAGAATGTGCAGGCGGGCCTGCGGACCGACTACCTCTTCCGCGCCGCCAACCACCATGGCGGCATGGTGCTGGGCACGGGCGACCTGTCAGAACTGGCGCTGGGCTGGTGCACCTATGGCGTCGGCGACCAGATGTCGCACTACAACGTCAATTCCGGCGTGCCGAAGACGCTGATCCAGCACCTCATCCGCTGGGTCGTCTCCTCCCGCCAGTTCGACGATGAGGTGGGCGTGATCCTCACCTCCATCCTCGGCACCGAGATCTCGCCGGAGCTGGTGCCGGCGGAGGGGCAGGCATTGCAGAGCACGGAGGCCAAGATCGGCCCCTACGCGCTGCAGGATTTCCACCTCTTCTATACGCTGCGCTACGGCTTCCGCCCTTCCAAGGTCGCCTTCCTGGCCTGGCGCGCCTGGAGCGACGCGGCGCGCGGGCGCTGGCCCGCCGGCTTCCCCGAGGAAGCGCGGCCGCAATACGACCTGGCGACCATCCGCCACTGGCTGGAGGTCTTTCTCTCGCGCTTCTTCGGCTTCAGCCAGTTCAAGCGCTCGGCCATGCCGAATGGCCCGAAGGTCTCGGCGGGCGGCTCGCTCTCACCGCGCGGCGACTGGCGCGCGCCCTCCGACGGCACGGCCACGGCTTGGCTGGAGGAGCTGCGCCGCAACGTGCCGGAGGAATGACGATGCTTCATCAGCAGGGAAGGAGACGCCGTGGCGCATAGGCATGGGCTGCAGGACAAGCCGCTGGGCCCGAACTGCATGCATCTCTGCGTCGATATGCAGAAGCTCTTCGCCGAGGGGTCGGAATGGCACACCCCCTGGATGAAGCGCGTGCTGCCAATGGTGGAGCAACTGGTGGCCGCGCATCCGGACAGGACGATCTTCACCCGCTTCATCCCGCTGAAGCATCCCGGGGAGGGCGAGGGAACCTGGAAGGACTACTATCGCCGCTGGTCCAACATGACGCTGGAGGCGCTGCCGCCGGACATGATCGAGCTGCTGCCGGATCTGGCGCGCTTCGTGCCGCCGGCACAGGTCATCGACAAGACGGTCTATTCCCCCTGGTTCGCGCCCGAGCTGGAGCGGACGCTGCGGGAGCGGCAAGTGGATACCCTCGTCATCAGCGGGGCGGAGACGGATGTCTGCGTTCTGGCGGCGGTCATGGGCGCGGTCGACCGCGGCTACCGCATCATCGTGCCGAAGGATGCGCTCTGCTCGTCTTCCGACGCCATGCATGACGCGCTGCTCGGGCTCTACAGCCACCGCTACGGGCAGCAGGTCGAGGTCGGGACCGTTTCCGAGATCCTTGAACTCTGGCGGTGAATCCCGGCAGGACCGGGGCCCCCGGTCTTGCGCGGCGGCAGCTCAACGCTCGCAGCGGATGAAGACGGTGCTGCGGTTGGCGATCTCGCCTACATCGGCGGCGCTCCGCTCGGGGCCGCGGCTCTCCGCCGCCTGTGGCGTCAGTCCGGCGCGGCGCAGGAAATCGGCGGCGGCGGTGCCCTTGACGGCGAAGTTGATGTTCTGCGCGATGTCCCCGGTCCGGCGGGAGACCGCGCCGGCATTCAGCTTGCTGACCACGACGCCGACGATATTCCCCTGCAGGTCCAGCAACGGCCCGCCGGAATTGCCGGGCTGCACCGGCGCGCTGATCTGGTACTGGGAGGGGTTGTCCCCCAGCCCGTTCAGCCCGTTCACCTCGCCACGGGTCAGCTTGGGGTCGGAGGAGAGCAGGCCCGGCAGCGGGAAGCCATAGGCGACCACGCCCTCGCCCCGCCGCACGGCCGGGCCGGCGCGGAAGGCCAGGGCCGGGCCGGGGTTGCCGGGCACCGTCAGCAGCGAGAGGTCCAGCGCCGCGTCCACCTTGGCGGGCGGCACGGCGGGCAGCATCCGCCCGTCGGCGGTGCGGATGAAGACGCGGTCGCAGCCAGCGACCACATGCTGGTTGGTCAGCACCCGGTCCGCCGCCACCACGAAGCCGGTGCCGGAGGAAACGCTGCGCGCCTTGGGGTTCGGCTGCCCCGGCGCCGGCTGGGTCGGCCGGGACTGGGCCACGCCGCGTACGTCGCCGGGCTCCAGCACCACGCGGGGGGTGGCGCAGATATCCTGCCCCCGCTTCACCGCCTCCCTCCCATCGCGCAGCACCAGCCGCACGTCAAAGCGGCAGCCGGTATCGGCATCCGGACGCAGGGTCAGCGCTTTGTCGGTGGGCATGGGGCCGGGGGCCAGGTTGCCGCCCCAGTCCTTGCGGCCGCTATGCACGGCATGGACGGCGCTGGCCTCCTGCCCCGTGCGGTTGACGATCTGGAAGCGGTTCTGCGCGGGCTGCGCCTGGACGGCCAGCGGGGCTGAGAAGAGCGCGGCGGCCAGCAGGGCGGTGCGGAGGGAGGAGGTCTGCATGGCGCGGGATGTTCCTCCTCGCGCCGGCCGCGTCAATCGGGCAGTACCACCTCTTGACCTTCCTATTATGGGAAGCCCCAGATGACGGCCATGCCCGAGACCCGATCCACTCCTTTCGACATCACCCTGCCCGTCACCGGCATGACCTGCGCCAGCTGCGCTGGCCGGGTCGAGCGCGCGCTGCGCAAGGTGCCGGGGGTGGAGGAGGTTTCCGTCAATCTGGCGACGGAACAGGCCAGCCTGCGTGGAAGCGCCCCGCTGCCCGCCCTGGCCGAGGCGGTGCGCGCCGCCGGCTATGATCTGCGGGAAGTGACGCGCGATATCGGCGTCACCGGCATGACCTGCGCCAGTTGCGCCAGCAGGGTGAAGCGGGCGCTGGAGAAGGTGCCGGGGGTGCTTGAGGCCAGCGTGAACCTGGCGACGGAACAGGTGCATCTGCGGCTGCTGCCGACGGTGGAGGATGCCACGCTGTCCGCCGCGCTGGAAAAGGCCGGCTACGCCCTGGCCATAGTCCCGGAGCAGGAGGAGCCCGAGGCCGCGCCGGACCGCCGTGGTCTGGCGGAACTGGCCGTGGCCTTCGCCCTGGCTGCGCCCTTCCTGGCGGGCATGCTGGGCATGGCGCTCGGGCGGGACTGGATGCCCCCGGGATGGGCACAGTTCCTGCTGGCCGCGCCGCTGCAGTTCTGGCTGGGCGCGCGGTTCTATCGCGCCGGCTGGCGGGCGCTGCGTGCCGGTGCGGGCAACATGGACCTGCTGGTGGCGCTCGGCACCAGCGCCGCCTTCGGCCTCTCCACCGTGCAGTGGCTGCGCGGCGAGCATCACCTCTATTTCGAGGCCGCGGCCGTCGTCATTGCCTTCGTACTGCTGGGCCGCTTCCTCGAGCATCGCGCCAAACGCGCCACGGGCACCGCCATCGCCGCGCTGCTGGCCTTGCGCCCCCGCACCGCCTGTCGCCTGGATGCCGCTGGGCGGGAGGAGGAAGTGCCCCTGGCCGCCCTGCGCGCCGGCGACAGGGTTGTGGTGCGCCCGGGCGAGCGCGTGCCCGCCGATGGCGTGGTGGAGGAAGGCGCCGCCGGACTGGATGAAAGCGCCCTGACGGGGGAAAGCCGCGCTGTCGAGAAGGCCGTGGGCGATACCGTCTCCACCGGTACCGTCTCCCTGGACGGGCGACTGGTGGTGCGTGCGCAGGCCGTGGGCGGCGATACCCGGCTGGCCCAGGTGGCGGCGCTGGTGCAGGCGGCCCAGGCCAGCCGGGCACCCGTGCAGAAGCTTGTGGACCGCGTCAGCGCCGTCTTCGTACCGGTGGTGGTGGGCGTGGCGCTGGTGACGCTGCTGGGCTGGCTGGCGGCGGGGGCGGGCCTTTCGGCGGCGCTGCTGCATGCGGTGGCCGTGCTGGTCATTGCCTGCCCCTGCGCCCTGGGGTTGGCCACGCCAGCCGCCATCATGGCCGGTACCGGCGCCGCCGCGCGCGCGGGCATCCTGATCCGCGATGCCGCGGCGCTGGAGCAGGCTGGAAAGATTGACCTGGTGGCCTTCGACAAGACCGGCACGCTGACCGAGGGCCGCCCGAGCCTGGCGGCGCTGTATCCCGCGAGGGGCGTGGCGCGTGAGGAGGCGCTGCGGCTGGCCGCCCGGCTGCAGGCCGGCAGCGAGCACCCGCTGGCCCGCGCCGTGCTGGTGGCGGCGGGAGGCGACATCGCGCCGGCCGAGACCTTCCGCGCCCTGCCGGGACGTGGGGTGGAAGGTCGGGTGGAGGGCAGGAGGCTGGCCCTGGGCAGCACAAGGCTGCTGACGGAAAGCGGGCTTTTCGCCGGCCCCCTGGCCGAGGCGGCAGCGCGGGAGGCCGGGCAGGGCCATACCCTCTCCTGGCTGATCGACCCTTCCGCTCCGGCGGTGCTGGCGCTCATGGCCTTCGCCGATGCGCCGCGCGCCGGCGCCGCGGAGGCTGTGCGGGCCCTGAAGACGCAGGGCGTGCAGGTGGCCATGCTGACCGGCGACGCGCCGGAGGCCGCCGGCGCCGTCGCCCGCGCGCTGGATATCGGCGAGGTGGCGGCCGGGGTTCTGCCGGCACAGAAGGCCGCGCAGGTCACCGCCTGGCGGGAGAAGGGACGGCGCGTGGCCATGGTGGGCGATGGCGTCAACGACGCCGCCGCGCTGGCCAGCGCCGACCTGGGCATCGCCATGGGCAGCGGCACCGATGCCGCCATCGCCGCCGCCCATGTCACGTTGCTGCGCCCCGACCCCATTCTGGTGCCCGCGACACTAGCCATCACGCGCCGGACTCTGTCACAAATCCGACAGAACCTGCTTTGGGCTTTCGGGTTCAATGCCGTGGGCATCCCGCTGGCGGCGCTGGGCGGGCTTTCGCCGGCCCTGGCCGGGGCGGCGATGGCTTTCTCCTCGGTGGCCGTCCTGGGCAATGCGCTGCTGCTGGCGCGCTGGAGGGCGTGATGAACATCGGCACCGCCGCGAAGCTCTCGGGCATCAATGCCAAGATGATCCGCCACTACGAGCAACTGGGGCTGCTGCGGGGGCGCCGGCTGGCGAATGGCTATCGCGACTACGATGAGGCCGATGTCGCCACCCTGCGCTTCATCCGCCACGCCAGGGCGCTGGCCTTTCCGCTGGAAGACGTGCGGAAGCTGCTGGCACTCTGGGCTGACCGCAACCGCGCCAGTGCCGATGTGCGCCGCATCGCGCTGGACCATGTGACGGCGCTGGAGAGCAAGGCGCAGGCGATGCAGGCCATGGCCAGCAGCCTGCGCCACCTGGCCGAGCATTGCTGCGGCGATGCGCGGCCCGATTGTCCCATCCTCGATGAACTGGAGAAGACGCTGTGAACGGCACCATCGAACTGAATGTCACGGGTATGAGGTGCGAGCACTGCGCGCGTGCCATTGTCCAGGCGATCCGCGCCGGGGACCCCGGTGCCGAGGTCAGTGTAGACCTCGCCGGCGGCATCGTGCGCGCCGATACGCGCCAGCTGCGCGAAACGCTGGTGAGCCTGATCGAGGAGGAAGGGTATGGGGTGACTCGCTAGTCCCTCCACCATTTCTTCACGCAGGCGGTGGCATGACGGAAGGGCAGGCCGGGTCGTCGCCCGGCAGTACAGGGCCCGCCGCCATGAGCAATGAACACGTACCGTCGCAGGAACCGCAGCCCGGCTATGCCCCCAGCCGTTTCACCGGCTATGGCGGCACGGACGAGGCGACCCGCAGGCAGATGCGGCTGGAGGCCGAGGCCTCCGACATCCAGCAGGCGCTCTCCCCGGCGCTGAACCCCGTCATCGCCCGGTTGCGGGAGGATCTGGACCGGCTGCTGGACGAGATCCCGGAACCGCCTCCGCGCCCCGCCGGAACCACCCGGGACGCCGCGGGGGGCGGAGCCAGCATGGCGCAGAGCCTGGAGCAATGGTCGCTGGCCTGGCGCCAGCGGGCCCTGGCCGACCTGGACGAGCGCGTGGCGGAGATGCGCCAGGTCTATGTGATCCATCGTGGCGACAGCCACCGCCACCTGCTCTTCCTGGACCGCCAGGGGCGGCACATGCTGGCCGTGCAGCCGCAGGAGCCGGCCTCGGCGCTGCGCTACAGCAAGCTATCGCGGGAGACGGAGCTGAATGACCTCTACGGGCCCTTCGCACGCCTTGCCGATACGCCGCGCGGTTGAGCCTGGGCGGTTGTGGGGTTATCGCCCATAGGCGCGCTCATCCGGCGCGCCAGCCCCGTGCCCGCCCTCGTCAGGCGGGCGGACGGGCGAAAGGGAGGAACCATGCTGCCGCTGTCCCGCTTTACCGTGCTCGACCTCACCCGCGTCCGCTCCGGCCCCACGGCCGTCAGGCAGTTGGCGGATTGGGGCGCGAATGTCCTGAAGATCGAGGCGCCGGAGGAGGTGGATACCGGCAAGGGCCTGGGCGGCGATACGCTGGGCCCGGACTACCAGAACGTCCACCGCAACAAGCGCGGCATCACCCTGAACCTGAAGAAGCCGGAGGGCATCGCCGCCTTCCGCCGCATGGTGGAGCAGGCCGATGTGGTGGTGGAGAACTACCGCCCGGACGTGAAGGCCCGGCTGGGCATCGACTACGATTCCCTCGCTGCCATCAATCCGCGCATCGTGCTCGGCAGCATTTCGGGTTTCGGTCAGGACGGCCCCTATGCCCGCCGCCCCGGCTTCGACCAGATCGCCCAGGGCATGGGCGGGTTGATGAGCGTGACGGGCCTGCCGGGCCAGGGGCCGGTGCGCGCCGGCATCCCGGTGGCCGACCTGACGGCGGGGCTTTACTGCGCCATCGGCATCCTGGTCGCCCTGCTGGAGCGGGAGCAGACCGGCAGGGGCCGCTGGGTGCATACCTCTCTGCTGGAGGCCATGGTCGCCATGATGGACTTCCAGGCCACCCGCTGGACCATGAAGGGCGAGGTGCCACAGCAGGCCGGCAACGACCATCCCACCACCATTCCCACCGGCCTCTTCCGCACCAGCGACGGCGTCATCAACATCGCCGCCGGCGGCGGGGAGATGTGGCGCCGCATCGTCTCGGTGCTGGAGATCGAGGAGGAGGCGAAGGACCCGGACCTCGCGACCGATGCGCTGCGCTCGAAGAACCGGGCCAAGACCAATGCGGTGCTGCAGGCGAAGCTGGAGACGGAGACAGCCGAACACTGGGTGAGCCGCTTCAACGAGGCCGGCGTGCCCTGCGGCCCCGTCTATACGATGGACCAGGTCTTCGCCGATGAGCAGGTGAAGCATCTCGGCCTTGCCTGGCCGGTGCAGCACCCGAAGCTGGGCGAGATCGCGCTGGTGCGGCCGCCCATGCAGATCGCCGGCGTCGAGCCGCCCCGCGCGCCGACACCGGAGCGGGGCCAGCACACCGACGCGGTCCTGCGGGAATTCGGCTTCACGGCGGAGGAAATCGCCGGGCTGCGGGCCGGCAAGGTGATCTGACGCGGAAGCCGCCTCAATCCGGGGCGGCGCCCTCGATCAAGGGCTGCATGCGCGCGACCCCGGCGGCCAGGGCATCCATCAGCACGCGGATGCGCGGAGTCTGCCGGAGGTCGGGATGCGTCAGCAGCCAGAGATCGGTGGCAAGGTCGGGCTCGGGCGGTGCCAGCCGCACCAGAGCGGCACGCTTATCGCCGAGGAAGCAGGGCAGGTGGGCTATTCCCAGCCCCGCCTCCACCCCCGCCACCAGCCCGCCCACCGTGTCGAAGCGGCCGGCGATGCGCTCGGCCGGCACCCGCTGGCGCAGGAAGCGCGCCGCCCTCAACCCGGAAAGGTTATCGCCGGGGGAGAGCCAGTCACTCCCGGCCAATAGCTCTGCCAGCGGAGGCGAGCCGCCTGGAACATCTTCGGCCCGGCCGTATGGCGCCCAGGCGATACGCCCGAGCCGACGCCCCACCAGCGTTTCCGGCGGCGCGTCCGTGGCGCGGATGGCGATATCGGCATCGCGGCGGGAGAGGTTCAGCGCCTCATTTCCCGTCACCACATCCAGCCGGATGGCCGGATGCGCCTGCCGGAGCCGCGCCAGCATTGGCATCAGCAGCCCTGATAGAAGGGCATCGCTGGTGGCGATGCGTACTTCGCCGGCTGCTGCCGGCGCCTGTCCGGCCAGATGGCGGGTGACGGCGGTGATATCCTCATCCACCCGCGCGGCCAGGGCGGCCATCTGCTCCCCGGCCGGGGTCGGTGCATAGCCGGTGCGGTGCCGCTCGAAGAGCGGGAAGCCCAGCAGAGCCTCGATCTGCCGCAGACGGCGGAAGACGGTGGAATGGTTGATGCCCAGGCGCGCGGCGGCGGCCGGCAGGTTGCGCGCCTCGGCCACGGCCTTGATCAGCCGGAAATCATCCCAGGCAATACTCCTGGCGGCATCCCTCGGAGCCTGCACTTCCACCTCCGGCATGGCTGTCCGCAGCAGTCTGGCCCAGGCGAACATGCAATGCCAAAGCTATTCGTGCACGTATAACATTGCACCAACGCAATCCGTTTTCGCTGGTCCCAGAGGCCCGCGATCCTAATCTCCTGTCCCAACGAGGCACCCCGCCTCACAAGGACGCAACATCATGGCCAAGCACGGCATCCACCACGTCACCGCCATCGCCGGCCCGGCGCGGCGCAACCTGGACTTTTACACACGGGTCCTGGGCCTGCGCCTGGTGAAGAAGACGGTGAATTTCGACGATCCCGGCACCTACCATTTCTACTATGGTGACGGCGCCGGCAGCCCCGGCACCATCCTGACCTTCTTCCCCTGGGAACATGCCGCCCCTGGCCGCCAGGGCACGGGCGAGTTGCAGGAAACCGTCTTCCGCGTGCCGCAAGGCGCCATCGGATTCTGGATGCAGCGGCTGATGCCCTACGCGCCCGAGCGCAGCACGCGCTTCGGCGAGACGGTGCTTTCCTTCCGGGATTCGGACGGGATGCGGCTGGCGCTGGCCGGCGTGCCGGGTATCGAGGCCGAACCCGCCTGGGAAAACCAGGAAATTCCGGCGGAATTCGCCATCCGCGGATTCCATAGCGTCAGCCTGATGCTGGCGGATGGTGCCGCCACGGGCGCGATCCTCAGCGATGTCTTCGGCTTCGCCAAGGCTGCGAAGGACGGCAATGTGACGCGCTATCAGGTGCCCGGCAGCACGGTGGGCGGCATCATCGACCTGCGCTCGGTAGGCGATTTCCTGCCGGCGCGGCTGGGGCGTGGCTCGGTGCACCACCTGGCCTTCCGTGCCGCGGATGACGCGGAGGAGATGGAGATGCAGCGGAAGCTGGCTGCCAACCACGGCATCCATACGACGGAGCAGAAGGACCGCAACTATTTCCGCTCGCTCTATTTCCGCGAGCCCGGCCATGTGCTGTTCGAGATCGCGACCGATATTCCGGGTTTCGCGGTGGATGAGCCGGCGGTGGAACTGGGGCAGTCGCTGAAGCTGCCGGGCTTTCTGGAGGCGCATCGCTCCGTGATCGAGGCGTCGTTGCCGGCGCTGGCCTGAGTTCCAGCCTGAATAGGAGTGCGACCATGACCAATCCTGAGGAGCTGGGCTTCCGGCACCGCTTCGAGCGCGGCACCGAAGGCAGCGGCCCACCGCTGCTGTTGCTGCACGGCACGGGCGGGGATGAGAACGACCTGCTGCCGCTGGGCCGTGCCGTGGCGCCGGGGGTGGCGCTGCTCTCGCCGCGCGGGCAGGTGCTGGAACAGGGAATGCCCCGCTTCTTCCGGCGACTGGCGGAAGGCGTCTTCGACGAGGAGGACCTGCGCCGCCGCACCGGGGAACTGGCGGATTTCGTGGCGGCGGCTCGGGATGCCTATGGCATTCCGGCGCCGGTCGCGCTGGGCTTTTCCAATGGCGCGAATATCGCCGCCGCCATGCTGCTGCTGCGCCCTGGCGTGTTGCGCGGCGCCGCGCTGCTGCGCGCCATGGTGCCGCTGCGCCAGCCCCCGGCGGCGCGGCTCGATGGCACGCCGGTGCTGCTGCTCTCCGGCGCCGCCGATCCGATCGTGCCGGCCGCCAATAGCGCCGAACTCGCGACGCAGCTGGAACAGGCAGGCGCGGCGGTCACGCGTCAGGTGCTGCCCGTAGGGCATGGCCTCTCCCAGGCCGATCTGATGCTGGTAAAAAACTGGCTGGCGGCGCTGTGACGGTGTGCCGCCGCGGGATGTGAGTGCGTGGACGGATGCCCCGGCCGTCACCGTCGGGGCATGCCGTCGCCAGGATGTAGGGGGAGCAGCCCGTGACGGTCACATGTCACGGGCGACCCGTCTGCCCAGCCCTGTCAGTCGCCCACGGCCACGCCGTCGCGCCGCGGATCGGCCGCGCCTTCCCAGCCGCCGGGGATGCGGCGGATAATCTGAAGACCCGTGTTCATGCCACCGACCTTCGGCTTATGGCCCATGGCGGCCAGGGCATCGGCCAGCCCCTCGGCCGGGGTTCCTGCCTCGAGTTCCCGCGCGCCGTTCTGGGCGCCGATGCGGGGGCGGGCCGTGGCGCGATAGGCATCGGCGTTCCAGGCCAGCACTTCCACGAGGGCGACCGTGACAGAATCCACGATCCGCGCTCCGCCACCCGCGCCCACCACCAGCTCGGGCGTGCCATCCGCGCCCAGCACGATGGTCGGAGCCATGGTGGTGATGGGGCGCTTGCCGCCTTCCAGCCGGTTGAAGGCGGGCGCCTCGGCGGGCCCGGGATCGGCGGCGAAATTGGTCAGGCCGTTGTTCAGGACGATGCCTGAGGCCAGTCGTTCCGCGCCGAAATTCAGGTTGTTGGTGGTGGTGAAGGAAATGGCGTTGCCCGATCCGTCCACGATCGACACATGGGAGGTGCCCGCCAGCACCAGCGGGTCGGAGGGCGTGGGCAGGGCGCCATGGCGCTCCAGCGGATTGCCCGGGCGGGCCTGCTCCATGGCCTGGCCGGGCTTCACCTCTGCGGCCCGGCTGGCCAGGTAGGAAGGCGCCACGAGCTGCTCGGTGGGCACGGGCACCCTATCCGGGTCGCCCAGCCAGCGGCGGCGGTCCGCCAGCCCCAGGCGGCCGACTTCCAGGATCAGATGCGCGGCCTCGGCGGAATCGGGCGCCTTGCCGGCGATATCCAGGCGCTCCAGCATTCCGAGCTGCTGCTGGACGGCCACGCCGCCGGAGGAGGGCGGGGCGGCCGAGCAGACCGTCCGCCCGAAGGCGATGCTGCACACGGGGTCGCGCCGCTTGGCTTCGTAATTCGCCAGATCCTCGGCCGTCATCCAGCCCGGCACCGGCTCGCGCGCCACGGCTTCCAGCACCGCGCGCCCGAGGGAGCCACGATAGAGCGCATCCGGTCCTTCCTCCGCGATCTGGCGCAGGGCGGCGGCATGGGCGGGGTTGCGGACCACCGTGCCCGCCGGCAGCGGCTCGGCATCGGCGCCAAAGAACAAGGCACGCATCTCCGCGTCCTTCGCCAGCTCCACCGCGCGGGTCGAAAGCACCCGGTGCAGCACGGGCGAGATGGGCGCCCCTTCCTCTGCCGCGCGGATGGCAGGCGCGAAAAGATCCTTCCAGGGCAGCTTCCCGTGATCCGCATGGACCATGGCCAGCATCCGCAATGTGCCCGGCACACCCACCGAGCGGCCGGACCGCGCGACGGTGGCCGCGCCCACGCGCGTGCCGTCCGCATCCTCGATCAGGCGCGAGGTGGCGGCAGCAGGGGCCGAGGCGATGCCCTCATAGCCGCTCATCCGCCGGGCCGCGGCATCCCAGTGCACCAGCAGCGCGCCGCCCAGCAGGCCGCTGGCATGCGGTTCCACCACCGAGAGCACGGCCTGCGCCGCTACCGCGGCATCGGCGGCCGAGCCGCCCGCGCGTAGCATGTCCAACCCCGCCTGCGCCGCCAGCGGATGAGCCGTGGCCACCATCTGGCGCGTCGCGCGGGCGGCACCCTCCGCTGCCCAGGACTGGAGCGGCGCGGCCGCCAGGAGAGCCGCGAGGACATAAGCTGGTTTATGGCGCACGGATACTTTCCCATCAGGAAGGCATCGCTTCTAACCGCAAGTGTATCGTCGCGCTACAGCACCACCTGCGGTAGCGTTTCACTCCCTACCCGCGGCTCAGGTCGGCTGCATCTGCCGGCGGATCTCATTCGCCAGGGGGTGCAGCCTCTCGGCCGGCAGGGGGCCGACCAGGCTGTAGCCATTGCCCTTGGCCGCCCAGGTAATGGCCTCGACATCGCCGCGGGCTTCCCGCGCCATGGGCATGTCGCGATCCAGGCCCATCGGGCGGGTGAGCAGCACCAGCCGCGTCCCGCGGTCATCGTCGAACATGAAGAGCACAGCGGCACCCTGCGGGGTCGAGACTAGCCGCCCGCCCATCAGCCGGTAGCCGGAGGCCGAGAGGTCCGGCGCCGTCACCGGCCGGCCCAGGCGGCTGGAAGCCCAGGCGACCAGCTCGGCGCGCTGCGCGGCCCTCAGTTCCACCGGCCGCTGCCGGTCGGGCACATAGACGGCGTAGCTGTCGGCCGCCTGCTGCGCCAGGGTCGTCATGGGCCGCGCCGCCGGCTGCATCGCCCCGCGCAGCCACCAGCCGCTGGCGCCCCCCGCCCCCAGCATCAGCACCGCCATGGCCGCCACGCGCCAGAATGCGCCGCGCGGCCGCTGCCGCGCCTCGATCAGCCGGGTCAGGTTCAGCCCGGGCGGAAGGGGTTCCTCGGCAACGGGCGCCAGAGCCTCCCGCAGCCCGGCACGCTGGCGGCGATAGGCTTCGACGCGCGCCGCCACCTCGGGATGGGCGCCGAGGTATCCCGCCACTTCCGCCTGCCGCGCGGCATCCAGCGCCATGTCGACAAAGCCGTGCAGATCCTCTTCGGTGATCGGGCGCGTATTCATTTGATCCTCCGCAGCCGCGCTTCCCCGGCCGGGCCGGACGCGACGCCACCATCCACCGCCAGCCGCAGCCGTTCCCGCCCGCGCGACAGGCGCGACATCACCGTGCCGACAGGTACTCCCAGCACATGGGCGACCTCGGCGTAGGAAAGATCCTCCACCGAGACCAGGAGCACCACGCTCCGCTGCTCCTCCGGCAGCGTCTCCAGCGCCCGCATCAGGTCGCGCTGCCGCAATCCTTCCTCCTGCCGCGGCGGCTGGGTGGGGCCGGATTCCTCGGCGCTGTCCAGCGGCAGGTGCGGGCCGCGCCGGGCGGACTGGCGCAGGCGGTTGATGGCGAGGTTATGCACGATGGCGAAGAGCCAGCTGCGCGCGTCGCCATCGGCGCGGCGCTGGTGCCAGCGGGTGATCGCGCGTTCCAGCCCGTCCTGCACCAGATCGTCCGCCGCGCTGCTGTCGCGCAGCATGGCGCGCGCATAGCGCCGCAGGGAGGGGATCAGCGGCTCCAGCAGCCGCGCCATGTCACTCATCATCCGGCCTGTTCATGGCCACCATCATGCTTCCCGCGCGGCGTCCTGAGGAAGACACCGCAGGATGCGGCTTATTCCCCCGATGCCAGAAAAATCCCTGCGGCCCTCCTCCTGCGGGCCCCGGTCGCGGAGACGGGGCCGGAAAGGCGGTCGTCAGGCCGCCGGGCGTGGGAAGGACGCTTCCAGAAAATCCAGGAAGACCCTGACACGTTGGCTGAGGTGACGCCTGCTCTGATAGACGGCATAGATGGTGTCTTCCATCCTGTGCTCATGCTCGGGGAAGAGGCGGATGAGGCGGCCGGAGGCGAGGTCGCGCGTGATCTGAAAATCCGCCAGCCGGGCGATGCCGGCCCCGGCTCGCGCCAGGGCCATCAGCATCTGCCCCTGGTTGGCGGTCACGCTGCCGCTGGCGCGGATGCGGCGGACGGAGCGGTCGCTGTCCCGGAAGCTCCAGGTGCTCCAGGGCATGCGCTTGTTGAAGTTCAGGCACTCATGCTCCGCGAGGTCATCGGGCGTGCCGGGCGTGCCGCGTTCCTCCAGATAGGCGGGGGCAGCGCAGATGATCCAGCGCATATCCACGATCCGCCGCGCGACCAGGGAGGAATCCGGCAGGTCTCCAATCGAGATGGCGACATCCACACCCCCTTCCAGCAGGTTGCCTGGCTCGTTGCTCAGCACGAATTCCAGCCGCAGCGCCGGATGCTGGCGACGGAAGGCCGGGATCAGGGGCGCGAGCTGGTGGATGGCAAAGGTAGGAACGGAGCGGATCCGCAGCACGTCCCGCACCAGGACGCCTGTGAAGGCCACGCCCTCGGCCGCCTCCACCGCTTCGATGGCCTGCCGGGCGGCGGGGTAGAAAGCCTCGCCTTCCGGCGTCAGGGCCAGGCTCCGCAACGAGCGGTTGAACAGCACCACGCCAAGCCTGTTCTCCAGGCGCGCGATCAGCTTGCTGACCGCCGAGGGAGTCAGTGACAGGGAGCGGCCGGCGGCGGAAAACCCGCCATCCTCGACCGCCCTCACGAAGACCTGCATCTCGCCCAGCCGGTCCATGCACCCTCCTCCCCGTTGTGACACCAGTTCACACCAGTTTGGACGGTTTGGAAATTGCCGCTGGCCATGCAAGGGCCTAGCGTCTGTGTGACCCCGAGTAGTGCCCGCAGAGGCATCGCGGCGGCTGATGACGTCCATGAACAGTAAAGATGAATAGGGAGCGGCCGGTCATGTCCAGTTCGCAAGCAGAAACCGCCAACGTTCAGGCGCGGATTTCCGGCGACTTCGATGCCATCGTCATCGGCGCCGGCTTCTCCGGCCTGTATCAGCTCTATTCGTTGCGCGACAAACTGGGGATGAGGGTGCAGGTGCTGGAGGCCGGCAGCGGCGTCGGCGGCACCTGGTACTGGAACCGCTACCCCGGCGCCCGCTGCGATTCGGAGAGCTACTACTATTCCTTCTCCTTCTCGGAGGAGCTGCAGCAGGAATGGGAGTGGAGCGAGCGTTACCCCGACCATTCCGAGATCCGCCGCTACCTCAATCACGTCGCCGACCGCTTCGACCTGCGCCGCAACATCCGCTTCGACACCCGCGTCGCCAGCGCGCGCTATGATGACGAGGCCAATCTCTGGCGCGTCACTACCGAAGCCGGAGAATCCCTGTCCGCACGCTTCCTGATCACCGGCGTCGGTTGCCTCTCCGCCGCCAATATCCCGAAGATTCCGGGCCTGGAGAGCTTCCAGGGCCAGTGGTATCATACGGGGCGCTGGCCGCATGAGGATGTGGATTTCGCCGGCAAGCGCGTCGGCCTGATCGGCACCGGCTCGACCGGCATCCAGGCGACGCCCGTCATCGCCGCGCAGGCGGCGCACCTGACCGTCTTCCAGCGCACCGCCAATTACAGCATTCCCGCCCGCAACAGCCCGATGAGCCCGGAGCAGCTGCGCGAGATCAAGGCCAATTACGCCGCCATCCGCGAGAAGGCGCGCTCCTCGCCCAACGGCCATCCCTTCGATGTCTTCCAGAAATCGGCACTGGAGATGACGCCGGAGGAGCGCCTGGCGCGCTATGAACAGGCCTGGGAGACGGGCGGCCTGCGTTTCCGCGCGGTCTTCAAGGACCTGCTGATCGACAGGGATGCGAATGAGACGGCCTCCGAGTTCATCCGTGCCAAGATCCGCGGCATCGTGAAGGACCCGGTGGTGGCGGAGATGCTGACGCCGAAGGACCATCCCTTCGCCACCAAGCGGCCGCCGATCGATACCGACTATTTCGAGACCTTCAACCGCGACAACGTCAAGCTGGTCGATATCAAGGCCACGCCCATCGCCGAGATCACGCCGCGCGGCATCCGTACGCGGGATGCTGAGCACGAGCTGGATATCATCGTCTTCGCCACGGGCTTCGACGCCATGACGGGGCCGCTGCTATCCATCGATATCAGCGGCCGGGACGGCATCGCGCTGAAGGATGCCTGGGCGGCTGGTCCGCGCAGCTATCTTGGCCTGCAGGTGGCGGATTTCCCGAATCTCTTCACCATCACCGGGCCGGGAAGCCCCTCCGTGCTGACCAACATGCCTGTGGCGATCGAGCAGCATGTCGACTGGATCACCCGCTGCATCCAGCATATGCGGCAGAATGGCCTGAGCCGGATCGAGGCACAGCCGGAGGCCGCCGAGAAATGGGTGGCGCATGTCAATGACGCCGCCAATGCCACGCTGCTGCCGCAGGCCAACAGTTCCTGGTATCTCGGCGCCAATGTCCCGGGCAAGCCGCGCGTCTTCATGCCCTATGCCGGGGGCATGGCGAATTACGCCCGGGTCTGCGAGGAGGTCGCGGCGAAGGACTATGAAGGATTCGAACTGAGTCGCTGAGCAATTCCGGTCCACCTGCCCCGCCATGCGGGGCGGGCATTGCATCGGGCTGCAGGCCGCTATCGCCTGCCGCCCCTTCAGACATGGAAGGAAGAGCGGATGTCAGCGATTCACCCGGATGTTCTGGCCCTGATCGAGCGGGTGCGTCAGGCCGAGAGCCTGCCATTCGAGAAGCTGTCGCCGCAGGAGGCCCGCAGGGTTCATGCGGAGCGGGCGCGCGCCATGCAGACGGAAGGCGACAGCCTGGAGGACGTGCGGGACATGCGGGCCGCAGGCCAGGGCCACGAGGTGCCGCTGCGTTTCTACCGTGCCACCAGGGCGGAGGATGGGCCTTCCCCCTGCCTGCTGTTCCTGCACGGCGGTGGCTGGGTCCTCGGAAGTCTGGACACGCATGACTGGGTCTGCCGCCGGCTGGCTCGGGAACTCGGCGCCTGTGTGCTGGCGGTCGATTATCGCCTGGCGCCGGAACATCCCTACCCCGCGGCGCTGGAAGATGGCATCGCCGCGCTGCGCTGGCTGGCCGCCCAGGCGGAGGTGCTGGGCATCGATCCCAGGCGGATCGCCGTGGGTGGCGACAGCGCCGGAGCCAATCTGGCCGCTGTCCTGGCCTTGATGGGCCGCGAGGGTCATGTCCCCCCCACCGTCTTTCAGATGTTGCTCTATCCGGCGGTGGATCTGGATATCGACGAGAACAGCTACGCGCCCGTGACCGAGGCGATGCTGTTGGCGCCTACGACAATGCGCTACTTCATCGAACAATATCTGCCGGCGCCGGAGCAGCGCCGGGATTGGCGGGCATCGCCCCTGCGCGCGCCCAGCCTTCGCGGTGCGCCCCCTGCGCTGGTGCTGACCTGCGGGCACGATCCGCTTGGCGAGGAAGGGCGGAGATATGCCAGGCGGCTGGAACAGGATGGCGTCGCCGTCACGGCGCTGCATCTGAGTGACCAGACCCACGGCTTCCTGACCATGAACAAGGCCATCCGTCCAGTCGCGGGCGTCATGGCCTTCGCTGCCCAGACGCTTCGTGGCGTCTGGTAGGCGGCAGGGGAAGGGCGGAACCCCCTTGTCATGGCGCATGATGCCAACTGGTGTAGCAAGGGGAAAGTAGAAACGGCGCATATTGCGTGTTGCGTGAAGATCGTGAGATGCCGCGCCCCGTCAATGTGCGTTGACTTGCGTGGGTCGATGCGATCACCATACCGGAAATCATAATCAAAATGGTCCCGCTGTACTGCCGGAAGGCAGGCGGCGGAGGCGAATGGGAAGGAAAACGAGAATGTCGAATCAGGCAGGCGCTGTCGGGCGTCGTGCGTTCCTGGGTGCTGCCGCGGCAGGCGCGGGCATCCTCGCCATGCCGCATGTGGCCGGCGCGCAGGCCAAGGTGATCCGGGTCGGCATGCCGACCACCCTTTCCGGCCGCATCGCGATCATGGGCAGTTCCAGCCGCGTTGCGGTGCAATACGCTTTCAACCGCATCAATGAAGCCGGCGGCATGGGCGGCCGGAAGCTGGAACTGGTGGAGCGCGACACCAAGGGCCGACCGGACGAAGCCGCCAAGATCACCCGCGACCTCATCAACAATGATGGTTGTGAGATCATCATCGATGGTGAATCCTCCGCCGGCAGTTTCGCGGTGCATGAGGTGATCCGCGACCTTCCCGTCCTTTGCCTCCATACGAATTCCGAGACATCATCCCTCTCGGCCGACCCGAAGCTGCATGTGAAGACCGCTTTCCGCTGCGCGCGGCAGGGCATCCATGATGCTGTGGCGGGAGGCACCTACGCCTCCACCATTTCAAAGGCACGTGGCCTGAAGCGGTGGATGACCTGCTCTCCCGATTATGCCTATGGCCGCGACAACACTGCGGAGTTCCTGCAATTCGCAAAGATGTTCGATCCGGACATCGAGGTGGTCGATCAGGTCTGGCCGCGCCTCTTCGCGCCCGACTATACCGAGAATATCACCAAGGCGCTCCAGGTGAAGCCGCAGGCCATGTATTCGGCGCTCTGGGGCGGTGACCTCGTCAGCTTCGTCGAGCAGACCAACCTCTACCGTCTCTTCAACAACATCACCTTCTTCTCCTCCTCGCTGGGCGATCCGCCGGTGCTGACGGCCATCAAGCAGCTGCCGCAGGGCCTGCACACGGCCTATCGCTACAACCGTACCTATCCCACCAGGCCGGAGAATGTCGCCTTCGCCGATGGCTATAGCGGCATGGCGAAGCATGATCCCACGAACTGGGCCTGGCAGAACTTCGTCGCCGCCGGCTTCATCGCTGAGGCGCTGAAGCGCACCGACGGCCGCACGGATGCCACGGCTCTGGCGGCCGAACTAAAGGGTATGAAACTGCCCTCGCCCGTGGCGGTGGATGAGGTCATCACCATGCGGGAGAGCGATCATACCATCATCGGCTATCCCGTGGCCTGGGGTCGCACCGTGCCGAAGGCGCCCTTCGTGGAGGATTTCGCGCCAGTGGACTGGGGCCAGATCGTTGAGCTCGAAGCGGAGTGGAAGAAGCAGAAGGGCTATGCCTGAGGCATAGCGCCTTACCCTGCCCTGCCACACCGAATGGGAGACCACATGTGAATCTCGAGGTCCTCGCCGGCTGTTTCGCGACAGCATCCTGCGTCGTTACCCAAGTCTCCACCGGGCTGATCGTAGGGATGCTGCTCTTCCTGGTAGCCTCCGGCCTTTCGCTGATCTTCGGCGTGCTGGGCATCGTCAACTTCGCCCATGGCGCCTTCTACATGGTCGGCGCCTATTTCGCCTTCCTGGCTTATGTGCAGACGGACAGCTTCACCCTGGCGCTGATCGCGGGTGCCCTGAGTGCTGGTGTCATCGGCGTGGCTTTCGAGCGGCTGATCATGAGCCGTGTCTACGGACAGGATCTGCTGATGCAGCTTCTCGTCTGCTATGCCGCCATCCTGATTCTCGACGACCTCGTGAAGATCTTCTTCGGTGCGGACTACAAGCTGATGGGTATGCCGGAAGCCTTCGCCACGGCGCCGCTGGAGATCGCCGGCGGTTTCATCCCGGGCTACTACCTGTTCATGCTGGCCATCGCGCTGGGCATCGGGCTGCTGCTCTGGCTGGGCATCAACAAGACCCGCGTGGGCAAGATCATCCGTGCGTTGGCCATCAATCCGCAGATGGTCGGCGCGCTCGGCATCAATACCACCCTGCTCTATGCCGGCGTCTTCGGCATCGGCTGCGTGCTGGCAGGTGTGGCGGGGGGGCTGGCGGCGCCGGTACGCAGCCTCACACCCGGCATGGGGCTCTCGGTCCTGATCGAGAGCTTCATCGTCACGGTCATCGGCGGCATGGGCTCCATTCCCGGCGCGCTGGTGGCGGCATTGCTGATCGGGCTGACCCGCGCCTTCGGCGCCATCGGCTTTCCGCTCTTCGTGGACGGGCTGATGTTCGGGCTGATGGGGCTGGTGCTCATCGTCAGGCCCAGCGGCCTGCTCGGCGTGAAGGCGACCTGACATGCGCCAGGAATGGTCACGCGACCTGCTGATCGCACTGGTGGCGCTGGTGGTCCTGCTGGCACTGCCGATGGTCTTTCCGCAGCCTTCGCTGCGGGACTTCCTGATCTATGTCATCGCTTACGGGCTGCTGGCGATGTCGTTGAACCTGCTGGTGGGGCTGACAGGACTGGTGTCCTTCGGGCATGCCGCCTATTTCGCTTCGGGCGCCTATGGTTTCGGGCTGCTGATGCAGTCCGGCAGTTTTTCCGTGCCTATGGCCATGCTGGCCACGGTGGGCGGCACGGCCGTGCTGGCGACGATCATCGGCGCCATCTGCGTGCGGCTGAAGGAGATCTATTTCTCCTTCATCACCCTGGCCTTCCAGATGTTCATCCATAGCATCATCCTGACCTGGGTTGACCTGACAGGCGGCGACCAGGGACTTCGCGGCGGCATTCCCCGCCCGGCCTTCCTGGGCATCGACCTGAACAACGCCCTGACCCTCTACAGCTTCTGCGTCGTGGTCTTCGTCGCCTGCCTGGTTGTCATGCGGCAGATCTGGCAGTCGCCCTTCGGCTATACGCTCCGCATGATCCGCGACAATCCGGCGCGCGCCAACTTCCTCGGCGTGGATGTCGTGCGGATGAAGCTCGGCATCTTCGTCATGGCCGCGACCCTGGCCAGCGTGGCCGGCATCCTGCTCGCGCTCTTCGTCTCCGGCGCCTATCCGGAATTCGGTTTCTGGACGACCTCGGGTGAAGCGATCTTCATGATCATGCTGGGTGGAACGCAGGTTTTCCTTGGCCCGGTCATCGGCGCCTTCCTGCTGCAGACCCTGAACCACTATGTGACGATCTATACCGAGCACCATGGCCTGGTGCTGGGCATCGTCATCCTCGTCATCGTGCTGGGGCTGCGGCGCGGCGTGGCGGATTACCTGCACGCCTGGCTGTTGACACGGCGCGAGGCCCGTGCCGGCCTGGCCACCGCGCCCGTCGTGGCCAAGAAGAAGAAGGCGGTGGGCTGAGCGATGCTCCAGGTCGAACACCTCAGCAAATCCTTCGGCGGCGTGCAGGCGACGCGCGATGTCACGCTTGCCTTCCCCACAGGCTCGCTCACCGCCATCATCGGCCCCAATGGCGCGGGCAAGACCACCTTCTTCAATCTCATCTCCGGCCATCTGCGGCCGGATTCCGGCCGCGTGCTCTTTGATGGGCAGGATATCGTCGGCCTCTCCAGCCTTGAGATCGTCCGCCGCGGCATGGCGCGTGCCTTCCAGGTCGCCTCGCTCTTTCCCAGCCTGACGGTGCGGGAGGCTGTCACCGCCGCCATCACCTCGCATCAACGCCGTTCCTGGACGCTCTTCAGGCGCTTCCCTCTGGCAGGGCTTCAGGAACGGTTGGAGGAACTGCTGGAACTGCTGGGCCTGACCGCGAAGGCCGATCAGCCTACCAGCCGCCTCTCCCATGGCGACCAGAAGCTGCTGGATATCGGCCTGGCCCTGGCGATGGAGCCAAAGGTTCTGCTGCTGGACGAGCCGACGGCGGGCATGGGGCCGGACGAGCGATGGCGGATGATCGAGAAGGTGCACAGCCTCTGGCAGGCCAAGCGCCTCACCATGGTCTTCATCGAGCATGACATGGATATCGTATTCAAGATCTCGCAGACCGTGCATGTGCTGAAATACGGCGCCGTGCTGGCGCAGGGCACGCCGGAGGAGATCCGCCGCAACCAGGATGTGATCGACGCCTATCTCGGCACCGACCACCACATGGCGCTGACGCCGGGGCAGGCCTGAGCATGAACACCCCGATCCTGGAAATGCAGGGCGCCGATGTCTTCTATGGCGCCAGCCAGATCCTCTTCGGCGTCGATCTGGCGGTGGCCCGCGGCCAGACCATGGCGCTGCTGGGCCGCAACGGCGCTGGCAAGAGCACGACCTTCAAGGCCATCGCCGGCATCGCGCCGCCACGCCATGGCCGTGTCGCGCTTTCCGGCCGGACGGTCTCGGGCAAGCCGCCCTATCTCGTGGCCCGCGCCGGCATCGGCTATGTGCCGGAGGACCGGCAGGTCTTTCCGGAGCACACGGTGGAGGACAATCTCATCGTCGGCGCCAAGGCCGGCCCGCGTGGCGACCGGTACTGGACCACCACGCGGATCTACGAGGTCTTCCCTGTCCTGGAGGGCATGCGGAACCGCATGGCCGGGCGCCTCTCGGGCGGCGAGCAGCAGATGCTGACCATTGCCCGCACGCTGATGGGCAACCCCGATATCCTGCTGCTGGACGAGCCGAGCGAGGGGCTGGCGCCCATCGTCGTGCAGGCCATCGGCGACCTCATCCGCTCGCTCCGCGACATGGGCGTGACCATCCTGATCGCCGAGCAGAACATGCATTTCTGCCTGGGCATCGCCACCCATGCCACCGTCATCGACAAGGGGCAGGTGGTCTATAGCGCGACCATTGCCGAGCTGCGCAGCAATGATGCGATCATGCAACGATATCTCGCGGTCTGAGGGGAAACACCATGGAACGGGACGAAGGACGCGGGCGCGTTGCCCTGGTGACGGGCGGGGCCAGCGGCATCGGGCTGGCCACCGCCGGGGTGCTGGCGCGGCGCGGCTGGCGCGTCGTCATCTCCGACATCAATGCCGAGGCCTGCGAAAGCGCGGCACGCGGCATCGGCGCGGGGGCGGTGCCCTTCGACGTGGTGGACGAGGCCGCGACGGAGGCCGCCATCGAGAGGATCGAGGCGGAGTTCGGCCCGGTGGAAGCACTGATGGCCAATGCCGGGCTGATCCAGCCCGGCAGCACGCCGGAGACCCTGCCGCTGAGCGAGTTCGACCGCGTGATGGCGGTGAATGTGCGCGGCGTCTATGTCTCCTGCCTCGCGGCCGGGCGGCGCATGGCGAAGCGGGGGAAGGGGGCCATCGTGGTTACGGGCTCCGTCACCGCCTGGCGCACCGCGCCGCTGCATGCCTATGCCCCCTCGAAGGCCGCGGTGGTGCATATGGCGGCCTGCCTGGCGGCGGAATGGGGCCGCTCCGGCGTGCGGGTAAATGCCATCTCCCCAGGCTATGTCGCGACGCCGCCGCTACGGGCCGCCATCGACAAGGGGCTGCGCGACCCGGCGCTGCTGGCCGAGGCCGCGCCGCTCGGCCGGATGGTGGAGGCGGAGGAGATTGGCACGAGCGTGGCCTTCCTGCTCTCGGACGATGCCTCGGCCGTCACCGGCATCAACCTGCCGGTCGATGCGGGCTGGCTGGCGGGGGCGCACCTGACAACCTATGGCGGCATCCGCCCGGCTCGCTGAGGCGCGCCGCCTCACGGCGGTGTTGATGGAAAATCACGGGGCGGGGGGAATAAGTGGTGGGGCGGCGGCGTCTGTGCCCGGAACCAGCCCCTTGCCGCGCCACCTCCGTGGCGGGGGCCGCAGGAGGTCCTCGCCATGCCGCTCTTCACCCAGCGTGACATTCACGGCTCGGAGATCACGCCCCGCGACATCTACCTCAACCGCCGTGGCCTGCTGCTGGGCGCGGCGGGGCTGGCGCTGAGTGCCGGGGGTGGGGCAGGGGCCGCCACGCTCCAGGGCATCCCCAGCCCCTTCTCGACCGATGAGAAGCCGACCAGCCGGGAGGATGTGACCAGCTACAACAACTTCTACGAATTCGGCGTCGACAAATCCGACCCGAAGCAGAGGTCTGGCGCGCTGAAGACCAGCCCCTGGACGGTCAGGGTCGATGGGCTCGTCAACAATCCGGCGGACTACCAGCTGGAGGATTTCTTGAAGCCCTATGCGCTGGAGGACCGCATCTACCGGCATCGCTGCGTCGAGGCCTGGTCGATGGTCGTCCCCTGGCTCGGCTTCCCGCTGGCGGAGGTGCTGAAGCGCGCGGACCCGCAGGGGGCGGCCCGGTATGTCGCATTCCAGACGCTGGTGCGACCATCGGAAATGCCAGGGCAGCGCGGCCTGTTCCAGGCGCTGGACTGGCCTTACGTCGAGGGGCTGCGGCTGGATGAGGCGATGCATCCCCTGACCATCCTGGCCACCGGCTTGTATGGCGAGGTGCTGCCCAACCAGAACGGCGCGCCGCTGCGGCTGGTGGTGCCGTGGAAATACGGCTTCAAGGGCATCAAATCCATCGTCCGCGTCACGCTGACTGACAAGCAGCCGCCCACCAGCTGGAACATCCAGAACGCGCGGGAATATGGCTTCTATGCCAATGTGAATCCCCAGGTCGACCATCCGCGCTGGAGCCAGGCGAATGAGCGCGTGATCGGTTCCGGCCTCTTCGCCCGCCGCAAGCCGACGCTGACGTTCAACGGCTATGGCGAGCAGGTGGCCGGCCTCTATTCCGGCCTGGACCTGCGGACGAATTTCTGATGTCGGGTACCGCCATCCCCATGCCGCTCTCGCACCGCATCAATGCGGCGACGGCGCGCATTCCGTCACTGGCCTGCTATCTGCTGGGCCTGTTGCCACTGGCCTGGATCGTCTGGCTCACCGTCTCGAACCAGCTTGGCGCCGATCCGGCGCGGGAGCTGGAGCACCGGCTCGGCCTCTGGGCGCTGCGCTTCCTGATCCTCGGGCTCTGCGTCACGCCGCTGCGGCGCTTCGCCGACCTGAGTCTGCTGCGCTACCGCCGCGCGCTGGGGTTGCTGGCCTTCCTCTATGCCGTCCTGCACTTCGCCACCTATCTGCTGCTGGACCAGGGGCTGAGCTGGGCAGCGATCTCGGCAGATATCCTGAAGCGTTACTACATCACCATCGGCTTCGCGGCGCTGCTGATGCTGGTGCCGCTGGCCGCCACCTCCAACCGATTTTCCATCCGCAGGCTGGGGCCGAAATGGACCAGGCTGCACAAGCTGGTCTACCCGGCCATCGCCCTGGTGGCGGTGCATTTCGTGCTGTCGGTGAAGTCCTGGCCGGCGGAGCCCGTGATCTATGCCGCCATCGTGGCCGGGCTGCTGCTGCTGCGGCTGGTGCCGCGCCGCCGACGGGCCGAGCGGCGCGGGAGGAGTGCGCGTCCCGCCACTACGCTGGCGCCACCAGCCTGAACCGTTTGACCCTGCCTGTGGGCCGTCGTAGCACGGGAATCCACGGAGCGCGGCCCCGCCCCGTGATGCGCCGGCCAGGGAGGCCCCAGCCATGACCACGACGCCCTTTCAGGCCCGCTTCGATGCCGCCATGGCCGGCCTGCCGTTGATCGCCATCCTGCGCGGCCTGCGGCCGGAGGAAGCAGAGGCCACCGGCACCGTGCTGCACGAGGCCGGCTTCCGCCTGATCGAGGTGCCGCTGAATTCTCCGCAGCCCTTCGACAGCATCGCCATCCTGCGCCGCTCCCTGCCGCAGGATACGCTGGTGGGCGCGGGCACCGTGATGCAGGCGGCGGAGGTGGAGCGCCTCGAGGCACTGGGGGCGGAACTGGTGGTGACGCCGCATGCCGATACCGCCGTGATCGCCGCCGCAGCGCGGTCCGGGTTGATCTGCACGCCCGGCGTCGCCACGCCGACCGAGGCTTTCGCCGCCCTAGCTGCCGGCGCGACGGCGCTGAAGATCTTCCCGGCGGAGCTGGTCGGCCCGAATGTGATGAAGGCCATGCGCGCGGTGCTGCCGCCTGGCACGCGGCTGCTGCCGGTGGGCGGCATCACGCCCGGCAACATGGAACCCTACCTGGAAGCGGGCGCCGCCGGCTTCGGACTGGGCTCGGCGCTGTTCAAGCCCGGCATGACACCGGGCGAGGTCGCTGCCAGGGCAAGGGATTTCGTGGCGGCCTGGGCACGCCTGCATCCCGGACGCAGGACCGCCTAGGGACTGAGGAATGCTCCGGTGCGGGGTGATCCCGCACCCCGCGCCAGGACTTCAGTGCGGGCGCCGCTGCTCAGGCGCCGCATCGGCTTCCGAGAGGCCGGGCAACACTTCCACCCGATCCCGCCGCCCGATGCCAAGCAACTGGTAGAGGCCGATGGCGGCGACGGTGGCCGTGCCGATGCCGGCGATGGAGAAGCCGCCGATCGTGACGGAGAAATCCCCCGCGCCCATGACCAGCGCGACGCCGACGGTCAGCAGGTTGCGCGGGTCGGAGAAGTCGACGCGATTATCGACCCAGAGCCGGATCATCGCCGCCGCGATCAGCCCGAAGACCACCACCGCCAGCCCGCCCAGCACCGGAGCGGGGATGGTGCGCAGCAGGGCGCCGAATTTGGGCGAGAAGCCCAGCGCGATGGCCGCGACGGCCGCCACCACGAAGACCAGGGTGGAATAGACGCGCGTGACGGCCATCACGCCCATATTCTCGACATAGGTGGTGACGCCCGTGCCGCCCCCGGCGCCGGAGACCATGGTGGCGATGCCGTCGCCCAGGAAGCCACGGCCGATATAGGGGTCGAGATCCCGGCCCGTCATGGCGCCGATGGCCTTGATATGGCCGAGGTTCTCGGCGACGAGGATGAAGGCCACCGGGGCGATCAGCAGCATCGCGCCCGTCTCGAAGCTCGGCGCGTGCAGCGTGGGCATGCCAAGCCAGGGCGTGGCCGCAAGCTCCGCGAAGGAGATCGGCGGCAGCATCCCCAGCCCGTTGCCGAGCAGCAGATAGAAGGCATAGCCGGCGGCGATGCCGAAGAGGATGGAAAGGCGGCGGATACGCAGCGGCGCATAGACGGCGATCAGCGCCGTCGCCAGCAGCGTGCCCAGCGCCACCAGGATATGCGGCCCTATGCCCTCGATGCCCCGCACCGCGACCGGCGCCAGGTTCAGGCCGATGGCGGCGCCGACCGCGCCCGTGACCGCCGGCGGCATCAGCCGCTCGATCCAGCGGGAGCCCGCGGCCATCACGATGAGGCCGATCAGCGCGTAGAGCGCGCCGGCGGCGATGATGCCCCCCAGTGCCGGCCCGATATTCGGGTTCGGCCCCTGGCCGGCATAGCCGGTGACGGCGATGACCACGGCGATGAAGGAGAAGGAGGAGCCGAGATAGCTGGGCACCCGGCCGCCGGTCAGCACGAAGAAGATCAGCGTGCCGATGCCGGAGAAGAGGATCGCCAGATTCGGGTCGAAGCCCATCAGCAGCGGGCCGAGGATGGTGGAGCCGGACATGGCCACCAGGTGCTGCACCCCCATGACGCCGGTGGTGCCCCAGGGCAGCCGCTCATCGGGTGCGACGACGCCGCCCCGCGCGAGTGGCCAGCGGGGGAAGAAGGAAGTCATGGGGTGTCTCTCCTCTCGGGGTAACCGTGCGGGTGATCTATTCCAGGCTTTGCAGATGCAGGGCGCCCGGCGGCAGCGCATCCGCCGCGATCCCGGCCAGGTGCCGGTGGTGGCTCAGCAGGATCACCTGCGCCGTCGTGCTGAAGTCCAGAAGCGCGCGGAAGGCCGCGGCGGCGCGACGGTCGTCGAAGCTCTGCAGGATGTCGTCGCCCAGGAAGGGCAGGCAGGTGCCCTCGGCCACCTGGTCCTCGATCGCCACCAGGCGCAGCGCCAGGAAAAGCTGGTCCCGCGTGCCTTCGGAAAGGGCTTCCACCAGCGTCTCCTCCTCCGGGAAGTCCCGGCGGCGGATGACGAGATGCGCCACGCCCTTCTCATCCTCGCGCGATTGCACGGCGGGATAGGCGCCTTCCGTCAGGGCGGCGAAGGTTGCGCCGATGCGGCGCAGCAGCGCGTCGTCCCCCGCTTCCTGCAACCGGCCCATGGCGGACTCCAGCAGGCTGGCGGCCAGTTGCGCCAGCACGGCTTCCTCCAGCGTGCGGCCCAGCTGGGCGATGGCGGCCTGCTGGTCCTGCGCGGCGCGGGAGACGCCGTCATCGGCATGCAGCGCGTCCAGCTCCGCCTGCAGCCGCGCCGCCTGCGCCGAGGCCTCGGCGATGCGATCCTGCTGCGCCTGCTGCTCCGCCCGCGCCGCCGCCAGCAGGTCTTCCAGCGTCTCGGCCGCCAGCTCCGCCGCCTCGGTCCGCAGCGCCTCGGGGGGCAGGCCGTCGCCGGCCTGGCGCAGGTCTTCCAGGGCGGAAGCCTGGGCGGCGGCCTGGTCCCGCCACAGGGCGGCCAGGGCCAGGCGCCGCGTGGCTTCCTCGGCCGTGCCGGCGCCGGCCTCGGCCAGCACGCCGCGCAGCGCGGCACCGGCCTCCGCCGCCTGCCGCCCGGCCGTCTCCACCTCCCGCTCCGCCGCTTCCGCCTGCTGCCGGAGCAGCGCGAGGCGCGAGGCCTCGGCCTCCTCCTGCTCCAGCCGCTGCCGCAGGGCGCGGGCGGCGGCGAAGACATCCTCCGGCGCCGCGCCCGTCACAGCCTTGTGCAGGCGCAGGCATTCCGCGCCGAAGCCCTCGATCTCCGCCCGCATCCCGGCGACGCGGGCGCGGAGGTCCGAAGCCTGCGCCGAGAGGCCGCGCAGCTCCTCGAACAATGCGAGGCTGGCGATGCCCTGCCCGGCGCGCTCCTCCGGGTCGCGGCCAAGGCGCCGTGCCACCTCGCCCCATTCCTGCCGCCAGGCGGCGATGCGCGCCTCCGCCTCCTCCAGATCCCGCCGAGCCTGGGCGAGGTCGCGCGCGGCGGTGTCGTGCCGGGCGGCCAGGGCGGCGCGGGCCTCGACCCCGCGACGCGCCTCCCGCTGCCGGGCCGAGGCGAGGTCGAGCAGTGCGCGCAGGTCCTGCCCGTCCCCGGCCAGCCCCAGGGCATGCGCCAGCCGCTTCGCCTGGGCCGCCTGCCGGGCTTCCAGCTCCCTGGCCGCCGCCAGCGCGTCTTCGAGCGCCAGCGCGGCCTTCAGGCAGGTCTCCCGCTGCGCCAGCAGTGCCGCCAGCTCGGATCGCCGCGCGCCAGGCGCCAGCCCGCAGGGCTCCAGCAAGGCGGTCCAGGCGGCTTCGGCTGCAACAGCCTCCTCCCGCGCGGCGCGGGCGGCTTCGGCGGCCTGTTCCAGGCCGGCCTGCTGTCGCAGGATCGCCCCGTCCAGGTCGGCGGCGCGCGTCAGCCGCTCCGCTTCCAGCAGCCGCTGGTCGGCGATGGCATCCGCCTCGGCCACGGCGCGGGCATAGGCCAGGGGCAGGGGTTCCGCCCCGGCGAAGGCCTGTTCCGCCGCAGCATCCACAGGCCCGGCGAAGGCGCGCCGGAAGATCAGGTGCCAGCCCTCCTCCCGCCGCCGCCGCGCGTGGGCCAGCGCCGCCTCGTCAGGCAGGCTCCCCTGGCGGTCCAGCACCGCGCGGTCCTGCCGCGCCTGCCGCAGCGCCGCATCCAGGCGGGCGTGTTCGGCCTCGGCCCGTCGCGCGGCATCCATCGCTGCTTCCCGCGCCTCCCAGAGCCGCTCCAGCAGGGCCGGAGGGGGTGGAGAGAGGGCGTGCAGGACCCCGGCCGTGCGCAAAACCTCGGGCAGGCAGGCCGTTTCCGCCGCCAGCCGGGCGCGGGCCTGCTCCACCTCGCGCGCCGCGCCGGTGGCCAGCCGCACCGGCTCGCCCTCCGCCGCGATCTCGGCCAGAAGGGCGGTCAATTCCTCCGGCTCCTCCGCCGGGGGCATCCGGCGCAGGGCCTCGGCGGCCTCCCGCCATTCGGCTTCCAGGCCGGCGATGCGGCCCGGCAGCGCCTCAGCCGCCATGGCGCGGCGGGCATGTTCCTCGGCCAGCTCCCGCGCCTGCCGCAGCAGGGCCGGCGGCGGCAGCGGCGCATCGGCGGCCAGGCCCAGCGCCAGCCGGTGCTCGGCCATGCCGGCCTCCAGGGCGCGCAGCGTCTCTTCCAGTTCCGGCAGGGCGAGGCGCGCCTTGGCGGCGGCGCCGGCGGCTTCCTGCAAGGCCCGGATGGCCTCGGCCTGCGCCAGCAGCGTGGCATCCGGCGTGACGCCGCGCGCCTGTTCCAGCAGGGCGTCATGCCGCTGCCGGGCGACGCGCAGGGTTTCGGTGCCCTGCTCCGCCATCCGCAGCGCCGCCGAGAGCCGGTCCTGCAACCCCTCCGGCAGTTGCGGCGAATCCGGGTTGGCCGCCATCCAGGCGCTGGCTGCGTCAAGCCGTGCCAGCAGCGGGCGGATGCGGCGGACGCGCTCCATCCGGTGGATGGCGGCACCGGCCTGCCGTGCGGCCTGCTGCGCTTCCTCCCGCTGCCGCATGGCCTCCGCCAGCGCGCGGTCCCGCTGCTGCCAGCCTTCGGGCCGCACCGTGCTGTCCTTCAGCAGCCGGCGGCTGGTGGCCAGACGGTCCAGCGCCGCATAGAAGGGGGCCTGGGCGCGCTTGCGGGTGGGGGCCAGGCGGTCACGGTCCCCCTCCAGCGCCAGCCGAAGCGTGCGGGCCTGTCGCATACCGCCCGCCGCCTGCAGCAATGCTTCCGCCAGCGCGCCGCCGGAGGCCAGCAACCCTTGCCCGCCGCTCCGCAGCCGCTCGGTATCCAGGGCGAAGAGGCGTTCCAGCAGCGCCCGGTCGGCGGTGCCGGCCAGCCTCGCGAGTCCGGCGGCGCCGACCGGCTGGCCGGCGTCATCCAGCAAGGTATTCGTGCGGCCTTTAGAGCGGTCCAGCGTGAATGGCCGGCCATCCGGGCCTGTGCCCCGCGCCAGGATACGCATGCCGGCATAGCCGTGGCGGAAGCCCATCGGGGTCTGCGCGCCGATGCCGAAGAGCAGGTCCCCCAGCGCCGAGCGCAGCACCGACTTGCCGGCGCCATTGGGCGCCAGCACAAGGTTGATCCGGCCCGGGGCGGGGTCGAATTCCAGGTTGCTGTCGGCGAAGCTGCCGTAGTGGCGTAGCGATAGGCTGGTCAGGCGCAAGGCGGCTCAGTCCTCGGCCAGCCGTGCCAGCAGCAGGGCGCGGGCACGTTCGAGCAGTTCCAGGGGCAGGGTGCCCCCGGCCGCCAGGACGGCGGGGTGGTCCTCGCCCAGCGCCTCGCGCAGCCCGGCGCGGTCCAGCAGCCGGGCGGCATAGTCGCGGACAGGGGCGGCCAGGGCCTCGTCCGGGCTGGCCGCCAGATCCTCGATGGCGCCGACCAGCCGGCCCACCGCGTCGGTGCGGGCACGCAGGGCCGAAAGCTCCAGTGCCGGGCGGGTGCGGATGCGGACATCCTCGATCCAGAGATCGTCCTCACTCAGCTCCAGGCCGGCGGAACGGATGGTCTCCCGCGTCGCCGCGGCATCACGGACCAGCGCCAGATGGGCGGGGCAGGGGCCTTCAAGCTGGATGCGCAGCGCCAGCAGCCGCCCTTCCGCCCGGTCCATCGCCCGCTGCATGGCGGCGCTCACGCGGTCCAGCACGGCCGGCATGTCGGCCGTGCCCGTGCAGTCGATGCTGAGCCGGTCCCAGCGCACGGTATCCAGCGGCTGGTGGCTGACATCGGCCACCCGCCCGCCCCGCACCGTGACCAGCGAGGCACCCTTGGCGCCGGGCTCGTTGACATGCCGGCCCTGCAGGTTGCCGGGAAAGACGATCCAGGGCTCGCGGTGCAGCACGGCCCTCTCATGCACATGGCCCAGCGCCCAGTAGTCGTAGCCATGGCCCGCCAGCTGCTCGATGCTGCAGGGGGCGTAGTTCTCATGCGCCGCGTGGCCGGCTGCGGCGGTATGCAGCAGCCCGATGTTGAACAGGCCCGGATGCGGCCTCGGATAAGCCCTGGCGATATTCTCCACCACCGCGCGCTGGGCGAAGCTCTGCCCGTGGAAGGCGACGCCCAGCTCCTCGAAGCAGAGCGTCTGCGGCGCCTTGTGCGCCAGCAGCGTGGCGCCCTCCGGCAGGCGCAGGTCCCGGGTCAGCACGCTGTCGGCATCATGGTTGCCACGGATGGCGACGATGCGGATGCCCGCGCGGGTCAGCCGCGCGAAGGCGGCCACCAGCGCTTGGCCGGTGCGGAAATCCTGCCAGTCGCCGTCATAGAGGTCGCCGGCCACGACCAGGAAATCCACCTGCTCCGCCAGCGCCAGCCGCACCAGGTTGCCCAGCGCGTCCCGGCTGGCCTGGCGGATGCGCTGCGCCGGTGCGCTGGCATCGGCGTCCAGCCCGCGCAGCGGGCTGTCCAGATGCAGGTCGGCGGCGTGCAGGAAGCGGAAGCTGGGCAAGGTCGTCTCGGTTTCAGGAAATGTAAACTGCCACGGGCGGGGCAGGCGCGACAGGGGGACAGGGCTGGCCGTCGGTTGTCCCGGCCGGGCGGAGGCGACATAACCCCCGCCGCAGCCGCCAGGAATACCGATGACCGACGCCCTCCCCCTTCTTGTCACCCATAGCGGCAGCTTCCACTGCGACGAGGCCTTTGCCTATGTCGTGCTGCGGCACGCGCTGGGCTTGCATGCGCCGGGGCAGGACCACCGCCTTGTCCGCACGCGCGACGCCGCCACCATCGCGCAGGGGGATTACGTCTGGGATGTGGGCCTGTCCTACGACCCCGCCGCCCATCGCTATGACCACCATCAGCGTGGTGCCCCGGCGCGGGAGGACGGCACGCCCTTCAGCTCCGCCGGACTGGTCTGGCAGCATTTTGGCCAGGACGCGCTCCGTGCCCTGCTGCGCGCCGAGGGTGCCGAGGACATGGCCCCCGCCATCGCCGCCGAGCTGGACCGCAGCCTCATCCGCCGCATCGACGAGGTCGATAACGGCGTGGCCGGCAGCCGGGAGGCGCTGGACCTCGCCGCCCTGGTCGGCGATTGCAACCTGACCTGGGACACGCCGGAGGAAGGCCGCCAGCAGGCCGAGGACGCCGCCTTCCTCCAGGCCGTCGCGCTGCTGGACGGGGTGCTGCGCCGCCGCGTGGCCGTGCTTCGCTCCCGCCTGGCCGCCGATGCGAAGGTGGTGGCGGCGCATGCGGCCTCGGCCGATCCGCGCGTGCTGGAGCTGGAGCGCGGCATGCCCTGGAAGAATGCCGTCTTCGCGCATGCGCTGCCGGTGATCTATGCCGTCTATCCCGTGCCCAACGGCAACTGGATGGTCGATGCCATGCCGCCTGAGCCGCATTCCTTCGCCCAGCGCCTGCCGCTGCCGGAGGAATGGGCAGGGCTGCAGGAGGCCGCGCTGGCCGAGGCCTCCGGCGTGCCGGACGCGGTCTTCGTGCATGTCCGCCGCTTCGTCGGCGCCGCCCGCTCCCGCGCGGGGGCGGTGGCCATGGCGCAGAAGGCACTGCGGATGGGTGGGCTGGTAACGGCCTGACCTGCCAGGGCGGCATTGGTTCGCCGCCCGATGGCATGGTAGAAGCTGTGTCCTCCCGCTGCCGGAGCCCCGCTCCGGGCGGGAGGGACGCCCCTCCGGGGCACTGGCCCGCCGCGATGTCGCCCGGGGCACCCGAGTCGGGAACAGGACCAGCGTGACAGCATCCTCCGAGGGCGAGCGACTCGCCACGGCTGCCAATATTGACACGATCACCCGGCGCCTGCTGCGAAATGCCGGGACCATGCTGGGTGGCAAGGCGGCGATGGGCCTGATCAACCTCGCCGCCACGGGCCTGGCCTTCCGCGCCCTGGGCGTGGAGACCTTCGGCGTGCTGGTGCTGATGCATGCCTTCGCGCAGGCCGCCTCCTCCATCACCAAGTTCCAGTCCTGGCAGGCGGTGCTGCGCTACGGCGCCGCGAGTCTGGAGCATGGGCAGCGCGCCGAGTTCCGCAGCCTGGTCCGCTTCACCGCCGGGCTGGATGCCGGCGCCGCCCTGGGGGGCATGGCGATCTGCGCCGCCGTGGCCTGGTGGCTCGGCGGGCTTTTCAACATCGCGCCGGAACTGGCGGGCATGGCGGCGCTCTACGCCACCTCCTCGGCCTTCATGGTCATGGCCACGCCCACCGGGCTGCTGCGGCTGTTCAACCGATTCGACGTGCTGGCGACGCGGGACACGCTCGGCGCGCTGGTGCGGCTGGCCGGCGCCGGCCTCGCCTTCTTCCTGGGCCTCGGGCTGCCGGCCTTCCTGACCGTCTGGTACATCGCGACCGCCGTGGGCGGCCTCTCTCTGGTCTATGCCGCCTGGCGGGAGCTGAGGAAGCGCGGGCTGATCGGCGATGCCGGGGAGGGCCGGCCGCCGCCGGCCGCCCGGGTTCATCCGGGCATCTGGTCCTTCGTCTGGACCACCAATCTCACCGCCACCCTCTCCCTCGCCTCCGGCCATCTGGGCGCGCTTTGCGCAGGCGCGGTGCTGGGGCCGGCCGAGGCCGCGCTCTTCGCCATCGCGCGGCAGATCGGGGAGGCGGCCCTGAAGCCCGGCCGCTTCCTCAGCCCGGCCATCTTCCCGGAGCTGGCGCGGCTCGCCGCCTCACGCGACCGCCGTGCCATCGGCGCGCTGCTGCGCCGGGCGCTGCTGGCCTCCACCGCCGGCTCGGCGCTGCTGCTGGTGGTGCTGGCCTTGCTGGGGCAGCCATTGCTGCGGCTGGTGGGCGGGGCGGAGGCGCTGCCGGCCTATCCGGTCATGATGCTGCTGGGAATCGCCTCCGGTATCGGCTTCGCCAGCTTCGCGCTGGAACCCCTGCTGATGTCGATCGACCGCCAGGGTGCGGCGCTGAAGGCCCGGCTGGCCGGCGCGGTCCTCTATGTGCCTGCCGCCCTCACCGGCATGCATCTGGCCGGGCTCTGGGGGGCGGGGCTGGCTTCCATCGCCATGGCTGCCACGATGGCGGCGATCCAGGCGGGAACCGCCATGGCTGCCCTGCGACATTCGAATGCCAGCCCTTTCATTCCACCACCTGACAATTCAGTTGGTTTGTCTTAGCTTTTATGACTTGCATTCGTCACGAACGGCGCCGGGGGGCACCGGCCGGCACCTTGGGGGCTCTTTCATTGCCAGAGGACGAGATTTACCGGAGCGTGGTCGCTGCCATCCAGTCGGTGGTAGGGGTCTCCCGTCCGGTCACGGCTGACACGAATATCCTGCAGGATCTCAACCTTGATTCCGTCGCGGTCATGGACTTCATCATGCAGGTTGAGACCCAGTTCGACACGATCATCCCGATGAACCAGATGGCTGAGATCGAGACCGTTGGCGATCTCGTCCAGATCCTGGCAGCGTCACGGGTCGCCTGAGCGTGCTGGCGAAATACCGGAAGCTGCGCGAGGCCCGCGATGCGGTGGCCTCCGCGGGACGCGACCCCTTCGGCGTGGTCTTCGACCGGGTCGTCTCGGCGACCGAGGCGCTGCTCGGTGGCCGCCGCGTGCTGCTCCTCGGCACCAACAACTATCTCGGCCTGACCTTCGATGAGAGCTGCATCGCCGCCGGCGTCGAGGCTTTGCAGCATGAGGGCACCGGCACCACCGGCTCCAGGATAGCCAACGGCTCCTATGGCGGGCATTCGGGGCTGGAGCGGCGGCTGGCCGCCTTCCTCAAGCGCCGCTCCGCCATGGTCTTCTCCACCGGCTATCAGGCGAACCTGGGCACGATGGCGGCGCTGGCGGGGCCGAAGGACCACCTGCTGCTGGACGCCGACAGCCATGCCAGCATCTATGACGGCGCCAAGCTGGCCGGCGCGCAGGTGACGCGCTTCCGCCACAACGACCCCGAGGACCTGCGCCGCCGCCTGCGCCTGCTGGCCAGCCAGCCTGGCGAGAAGCTGGTGGTGGTCGAGGGCATCTATTCCATGCTGGGCGACACCGCCCCGCTCCGCGACTTCGTCGAGGTCAAGCGCGAGGCCGGCGCCTGGATGCTGGTGGATGAGGCGCATTCGCTGGGCGTGCTGGGCGAGAATGGCCGCGGCCTGGCCGAGGCCGAGGGCTGCGAGGACGGTGTGGACTATGTCGTCGGCACCTTCAGCAAGAGCCTGGGCGCCGTGGGCGGCTTCTGCGCTTCGGATGTCGAGGATTTCGACCTGCTGCGCCTGACCTCGCGGCCCTACATGTTCACGGCCTCGCTGCCGCCCTCCGTCATCGCGTCCGTGACACGGGCGATCGAGGTGATGGAAAGCCAGCCGCTGCGCCGGGTGCGGCTGCAGCGCAACGCCCGCCAGTTCCACGAGGGCCTGCTGGCGGCGGGCTTCAGCCTCGGCCCGGTGGCCAGCCCCATCGCCTCCATCCGCTGCCCGGACCAGGAGGTGGCGATCCTCTTCTGGAACCGGCTGCTGGACGAAGGGGTCTATGTCAACCTGGCGCTGGGTCAGGCGACGCCGGAAGGCAAGCCGCTGCTGCGCACCAGCATCTGCGCCGATCATACGCCGGAGCAGATCGACCATGCCCTGGCGACCATCCGTGCCATCGGCCAGGCGCTGGGCATGGTGGGCGACATCGCCGTCAACTCCGCCGCCGAGTAGCGCCCCGCGCCGTCAGCGCACCGCCCCGCGCCGCCAGAGCCGCCAGAGCAGGCGCGGCGCGGCGGCGATGGGGTGGCGGCGCTGCCAGTCGGTGAGTGCCAGCCGCTCGCCGGAATGGCGCTCGATCTTCCAGACGAGGTAGTCGGCACCGCCCTCGAAGGTGAAGGCGGCCTTGACCAGCCGCGCGATGTTCAGGGGCTTGCCCAGCCAGCGCCGCAGCGCCCAGCCGGCCGGCCAGCGCCAGGAGGGCGGCGGGCCGGGCGCCAGTTGCCCCTCTGCGTCGGGCACCCCATCCAGCCCCAGCGCCGCGAAGGCCAGCGGCAGGTTGCCGTCGAACCAGTCCGGCGCCGCATCATGGATGCTGCCGCCCCGGCCCTGCCGCTCCGCGCGGAGCTCGGCGCCATAGGTATGGGCGAAGAGCGCCCGCCAGAAGGCGGCGGGGGCGCCGCGCCGTGGTCCCAGCCTCGCAGCCCAGAGCGCGGCCGCCATGAAGGCCCGCGCCCCCGCCACATGGGCCCAGGCGGCGGCCTCGGCGTCCCGGGCATGGACCAGGGTGGCCGGCTGGCAGAAGCGGGCCCAGATGGTGGTATCCAGCGAGGCGGCGCTCAGCCGGCGCTCGAACTGCCGCCGGGACAGCACGGCCACCTTGGCCCGCACCTCGCCCAGCCCGGCGACCTCGGCCCGGTGCTGCATCACATTGGGCGGCAGCAGCGCGTTCAGCAGGGCCGGGATGCCGGCCCCATGGAAGGCCCGGTGGCCGTCATGCACCACATAGAGGTCCAGCAGCCCCGAGGTCTCGCCGCTGCGCCGGCAGGAACCGTAGAAGAGCACCGCCCGCACCGAGCCGCCGTGGCTTGCCGCGATGTCCCGCGCCAGCGCCATGGCGGCCGCCATGGCCGGGGAAGGGGAGGCCGGCACCGCCATCTCCGCCGCCACCCGCTCCGTCAGGGCCTCCAGCGCCCTGCTCATGCCGCGACGAAGGTCAGGGGTTCGGAAGCCGTGATGCGGATGCCCTCCGGCCCCGGCTCGAAGATCTCCCCGTCCAGCACGAAGGGCTGCTGCAGCCCGACCTGCAACTGCCCGACGCATCCGCTGCGCCAGCCCGGCAGGTCCGGCGTCCGGCCCCGCAGCAGGCGCCAGAGGCCGGCCCCGAGGTGCCGTGGCGGCGCCGCCACGTCCAGCAGGCGGATGGCTCCCGGCCCTCCGCCCCAGAAGGGCCAGAGGCCCAGCATCAGCCGGTCGAGCGTGGTGGCCAGCAGCATGAAGCGGGCGCCTTCCTCGGCCGCGCCGGCATCCCGCGCCACCCACATGGGGGTGCCCTGCCGCAGCCGGCGGCCGGTATCGCCGCGCCCGGTCAGGGTCTGCGCCGCCACCATCAGGGCGGTCATGCCCACCACGGCATTGTTCATCAGCCCGTGCCGGTGCAGCCGGCTCTCGGCCAGCCGGATGGCCTCGGTGAACCCGGCGGCGCCGAGGAGCAGCCCGCGCAGCGGCGCGGCACCGGGGCCGGCATGGCCCTGCACTTCCAGCACCGGCCGGGCCTGCCGCCGCAGCCGCCCCTCCGCCGCCGCCGTCAGCAGGTGCCGGAGGCCCGTGACATCTCCGTCCCGCGCCCGCCGCTCCGGCGCCAGGGTATGGGCAGCCAGATTGGTGCGGCCGGCGGCCAGGGGCGCGAGGGCGGGCATCGGGCCGGTCCAGGCCTGAGGCAGCGCGCTCAGCACTTCCCGCAGCGTCCCGTCGCCGCCATGCACGGCCAGCAGGTCCACCCCCCCGGCGGCGAAGCCGGCCAGGGCGGCGCGCAGAGCCTCGCGGCTCTCCGGCGCCGCATGGGGCAGGCGCGCGGCGGCCTCGGCCAGCGCGGCACGACCGGCGCGGTGGCTGCTGCTACGCGGGTTGCTCAGGATGGCGATGCGGGCCAATCGCCTCAGGCATCCAGCCAGGAGCGCAGGGGGCCGCGGCGGCGGGCCAGCATGGCCTGCACCGTCACGACCAGCTGCTCCACGCAGCCCAGCGCCGTCCAGATCACCACGGCCATCATGCCCAGGTCGGGCCGGCCGATGAGCATGGCGGGCGTCAGCAGCAGCAGGTTGGGGTTCCGCCGGGCGATGATCAGCCGGAAGAAGCTGTCGAAGCGGCGCCAGACATGGATGTGCATGCCGAAGGCGCGGATGAAGATGCCCTCCTGCACGCGCTGTAGCACATACCCGCCGAAGACGATGACGCCAGCCAGCCAGGGGTCGGGCAGCGGCATGCCGATGGCGGTGCAGCCGGCGATCCAGGCCAGCCACCAGAAGGGCGGGTGGATCAGGTCGATCAGGTGGTCGAAGAGATTGCCGAACTTGGTGGAGGTCAGCGTCACCCGCGCCAGCTTGCCATCGACGGTGTCGAGGAAGGTCATCACCCAGGCGGCGGCCAGGCCCGGCCAGAAATTCCCCTGCCAGAACCAATAGAGCGCCGCGAAGACCAGGATCAGGCTCAGCGCCGTCACCTGGTTGGGGGTGATGCCCAGCGCCGCGCAGGCCCGCACCACATGGAAGGCCGGATGCGGCCAAGCATATTTGGTGACGAGATCGGTGACGCCCTTGTAGGCGCCGCCGAACATCCGCCACTCCACCGCCCGCCGGCTCTCCGGCGTCAGCTCCAGCAAGTAAGGCGCGCCGCGCTTGCGCAGCGCCTTGTCATAGGCGCCCACCATCTCGCCCGGCGCGGCGGCAGAGAGGCCGTCGAAAGCAGGGTCCCGCGCCGGAGCGCCGGCCAGCAGGGCGCGGGCGACGGCCTCGGCTCGCGCGGCACCGGTGCCGGCCGGCAGATGCGCCGCCACAGGCCGGCGGTCTTCGGGCCGCAGCAGCAGCGTGCCGGTGGCCTTGGCCATCTGCGCGACCAGGGAGGCGTCATAGACATGATCCGCCCGCATCAGCAGCAGCGGCCCGCCGGCCGGGTCCTGCGGCCCGGCCTCGGCCACGCCCGCGCGGGAGAGGGCCCGGCGCAGCAGCTCCGAGGATGACATGCTCCAGATCGGTGTCGAGGCCTCGCCCAGCAGCCGCGCCGTGACCGGGGCCCCGGCATTCGCCGCCGGCGCCTCAGCCGCTATGGTCGCGTCCGCATGACGCTGGTTCTCGCCCATCTCTCGGATCTCCACTTGCCGCCCCAGGCCCTGCCGGGTGTCCGGCAACTGCTTGGGAAGCGCTTGCTGTCCTACCTTGCCTGGCAACGCAAGCGCCAGCGGCGCGCCGAGCTGCCGGCAGACCTGCTGCTGGAGGATCTGGAGAGCTTCGCGCCGGATGCCGTGGCCGTGACAGGGGATCTGACCCATTTCGCCCTGCCGGATGAATTCGCCGCCGGCCGCGCCTTCCTGGAAAGGCTCGGCCGGCCCGCGCGGGTGGTGGCTATCCCCGGCAACCATGACGCGCTGGTGCCCGTGCCCTGGGCACAGGGGCTGGGCCTCTGGGCCGAGTGGATGCGCGGGGACGGGCCGGACCGGGAGGGCTTTCCCTTTCTGCGCCGGATGGGCGAGGTGGCGCTGATCGGCCTTTCCAGCGCGGTGCCGACACCTCCGGGCTCGGCGGCCGGGTGGCTAGGGCCGGCGCAGCTGGAAGGCCTTTCGGCGCTGCTGGCGGAATCCGGGCGGCAGGGGTTGTGCCGCGTGGTGCTGATCCATCATCCGCCGATCGGCGAGAACCGGCGGCGCGGCCTGCGGGACCGCGCGGCGTTGCTGGAAGTCCTGGCACGGCAGGGCGCGGAGTTGCTGCTGCATGGCCACAGCCACCGCCCCGCGCTGGTGCCGCTGCCCGGCCCCGGGGGCAGCCTGCTTCCCGCCATCGGCGTGCCGCAGGCGCTGGCCGGGCAAGGGCATCGCCACATGGGCGGCTGGAACCTCTACCGCATCACCCGCGCCGCGGGCGGCTGGGTGCTGGGGGCCGTGATACGCCGCTACGACCCGGCGGAGGGGCGGTTCCGCACCACCGGCCGATGGGGGCTGGCGCTGGGCACCGTCCCGGCAGGCGCGGCATTCAGTAGCGCAGCCTGATGGGAATTTGCGCCCCCGCCGCTCCTACACGGAAGCGGACCGAGTTGAAGCTCGGCAGGCCCAGCAGGGTGGAGGGGTTGTTGGAGAAGCCATAGCCCTCGGCCGGCAGGCCCAGAGCCGTGCGCTTGAAGTCATGGTCGTCATCCTCGTCGTGATAGACGGCGATGGCGTAGTCGCCGGGGGCGGAGACGGCGAAGCAGGCCTGCGCCTCGGTGCTCCTCAGCGGCACGCGCTGCCGGGCCAGCCTGCCGCCACGTGCCAGGAAGGCCTCGGAGCGAGGGCCATAGAGGGTGATGGTCATGTTGCCTGCCACCTTCCGCGCACCCGTCACGACCACCTGGATATGCGGCCCCTCGGGCGCGCCAGGGGCGCCGCAGGTGCCGGCCACCGGGTCCGCCGCCAGTGCCGGCGCCGCCGCCGCCGTCAGCAGCGCCGCCAGCAGCCCCGCCGCCAGAACATGCCCGCGCTTGCGCTCCCTCTCGTCCCCGGTGGCCGGAAGGACTATGTTGCGGGGTGAGTGTCCCGTCCCCCTCAGGCTTCCGAGACGCAGAATGGCAAGTGCGACGCTGAGCAAATTCGGTTACCCCACGACCCTGGTCGGCGAGACGGCGCATTGGGCCGTGCTGGTGCGCCCGGAACAACCCACCCTCGGCAGTCTGGCGCTGATCTGCCGCGAGCCGGTACAGGCCTTCGGCGATGTCAGCCCCGCTGCCTTCGCTGAACTGGGCAGCGTGGTCACGCGGATCGAGGCCCTGCTGCGGGAATTTACGCAATATGAGAAAATTAACTACCTCATGTTGATGATGATGGACCCGGATGTGCATTTCCACGTCATCCCCCGCTATGAGGGCGAGCGTGAGCATGCCGGGCTGAGGGTGCCTGATGCCGGCTGGCCCGGTCCCCCGGCGCTGGGCAAGGCTGTGACGCCGGACGCGGCGCAACTGCGGGACCTCGTGACGAGGCTGCGGGCAGGCTGGGCCGGTCTGCCGGCCTGATGGAGGGCACCCCCGCCACAGTTGCCGGGCGGCCGCCCCTGGCCGGAACATTCGCCAGCCCCCTGGTGTCGCGCTACCTGCTGCGCCTGCTGGGCCGGCCGCTGCTGGCGACGCTGATGGTGGTGCTGCCGGCCCTGCTGCTGGAGCGGCTGCTGCGGCTGTTCGACCTCGTCGCCAGCAGCAATGGCGCCATCGCCCCGGTCATCCAGCTGCTGGTCTTCCTGACGCCGCATTACATAGGCCTGGCGCTGCCGGCGGCGTTCTTCATCAGCGTCTTCACCGTCATCACCCGGCTCAGCGAGAATCACGAGCTGGATGCCCTGCAGAGCAGCGGCCTCTCCCTTGCCCGGCTGGCCCGGCCCTTCCTGCTGGTCGGCGTGCTGCTGGCGCTGGCGGGGATCGTGATCTACGGCTACCTGCAGCCGCTCGGCCGCTACAGCTACCGCGCCGCCTTCTATGCCGTGACGCATGCGGGCTGGAACGCCACGGTCGGCGCCGGGGAATTCATCCGCATCGGCAAGAACCTCGCCGTCAGCGCCGATGTGGTCGATCCCCGGACCGGGCAGCTGGGCGGCATCTTCATCGAGCAGAAACGGCCGGACGGCACGCAGGTCACCACCACGGCCCGCACCGGCTGGCTGACCCGGCAGCCAGCGGAAGGCACGCTGCTGCTGCAACTCGAGGCCGGCAGGCAGATCTCCATCTCTCCGCAGGGGGAAGTGACGACGCTGCAATTCGGCGATTCTGCCATCACACGCCCCTTCAGCATGACCATCGACCCCTTCCGCTTCCGCGGCAATGACGAGCGGGAGATGACGCTGGGCGAGCTCTGGGCGGCCACCCGCAGGGACGGGCCGCCGGGCCCGGGGGAGCCGGATGTCCCGCGCCGTCGGCTGGAAGGGGAACTGAACGGCCGGTTGGTCCGCTCCTTCTCCATGGCGCTGCTGCCGCTGCTGGCCATCCCGATGGGCCTTGGCGCCAAGCGCACCCGGCGTTGGCAGGGCGTGGCGCTCTCGGCCGTGATCCTGGTGATCTACCACCACGCGGTGCAGCTCGCGGAATCGCTGGGCGATATCGGGTTGATCAACCCCGCCCCGGCGCTCTGGGGGATCTTCGGCCTCTTCGCCCTCTTCTCCCTCATGGCCTTCCGCCATGCGAACCGGAACCCCTATGAAGGGCCCTTCGATGCCGTGCTGCAGCGGCTGGAGAGCATGACCTCCGCACTCGGCGCCTGGCTGCCGCGCCGCCGCCCACGCGCTTCCGCCACGGAGCGGCCCGTCGCCTCGTCGCCCGGGCAGTCCCGCCCGTGATCCGCCGCCGGTATCTTTCCCGGATTTTCATCGGCCGCTTCCTGGCGGCGCTGCTGGGGCTGGCGGCGCTGCTGCAACTGTTGGACCTGCTGGACCGCGCCAGCGAGGTGCTGCACCGCGGCGGCATCGAGGATCTCGCACGCTACGCGGCGCTGCGGCTGCCCACCGTGCTCGGGCAGATGGTGCCTCTGGCGACGCTGGTGGCGGGCATGCTCACCTTTCGCCGCCTGGCCATGACGCTGGAGATGACGGCGCTGCGAGCGTCCGGCATTCCGGTGCGCCGGGTGCTGGTGACGCTGCTTCCGGTCTGCCTGGCGGCGGCGCTGGCGCAGGGGGTACTGCTGGGCTTCGTCGCCCCACGCACGGAGCGGATGCTGGCCGAATGGTGGGAAAGCACCGAGAGCCGCGCCCTGGCGCCGGCCTCCGCCCCGCCCCGCGTCTGGCTGCGCGCGGGTTCGCAGATCGTCGGCATCGACCGGGTTTCGCTGGATGGCGCGCATCTCCAGGGCCTGCTGCTGGTGCCGCGGGCCGAGGATGGCGTGGCCCGGGCGCGGATCGAGGCCGACAGTGCCGTGCATGACGGCGCCGGCTGGACCCTCCAGGGCGTGCGGGTGGCCGAGCCCGGCGGCACCAGGCTGGTGCGGCAGGCCACGCGCCCCTGGCCGGAGGGCCCGCCGCCCGCCGAGATCATCGAGCTCGCCAGGCCGACGGAATCCCAGGACCCCTGGTGGCTGCTGCGCGCGCTGCGGCGGGAACAGGCGGTGGACCGTGGCCCGGCCTTCTATGCCACGCGGCTGCAGAACAGCTTCGCGCGGCTGCTGGCCCCCTTCCTGATGCTGCTGCTGGCCGCGCCCGTGGCCTTTGAGATGCCCCGGCGGGGCGGCGGGGGGCTCCGGCCGCTGCTGGGCCTCAGCCTGGGGCTCGGCTATCTGCTGCTGGGTGGGCTGCTGACCGCGCTGGGCGAGGCCGGAGTGGCGCCGGTGGCCCTCTCCGTCTGGACCGCACCCATCGTCTTCGCCGCCCTGGGCGGCATGCTGCTGATCCGCTTCGAGGAACAATGATGCACCAGCGCCATGGGGTGGAGATCGTCCCGGTCTCCGGCCGCGCCGCCATGGAGCGGTTCATCCGCTTGCCGGAGCGGCTGATGCGCGGCGACCCGAACTGGGTGCCGCCGTTGCGGATGGAGCGTCGCATGACCCTCTCTCCCCGCCGGAACCCCTATTTCCGCCATGCCGAGGCCGCCTTCTGGCTGGCGCTGCGGGATGACGAGGTGGTGGGGCGCATCAGCGCGCAGCAGGACCGGCTCTCCCCCCCCATGGCCGATGGCAGCCCGGCCGGGCATTTCGGCCTGCTGGCCGCGGGGGATGACGCCACCGTCCATGCCGCGCTGCTGGAGGTGGCGGAGGGCTGGTGCGCGGCGCGTGGCGTGCGGCGCATCACCGGCCCCTTCAGCCTTTCGATCAATGAGGAAAGCGGGCTGCTGGTGGAGGGTTTCGACACCCCGCCCATGCTGATGATGCCGCATGACCCGCCCCATGCCGCCCGGCACCTCCAGGCCCTCGGTTATGAGCGGGAGAAGGACCTGCTCGCCTACCGGGTGGAGACGGCCCTGCCGCCCACCCCCGCCGCCGCCCAGCTGGTGGCGCGCGGCCTGCCGCCGGGGGTGGTTCTGCGGCCGCTGCGGCGGGCGGAGCTGCGGCGGGAGGTCGAGCGGCTGGTGGACATCTTCAACGAGGCCTGGGCCGGCAACTGGGGCTTCGTGCCCATCACCCGGGAGGAGGTGGATGCCATGGCCTCCAGCCTGAAGCCGCTGCTGCACGAGAGGCTGGTCTGGTTCGCGGAGATGGAGGGGCAGGCGGTGGCCTTCGCCGTCTGCCTGCCCAACCTGAACGAGGCGATCCGCGACCTCGGCGGCCGGCTGTTGCCCCTCGGCTGGGCGAAGCTGCTCTGGCGGCTGCGGCACAGGTTGCCCGGCACCGCCCGCGTGCCGCTGATGGGCGTGCGGCGGGATGTCGCGCGGGGCATGCTGGGCCGGGTGCTGCCGCTCTTCATCGTGGACGCGCTGCGGCGGGAGGCCCGGGCCATGGGCATCCGCACCATCGAGATGTCCTGGGTGCTGGAGGACAACCTGCCGATGCGCCGCCTGGCCGAGGCGGTGGGCGGCAAGGCCTACAAGACCTATCGCGTCTTCGGCAGGGACATCGCGGCATGACCGGCGTGACGGCCCTGGTGCTGGCGGGCAGCCGGCAGGGCGCGCGGGATCCCATGGCGCTGGCGGCCGGCGTCTCTCACAAGGCGCTGCTGCCGGTGGGCGGGGTGCCCATGCTGGCGCGGGTGCTGGCGGCGCTGCGGGCCAGCCCCGGCATCGCCCGGATCGTCGTGATGATCGAGGCGCCGGAGCGGAGCCTGGCCGGCTTCCCGCTGGGGAATGCGCTGCCGCGCCCGGCGGAAGGCTCGCCCAGCCGCAGCGTGGCCGCCGCCCTGGCGGAATTCGGCGCTCCGCTGCTGGTGACGACGGCCGACCACGCGCTGCTGACCCCGGCCATGGTGGGGCGCTTCCTGGCCGACCTGCCGCCGGGCGTGGATGTCGCCGCCGGTCTGGCGCGGGCGGAGACGGTGCTGGCCGCCTGGCCGGAGACGCGCCGCACCTGGCTGCGCTTCCGCGACGGGCGCTTCAGCGGCTGCAATCTCTTCTGGATGGGCACGGCGCGCGCCGGGGCCGTGGTGGATTTCTGGCGGCAGGTGGAGCAGCAGCGGAAGAAGCCGCTCTCCATGGTGAGGCTGCTGGGCCCCTGGGTGCTGCTGCGCTTCGCGCTGGGCCTGCTCAGCCTGCCCGCCGTGCTGGCGGCGCTGGGCGCCCGCACCGGCACCCGGCTGGCGGCGGTGGAACTGCCCTTCGCCGAGGCCGCCGTCGATGTGGACAAGCCGGCCGACCTGGAACTGGCGGAGGCCGTGCTGGCCCGGCGGGGCTGAGGGCGCCGCGCCCTTACTCCGCCGCGGCCACCGTGGCCGCGGCCTCGCGCCAGCGCTGGCCCAGCATTTCCGCCCGCATCACATCGGCCGGGAAGTCGATCTCGCCCCAGGAGAGGCCCTCGATCGAGGCGACCCGCACCTCCATCTCCGCGGCCAGGGCATCGATGACGGAGAGATACCAGCGCTTCAGCCCGTCGGGCCGGCGCAGCACGGCTTCCACGCCGGCGGCGAAGCGGGCGCCGCCCTCGCCGCGGAAAAGCAGCATGCCGATGGACTCGCCCTGGGTCCGTTCCGGCGGCAGGGTCTTGCCGATGGCCAGCAGCCGCGTGCCCGCCAGCGAGACCTTCATGTCGTCGTCATCATACTGCGCCTTGCGGTCGATGGTGACGGTGATGGGGGCGGCGGGCGCATCCAGCAGCCGGCGCAGGATGGCAGGCTCGAACAGCGTGTCGCCATTCAGCAGCAGGCAGCCGCCAGTCTCGCGGCTGCCCTGCTCCAGCACGTCCCGCGCCAGGAAGCAGCTGCCGGTATTGTCGGCCACCGCGTAGAAGGGGTTGAAGCGCGGCCGCACGCCGGCGGCGGAATCGCCGAGCCCGGCCAGCATGGCCTCCACCCGGTCGGCCCCGAAGCCGGTGACGACCGTGACATCGGTGATGCCATTGGCCGCCAGGGCGCGCAGCTGCCATTCCAGCACGGGCATGCCGGCGACTGGCAGAAGACATTTCGGGTTGAACTCGGTCAGGGGCATCAGACGCCGGCCCTGGCCGGCGCAGAGAATGACAGCGCGCAGTGTTCTGGTCCTCATCCGCCTCGAAGAGCCGGCTGGCGGCGCGGCCACACGGCGGTGCCGGGACCCGGCCCGAACTCCGAGTAAGGACTGAATCTAGCACCGGCCAGTCCGCCGCGCCATGCCACAGGACCATGGCGGCCCCTCATAAGATTGACGGGATCGGCTTGAGCTTATAGGCAGGCCAGACGCATTTCCGGGCTGAGGGAGTGCCTCCACGCCTGCCGGAGACTGGGCAGGCGATCTTGTATCTGGCCATGCCCGAGCATCTGGGCGGAGAGAGCCTTCATGCCGCTTCCGATACCGACTTTGAGCGGCCTTCCGCTGCGCAGGGGCGATTTCGCGACCCTGCCCGAGGCGCTGGATTACGCGGCCGGCGGCGCGACCGGCATCGCCTTCCATTCGATCCGCGGCGGGCATGTCGCCAGCCTGACCTATCGCGACCTGCGGGAGCAGGCGCTGGACCTGGCCGGCCGGCTCCTGGGCGCCGGGCTGCGGCGGGGAGAGCGGGTGGCCATGCTGGCCGATACCTCGCCGGATTTCGTCTGCGCCTTCTTCGCCAGCCAGTATGCCGGGCTGGTGCCCGCGCCGCTGCCGCTGCCGCCGCCCTTCGGCGGGCGGGAGGCCTATGTGGCGCAGGTCGAGCGGCTGTTGCAGGAAGCCCACGCGGCCGCCCTCTTTGTCCCCGGCGAGATCATGCCCTGGCTGGCCCCGGTGGCCGGGCGGATGGGCCTGAAGTTCTTCGGCACGGTGGAGCAGATGCGCGGCGTGCAGCCCGCCGCCGCGGCACCCGTGGCCAGCGGACCGGATGACATCGCCTATCTGCAATTCTCCTCCGGCAGCACGCGGCACCCGACGGGCGTGGCCGTGCGGCAGCGGGCGGTGATGGCCAATACCTCCGGCATCATGCAGCACGGGCTGAAGATGCGGCTGGGCGACCGCACCGCCTCCTGGCTGCCCTTCTACCACGACATGGGTCTGGTCGGGTTCCTGCTCACGCCGATCGCCGGGCAGCTCTCGATCGACGCGATGCCGACCTCCGACTTTGCCCGGCGGCCGATGATGTGGCTGTCGATCCTCTCGGAATACAAAGGTACGCTCTCCTTCAGCCCGAGCTTCGGCTACGAGCTCTGCGTCCGCCGCCGCGCCAGCGCGCCGGAGGGGCTGGACCTTTCCTCCTGGCGCGTCGCCGGGCTGGGCGGCGACATGATCCGCCCGCATGTGCTGGAAGCCTTCGCCGAGGGCTTCGCCCCGCATGGCTTCCGGCGGGAGGCGCTGGTGCCGAGCTACGGCATGGCAGAGGCGACGCTGGCCATATCCTTTGCCGAGCTGGAGCAGGGCTTCGAAACCGACGAGATCGACCTGACGCGGCTGGAGACCGAGGGCCGGGCCGTGCCCGCGACCGCGCAGACCGAGCGGCGCCGGCCCTTCGTCCTCTGCGGAAAGGTGCTGCCGGAGCATGAGCTGGAGGTGCGCGATTCCGCTGGCCGGATCCTGCCGGACCGGCAGGTGGGCAGCATCCGCGTGCGTGGCCCCAGCATCATGCAGGGCTATGACGGCCAGCCTGAGCGGACGGCCGAGGTGCTTTCGGAAGACGGTTGGCTGGATACCGGCGACCTCGGCTACATGCTGGACGGACAGGTGGTCATCACCGGTCGCGCCAAGGACGTGATCCTGGTGAAGGGCCGCAACATCTGGCCGCAGGACCTGGAATGGTCCGTGGAGCACGCGCTGCCCAACCTGCGCACTGGCGATGTCGCTGCCTTCTCGGTGGATGAGGAAGGCGAGGAGACGGTGGTGCTGCTGGTCGAGGCGCGCGGCGCCCCCGATGCCACGGCACGGGAGCGGCTGATCGCCGAGGTCGGCGGCGTGCTGCGCGCCCGCCACGGGCTGGAGGGCCGGGTGGTGCTGGTGCCGCCGGGCGCGCTGGTGCAGACCTCCTCTGGCAAGCTGAGCCGGGCCTGGTCGCGCCGCAAATATCTCGCCGGCGAATTCGGTCCGGTCCCGAGCGCCAGCCAGCAGGTCGCCTGACGCCCATGCGCGGGGCGCCGCTGGTCGCAGTGACGGGCGGCACCGGCTTCGTCGGCCGCTATGCGCTGGCCGCGCTCGCCCGCGCCGGCTGGCGGCTGCGCATGCTGGTACGGCGCGACCCTGTGCATCCGTTGCTGGCCGATGCGCCGATGGAGCTGGTGCTGGGCGACATGCAGGACGCCGCCGCCCTGACCCAGCTGGTGCGCGGTGCCGATGCGGTGGTGCATCTGGCCGGGCTGACCAAGGCATCGGACCTCGCCGGCTTCATGCGCGTCAACCGCGACGGCACCGCCCTGCTGGCCGAGGTGGTGGCGCGGGAGGCGCCGGAGGCACGGCGGTTGCTGATCTCCTCGCTGGCCGCGCGGGCGCCGCAGCTCTCCCACTATGCCGCCAGCAAGCGGGCGGGCGAGGCGGCGGCGCGTGCCGCCGCTGGCGGGGAGGCCTGGACCATCCTGCGCCCCGGCGTGGTCTACGGCCCCGGAGACGAGGAGGGAAGGGCGTTGCGCCGGCTCGTGACGGCACCCTTCGCCGCCGTGCCGGGGCCGCCCGAGCCACGGATCGCCATGATCCATGCCGCCGACCTGGCCGATGCCATCGCTGCTCTCTGCGGCGCCGAGATATCAGGCGGCTGCTACGAAGTTTCCGATGCACGCCACGACGGCTACGGCTTCACCGAGGTGCTGAGCGTCACCGCCGCCGCCATGGGCCGGCGCCCGCCGCGCCTGCTGCGCCTGCCCGACGCGGTCTTCCTGGCCGCCGGGTGGTCGGCGGACCTCTGGGCGAAGCTGAGCGGGAGGCGCGGCATCTTCGGCCATGGCAAGGCGCGGGAGCTGCTGCATCGCGACTGGAGCGCCGACCCCGCGAGCCTGCCCCCCGCCACGCTCTGGACGCCGCGCATCGCTCTGCGGGACGGCATGGCGGAAGTGGTGCGCTGGTGGGACGGCGGAGACCGCTGAGACCCGGCATCCCGGGAAAGGCGATGATTTCCTCGTGGGTTGGCCGGTGGCCGGAGGGGGGCATCTACCCGGCGGCGCGAATTGGAATTATGGTCGTGGCTCCTGCTTCGTCATGCAGGCCGGGAATGACGCGCCGGGGCCGGAGCGGCCACGCGCATACAGCCACCACGAGGACCACAGATGAACGACATGGTACAGGAGAGCCAGGCTCCGCAGGCAGGCAGGAAGCTGCAGCCGGGCGTGGTGACCGGAGCGGATTACCTGGCGCTGCTGGATGCCTGCCGTGAGGGTGGCTATGCGCTGCCCGCCGTGAACGTCGTCGGCACCAACAGCATCAACGCGGTGCTGGAAGCGGCGGCGAAGAACAAGTCCGACGTCATCATCCAGCTCTCGAACGGCGGCGCCCGCTTCTTCGCCGGCGAAGGCTGCCCGGACGCCAATGCCGCCCGCGTGCTGGGCGCGGTTTCCGCCGCGCAGCATGTGCACACCGTGGCCAAGGCCTATGGCATCTGCGTGGTGCTGCACACCGACCATGCCGACCGCAGCCTGCTGCCCTGGGTCAATGCCATGATCGACCACGGCGAGGAGTTCATGAAGCGGACGGGCAAGCCGCTCTTCTCCTCCCACATGATCGACCTCTCGGCCGAGCCGCTCGACGTGAATATCGAGGAATGCGCCAAGGTCCTGAAGCGCATGGCGCCGCTGGGCATGAGCCTCGAGATCGAGCTGGGCGTCACCGGCGGCGAGGAAGACGGCATCGGCCACGATCTCGAAGAGTCCGCCGACAACGCGCATCTCTACACGCAGCCCGAGGATGTGCTGAAGGCCTGGGAGATTCTCTCCCCCCTTGGCCATGTCACCGTCGCGGCCTCCTTCGGCAATGTCCACGGCGTCTACGCGCCGGGCAACGTCAAGCTGCGGCCGGAGATCCTGAAGGCCTCGCAGGAGGCCGTCTCCGCCAGGTTCGGCGGCGGCGCCAAGCCGATGAGCCTGGTCTTCCATGGCGGCTCGGGCTCGGAGAAGGACAAGATCACCGAGGCCGTGTCCTATGGCGTGTTCAAGATGAACATCGACACCGACACGCAATTCGCCTTCGCCGAGCCGGTGGGCGCCTATGTGCAGGCCAATCCCGTGGCCTTCACGCACCAGATCGACCCCTCCAACGGCAAGCCGACCAAGAAGCTTTACGACCCCCGCAAGTGGCTGCGGGCCGGCGAGAAGGGCGTGGTGAAGCGGCTGGACGAAGCCTTCGCCGATCTCGGCTCCGCCGGGCGCTCCCTGGCGCTCTGAGCGACGACACCCGGCGCGCCAGGGCGCGCGCCGGGACGCTCTCAGCGGATGGCCGGGCCCTGGCTCAGGGCCCGTGCCGCCTCGATGGCCACGGGGCCGACGCGGCGGCGGAAGGTCTCGGCATCCCATTCAGACAGCGAGCCCGCCACATGGATGGCGGCCACCGGGCGCCCGTCCCGGTCACGCACCGCCGTGCCCAGCGCGATCTCTCCCAGCAGTGCCTCCTCGACCGCCAGGGCGAAGCCGTCCCGCCGCGCCTCGGCGATCTTGCGCCGGATGCCCGGAAGATCGGTGATGGTCTTGGGGGTCATCGGCCGGCGGTCTGAGCGCGCGAGGATGTCCTCGGCCTCCGCCTCCGGCAGGGCCGCCAGGATGGCGCGGCCGCCGGAGGAGCAGAAGGTCGGCAGCCGTCGCCCGACCAGCGTGGCGAAGAAAGTCTCCCGCTTGCTCTGCAGCCGCACGGCATAGACGACATCGGTGTCGTCGAAGAGGCTGAGATCCACGCGCTCCTGCACGGTACGGCGGAGTTCCTGCAGCACCGGCGTCGCCCGCTCCACCAGCGGGTTCATCCGCAGGTAGTCGAAGGAACGGTCCAGCAGCCGCTTGCCTGGCACGAGCCCTGGCCCGCTGGCGCTGCGTTCCAGATAACCGAGTGCCTGCAAGGTATGCGCGACCCGCTGGGTCGCGCTCTTGTCCAGCCCCGCGGCCGCGGCCAGCTCGGCCAGCGACATGGGCCGGGCCTGCCGGCCAAAGGCTTCCAGGACCCGCAACGCGCGCTCCACCGATTGCAGGAAAAGCCGGTCCCCTGCCTCCCTCGCGGCGGTGTCGTCCTTTCCCTTTGACAGCATCAGCGCGGCTTCCTAGGCTTCATGGCGATGTGTTCGTATTGCTCTGCGATATGGGCTTTGTCCAGCACTTCCGGCCGGCATGCCGGCTCTCTCTTCCTCTCGGCTTCTGGGGGCCCAGCATGGGTGGACGTTTCGAAGGGCAGGTGGCGGCGGTGACCGGCGCCGCCTCCGGCCTGGGCCGCGCTGTCGCGGAGGCCCTGGCGCGAGAGGGAGCGAAGCTCGTCCTCTTCGACCGTGATGCCGCAGGGCTTGACGCCCTGGCGGCGCAATGCCCGCAGGCGCTTGCCGTGGCGGGCGACGTCTCCGTCGCCGGGGATGTGGCGCGGGCGGCCGAGGAAGGGCTGCGCCGCTTCGGCCCCGCCAGCCTGCTGGTGACGGCAGCAGGGATGCTCGGCCCCACCGTGCCGGCGGTGGAGGCGCAGGAAGCCGACTGGGACCGCGTCTTCTCCGTGAACGTGAAGGGCACCTGGCTGGCCGTCCGCGCCTTCATCCCGCAGATCCGCCAGGCGGGCGGCGGCGCGGTGGTGACGCTGGCCTCCACCGCTGGGCTGGTGGGCTCCCTGGCGCTCCCCGCCTATTCCGCCAGCAAGGGTGCGGTGGTCATGCTGACCCGCAGCCTCGCCCTGGCCCATGCGCCGGAAGGCATCCGCGTCAACTGCGTCTGCCCGGGCTCGATCGAGACACCGATGCTGGAGGCCACTTTCGCCGCTGCCGGAGATGCGGAGGCGCGGGCCCGCCGCATGGATGAATTCCGCGCCCGCCATCCGCTGGGCCGCTTTGGCCATGCCGAGGAAGTGGCGGAAAGCGTCCTGTTCCTGCTGGGGAAGGGGGCGGGCTTTGTCACCGGCGTCTCTTTGCCTGTCGATGGAGGTCGTCTTGCCTGACCCGCAACGCTTCGCCGGCCAAGTGGCCATTGTCACGGGGGCCGCGGGCGGCATCGGCGCCGCCACGGCTGCACGACTGGCGGCGGAAGGTGCGCGCGTGCTGCTGGCCGACCGTGACCCCGCGCTGGCTGAAGCGCCCCTGCCGCCCGGCGCCGTTGCCTGCGTGCTGGACATCACGGCGCCCGATGTCGGCGCCCGGCTGGCCGTGGCGGCGCTGGAAGCCTTCGGCCGCATCGATATCCTCGTGAACAACGCGGGCATCGGCGGCTCCCGCGCGCTGGCAGAGAGCGACGACGCGCTGATCGCGCGCTTCATCGACACCAATCTGACCGCCGTGCTGCGGGTGACGCGGGATGTGCTGCCACATCTGACCCAGCCAGGCGGATGCGTGGTGAACCTCTCCTCGATCTTCGGCGTCGCGGGCTATCCGGGGATCAGCGCCTATGCCGCGGCCAAGGGCGGCGTGGCGCAGTTCACCCGGCAGCTGGCGGCCGAGCTGGGTCCGCGCGGGCTGCGCGTGAATGCCGTGGCGCCCGGCGTGATCGAAACGGCGATGACCGAGGGATTCCTCCTCAACTCCTATTACCGCCGTGCCATGGTGGAGGCCGCGCCGCTGCGCCGGAGCGCGCGGCCGGAGGAGATCGCGGGCGTCATTGCCTTCCTGGCATCCTCCGATGCCTCCTTCGTGACGGGGCAGGTCATCGTGGCCGATGGCGGCTGGATGGATGGGCGGCATCCGCCGCGCGACGGCGAGAACTGAGGAGCGAGAAGCATGATCGACATGAAGGTGAACTGGCCGAACGGGGCGCGCATCGCGGTGATGCTGACCTTCGACTTCGACGCGGAGACGCTCTGGCTCTCGCGCGATCCCGCCAATGCGCGCCGCCCCGGTATCCTGAGCCAGGGCACCTATGGCGCCCGCGTCGCCGTGCCGAAGATCCTGGAGACGCTGGCCGAGGAGGAGGTAAAGGCCACCTTCTTCGTCCCTGGCTGGACGGCGGAGAATCATGCGAGCCGTGGCGAGATGATTCTGAAGGGTGGGCACGAGATCGCCCATCATTCCTATTCCCATGAGTGGATCGATCCCGACTTCCCCGAGAAGGAAGTGGAGGAGATGGAACGCGGGCTCGATGCCCTGAAGCGCGTGCTGGGCGTGATCCCGAAGGGCTACCGCTCCCCGGCCGGCGAGACCAGCGACAACCTGATCGGCCTGCTGCAGAAGCACGGCTTCCTCTACGACAGCTCGCTGATGGCCGATGTGAATCCCTACCGGCTGGAGCTGCCGGATGGCGGGCGTGGGCCGATCGAGCTGCCCTGGCACTGGAGCCTGGACGACGCGCCGCACGCGCTCTTCTCCATTGCCCGCCCGCGTCCGATTTTTCCCAACAGCCACCTGCGGGAAATCTTCCAGGACGAGTTCCGCGAAATCTATCGCTGGGGCGGCCTCTATAATCTCGTGATGCATCCGCAGATCAGCGGCCGGCCCAGCCGCGTCGCGCTGCTGCGGGAGATGATCCAGTGGATCAAGACCTTCCCCGGTGTCTGGTTCGCCACGGGCGAGGAAGTGGCGGCGGCATGGTCCGCCGCGCATGAGGCGGGCTGAGCAGGAACGGAGAGGAAGAGAGCACGATGCAACTGAAGAACTGGCTGCGCCGGACGGTCCTCGCTTCTGCGCTGCTTGCCGCCGGCATCGCCCTGCCCGTGCAGGCACAGCAGGCCGAGAGGCCCGTGCGGCTGGTGGTGAATGTCGGCCTGCAGGTGCTGGACCCCGTCGTTGGCACCTCCTTCATCACCCGCAACTTCGCCTACATGGTCTTCGACACGTTGGTGTCGATGGACAGCAAAGGCAATTTCCGCCCGCAGATGCTGGAAGGTTGGAAGATCAGCGATGACGGTCTGACCTATACCTTCACGCTGCGCCCCGGCCTGGAATGGCATGACGGCAAGCCCGTGACGGCGGAGGATTGCGTCGCCTCCATCAAGCGCTGGGGCGGGCGCGATTCCACCGGCCGCCGGCTGATGGCGGCCAGTAAGGATCTGCGCGCCACCAGCGAGAATCAGTTCGTGCTGGAACTGTCGCGGCCCTTCGGCGGCGTAATCGACGCGCTGGGCAAGCCGAGCGTGCATGTGCCCTTCATGATGCCCGCGCGCATCGCGGGAACGACGCCGCCGACCGAGGCGGTGAAGGAGATTGTGGGCTCCGGCCCCTTCCTCTTCATCAAGGAGGAATGGGTGCCGGGCGAGAAGACCGTCTTCCGCCGTAACCCGCGCTACCGCCCGCGCGAGGAGCCGGCGGATGGCCTGGCCGGCGGCAAGGTCGTGCATGTCGAGCGCGCCGAATTCATCAATATCGGCGACCCCGCCACCCGCGCCGCCGCGCTGCGGAATGGCGAGGTGGATTACCTCGAATACGCGCCGCTGGACTTCCTGCCGGTGCTGCAACGCGACCGTAACCTCACCCTGGCCAAGCCCGGCGGCATCGCCCAGATCATGGGGGGCCTGGCGCTGAACCATGCACAGCCGCCCTTCAACAACCTGAAGGTGCGCCAGGCCCTGCAGACGGGGCTGGACCAGAGCGAGACGGTGGCCGTGCACGGCCTGCCGGAGGGCATGTTCCAGCCCATCTGCCAGTCCATGACCATGTGCGGCACGCGCTACGCCACCGAGGCCGGCAGTGAGGCCCTGCGGGAGCCGAGCCTGGAACGCGCCCGCGCCATGCTGAAGGAATCCGGCTACAACAACGAGCGGGTGGTCCTCCTGCACCCGGCGGATTCAGCGCTGATCAACCCCATGGCCATGGTGGTGGCGGATCGCATGAAGCGGATGGGGCTGAACGTGGACCAGCAGACCCTGGACTGGGCCACGGCCGCGCAGCGCTGGCTGAGCCGTGAGCCGGTGGAGAAGGGCGGCTGGAGCGCCGTGCCCGTCGTTTACACGGGCTTCGACCTTTCAGACCCGCTGAGCAACCTGGGCATCGGCTACAACTGCACGGGCACCGCGCCCTGGCTGTATTGCGATGAGGCCCTGACGCCGCTGCTACAGCGTTTCGAGGCGGAGGCCGATCTGGAGAAGCGCCGGGAGATCATGGCGGAGATCAACCGCCGCGCCCTGGCCAATGTGAACTTCATGCTGACGGGCCAGTTCTCCAGCCCGGCGGTGTGGCGGAAGGAACTGAAGGGAGTGATCGACTTCGGCTTCCCCGTGCTCTGGAACATCCGCCGCGAAGCGTCCTGAATGAGATGACGGGAAGCCCACGGGCTTCCCGTTCCGCTGTCCCGGCCCTGTTGGCCTGACAGCGCCGCCATATGAAAACGGCCTGCCTCGCATCAATGGCGAGGCAGGCCGCTGCGGTTTCGGGGGGCTGCCTTGGGGGAAGGCAGCCGCGCCTGGGGGAGAGGCGCGTGCGTTCAGTGCGGGCGGTAGGACCCCATCAGGAATCCAGGCTTCTCGCCCCAGCTGTTCCAGTTGACGTTCATCTCGGCCAGTTCGGCATAAGCGGCGCTTTCGCGTTCCCGACGGGCGGCAGCCACAGCATCCTCGTGGATCTTCTTGGTGCCGCGGATATCGATCAGCTTGCTGTCCATCGGTGCCTCCTGTGCTTCCCAATTAGGGCGAACTATCGCCACATTCCAGCCTCAATTTGGGCAGCGACGGTCACGTTTTTGCCATACTGAGGCGCGTCTCCAGGTCAGTATCAGAACTTATCGTGAACAAAAAATGGAAAACGGCAGCGCCACAAGGGTAATTATGGCAAAGCTTTGGCTCGCGGCTCCCTCGCCGGGTTGCCCTCGGTGCTGGCCAGAGCGCAGTTTGCCCGTGAGAGCCGGCCCCATTCGCGCTACTGCTCCGCTGGACCCGCCATGACACCGCCCTTGCTTCCGCCGTCCGCCCTGCCGCCCTGCCGCTTCGCCGCGCGCCCTGGCCGGCGGGGCTGAACACCGCATGGCCAAGACCCGTGCGCCCGGCCCCATCCGCGCCGCCACGGCGCATGACGTGGCGCGGCTGGCCGGGGTCTCGCAATCCGCCGTCTCCCGCGCCTTCACCCCAGGTGCCAGCATCGCACCGGACACCGCGCGCAAGGTGGCCGAAGCTGCCGCCCGGCTGGGCTATCGCCCCAATCTGATCGCGCGCTCCCTGATCACCCGGCGGTCCAGCATCATCGGGGTCGCGGCCGCCTATCTGGAGAACCCGTTCTATCCCGCCATGCTGGAGGCCCTCTCCACGGCGCTGGAAGGGGCGGGCTACCGGGTGCTGCTTTTCACCGCCCGGCCGGGGGAAAGCTCCGACCCCATCCTGGAGGAGGTGCTGCGCTACCGGCTGGACGCGCTGGTCATGGCCTCGGCCAGCCTCTCCTCCCGCTTCGCGCTGGAATGCCGGCAGGCCGGTATCCCAGTGGTGTTGCTGAACCGGCGGACCGAGGATGGCGCCACCTCCAGCGTCACCGGCGACAACCATGGCGGCGCGGCGCTGATCGCGCGCTTCCTGGCGGCGGGCGGTCACCGGCGCCCCGCCTTCATCGCCGGGCTGGAGAACGCCTCCACCAGCCGGGAACGTGAGGCCGGGTTCCGGGAGGCCCTGGCGGCGCTGGGCCTGCCGCCGCCGCTGCGGGCCGTCGGGCATTACGACTTCGCGGAGGCGGCGCGAGCGGCACGGGAACTGCTCTCGGCGCCTGAGCGGCCGGATGCGCTGTTCTGCGCCAATGACCACATGGCTTTCGCCGCGCTTGGCGTGGCACGGCGGGAATTCGGACTGGAGCCGGGGCGGGAGGTCTCCATCATCGGCTTCGACGACGCGGGGCCGGCATCCTGGCCGGTGGTGGACCTCACGACCTATGCCCAGCCGATCCAGCCCATGGCGGCCCGTGTGCTCTCCATCCTCAGCCACCACCTGGCCGATCCGGCGGCGCCGGCCGTGGGCGCGGTCATGCCGGGGGAACTGGTGCTGCGGGGCTCCGCCCGCCTGCCGCCGCAGGGCGTGGTCACGCAGGAGGGAAGGCTGGTCTGGAAGCCCTGAACCCCGTTGCGGCCCATCCGGGCCTGCGCTAACCTTTGTTGCATACGTATGCAACAGCCAGGGAGGACCGGGTGATGGCGCAGTGGCTCAAGCGCGGCACGGATGTGGAAGCGGCGAAATCCGCCGACCGCCAGGTGCGGGAGACGGTGGAGAACATTCTCCTCGACATCGAGGCGCGCGGTGACGCGGCGGTGCGCGAACTCTCCGTCCGCTTCGACAAATGGGACCGGGACAATTACCGCCTGAGCGAGTCCGAGATCCGCGACTGCATGGCGCAGTTGAAGGACCGCGACCTCCAGGACATCGAATTCGCGCAGACCCAGGTCCGCAACTTCGCCCAGGCCCAGCGCGACGCGCTGAAGGATATCGAGGTGGAGACGCTGCCGGGCGTGGTGCTCGGCCATAAGAACATCCCCGTGAACTCGGTGGGCTGCTACGTGCCCGGCGGCAAGTATCCGCTGCTGGCCTCGGCCCATATGTCCGTCATCACCGCCAAGGTGGCGGGCGTGCCGCGCATCATCACCTGCGCGCCGCCCTACCAGGGCAAGCCCGCGCCCGCCATCGTCGCCGCGCAGCACATGGCCGGCGCGGATGAGATCTACTGCCTCGGTGGCATCCAGGCGATCGGCGCCATGGCGCTGGGCACGCAGAGCATCGAGAGCGTGGACATGCTAGTCGGCCCCGGCAATGCCTTCGTGGCCGAGGCCAAGCGGCAGCTCTATGGCCGCGTCGGCATCGACCTCTTCGCGGGTCCCACCGAGACGCTGGTGATCGCCGACGAGAGCGTCGATGGCGAGATGTGCGCGACCGACCTGCTGGGCCAGGCCGAGCATGGCCCGGACTCGCCGGCGATCCTGCTGACGACCTCCGAGAAGCTGGCGCGCGAGACGATGGCGGAGGTGGAGCGCCTGCTGAAGATCCTGCCGACCGCCGAGATCGCGCGGAAGGCCTGGGAGAGCCATGGCGCCGTCATCGTCGCGGAAGACGACGAGGAGATGCTGAAGATCGCCGATCAGATCGCGTCCGAGCATGTGCAGGTCATGACGAAGGACCCCGACTGGTTCCTGGACCGCATGACGAATTACGGCGCGCTCTTCCTCGGCCCGCGCACCAACGTCGCATACGGCGACAAGGTCATCGGCACCAACCACACCCTGCCGACCAAGAAGGCGGCGCGCTATACGGGTGGCCTCTGGGTCGGCAAGTTCCTGAAGACCTGCACCTATCAGCGCGTGCTGACAGATGAGGCCTCGGCCAGCATCGGCGAATATTGCTCCCGCCTCTGCGCGCTGGAAGGCTTCACGGGCCACGGCGAACAGGCCAACCTGCGCGTGCGGCGCTACGGCGGCAAGAACGTGCCGTACGGCGCCGCGGCGGAATAAGGGAGGAAGACGCCATGGCGGAGAAGATCGCCATCATCGGCACGGGTCTGGTCGGCAGCGGCTGGGCCGTGGTCTTCGCGCGCGCAGGCTGCGAGGTCTCGCTCTACGACGCCTCCCCCGGCGGGGCGGAGAAGGGGCGCGAGGTGGTCCGGCAGCAGCTGAACGATCTCTCCGCCTATGGGCTGGTCGAGGAGGACCCTTCGGCCATCCTCGCACGAGTCACCGTCGCGAAGGACCTGCGCGAGGCGCTGGATGGCGCCGTCTACGCGCAGGAAAGCACCTTCGAGCGCACGGATGTGAAGCGCGAGGTCTTCAGCGCGATCGATGCCGTCATCGGCCCCGACACGCTGGTGGGTTCCTCTTCTTCCGGCATCCCGGCCTCCGCCTATACCGACCATGTGGCCTGCCGGGCGCGCTGCCTGGTGGCGCATCCGGTCAACCCGCCGTCGCTCGCGCCGGTGGTGGAACTGGTGCCCGCCCCCTGGACGGCGCCGGAGACGGTGAAATCCGTCCGTGCCCTGATGGAGCGCGTCGGCCAGGCCCCCGTCGAGATGACGCGGGAGATCGAGGGGTTCATCCTCAACCGCCTGCAGGGCGTGTTGCTGATGGAGGCCTGGCGGCTGGTGGAAGCCGGGCTGGCGACGGCCGAGGATGTGGACCGCACGGTGTCCAAGGGCCTCGGCCTGCGCTGGGCCTTCATGGGGCCCTTCGAGACCATCGACCTCAACGCCCCCGGCGGCGTGGCCGATTACGCCCGGCGCCTCGGCCCGCTCTATCACAGCATCGCCGCCTCCACGGAGGAGCACCGCGTCTGGGATGAGAAGCTGATCGGGCAGATCGAGGCGCAGCGGCGCGAGGTGCTGCCGGAATCTGAACTCGCGGCTCGCCGTGCCTGGCGCGACCGCCGGCTGATGGCGCTGGCGCGCCACCTGAAGGACGCCGAGCCATGAAGCTGCCGCGCACACCCTCCTTCCGTCTGGACGGGCGCAGGGCGCTGGTCACGGGTGCCGGGCGGGGCATCGGCCTCGCCATGGCCGCGGCCCTGGCCGAGGCGGGGGCGCATGTCACCCTCGCCGCCCGCACCGCGCCGGAGATCGAGGACGCCGCCGGGGCCATCCGGGCCGAGGGCGGCAGCGCCGACACCCTGTGCCTGGACGTGATCGACCCCCATGCCACCGCCACGGCATTGGAGGCGCGGGAGCCCTACGACATCCTCGTCAACAATGCCGGCAGCAACCGCCCCGCGCAGTTCACCGATGTGACGGTGGAGGATTTCGACGCGGTGATGGACCTCAACCTGCGTGGCGCCTTCTTCGCCGCACAGGCCGTGGCGAAGCGGCTGATCGCGGCGGGCAGGCCCGGCTCGATCATCCATGTCTCCTCGCAGATGGGCCATGTGGGCGGTGCGCGACGCACCGTCTATTGCGCCAGCAAGCACGCCATCGAGGGGCTGACCAAGGCCATGGCCATCGACCTGGCGCCGCATGGCATCCGCGTGAACAGCATCGGCCCCACCTTCATCGAAACCCCGCTGACCAGGCCCTTCTTCGAGGACCCGGCCTTCAAGGAGAGCGTGCTGGGCAAGATCAAGCTCGGGCGCATCGGGCAGGTGGAGGATCTGATGGGCGCGGTGGTCTTCCTGGCCTCCGACGCCTCTTCGCTGATGACGGGTTCGGCCATGTTGGTCGATGGTGGGTGGACGGCGGAGTAGGGAACCCCCATCTCTGCCGCCCAGGCGCCATCAGCGGAGGACCGCATGGACAACGAGACCCGTCAGTATCCCGTCACTTTCACCGACGCCGAATGGCGCCAGCGCCTGACGCCGGAGCAGTACCAGGTGATGCGCCGGCACGGCACGGAGCGGCCGGGCACCTGTGCCCTGCTGCATGAGAAGCGGGACGGCACCTTCTCCTGCGCCGGCTGCGGCCAGCCGCTGTTCCGCGGCGGCCGGAAGTTCGAGAGCGGCACCGGCTGGCCCAGCTTCGACGAGCCGCTGGAAGGCTCGGTCGAAACCACCACCGACCGCAGCCACGGCATGATTCGCACGGAGGTGCATTGCTCCCGCTGCGGAAGCCATCTCGGCCATGTTTTCCCGGATGGTCCGCCCCCTAGTCACCTGCGCTACTGCATCAACGGCGTGGCCATGGATTTCACGCCCGCCTGAACTTGCCGCCCGGTCAGGCCTCCGTTATGTCTGGTTGGACATAGCGGAGGCCGCCGTGATGCTTCGCCGCCTGATCCTGGCCGTCCTGCTCACGCTGCCCGCCGCGGCCCCACCGGCCCGCGCGCAGGATGCCATCACCGTCTTCGCGGCCGCCAGCCTGACCGATGCCATGAAGGCGCTGGGCGAGCAGTGGCGGGCCCGCACCGGGCAGACCCTGCGCTTCTCCTTCGCCGCCTCCTCCGCTTTGGCGCGGCAGATCGAGCAGGGCGCGCCGGCCCATCTCTTCGCCTCGGCCGATGAGCCCTGGATGGATTATCTCCAGCAGCGAAACCTGATCCTCAGTGCGACGCGCATCAGTCCGGTCGGCAACAGCCTGGTGCTGGTGGCTCCCAGGGCGCGGGCGCATCCGGTCGCGCTGACGCAGCAGACGGACCTGCTGGCGCTGCTGGGCGCCGACGGTCGGTTGACCACGGGCGATCCGGCCCATGTGCCGGTGGGCAAATACGCCCAGGCGGCCCTGACCTGGATGGGCCAGTGGCAGGCTCTGGGTCCCCGCCTGGCCCGTGCCGACAATGTCCGCAGCGCCCTGCTGCTGGTGGAGCGTGGCGAGGCGCCGCTGGGCATCGTCTACGGCACCGATGCCGCCGTGGCGCCGGACGTGGCGGTGGTCGGCACCTTTCCGGCCGGAAGCCATCCGCCCGTCACCTATCCCTTCGCGCTGACGCGCCGGGCGGAGGGCGACGCCCGGGCGCGCGCGGTGCTCGAATTCCTGACCGGCACGGAGGCCGCGCCCACCTTCCGCCGCCTCGGCTTCAGCCTGAACAAGCCCTGAGTGCTGCCGGAGCTGCTCTCGCCCGAGGAATGGCAGGCCGTCCGGCTCAGCCTGGCGGTCGCGCTCCGCAGCGTGGCCTTCGGCCTGCCGCCGGCGGTGCTGGCGGCCTGGGTGCTGGCACGCGGGCGCTTCCCTGGCCGGGCGCTGCTGGATGCGCTGGTGCATCTGCCGCTGGTGCTGCCGCCCGTGGTGGTGGGCTGGCTGCTGCTGGTGCTGTTCGGCGTGCAGGGGCCAATCGGGCGGCTGCTGCAGGAATGGTTCGGCATCCGCCTCGTCTTCACCAGCGGGGGCGCCGCCCTGGCCACGGCCGTCATGTCCTTCCCCCTGATCGTCCGCGCCGTGCGCCTCTCGCTGGAGGCCGTGGACCCGGGGCTGGAGGCGGCGGCGCGCACCCTGGGCGCCGGGCCGCTGGACCGCTTCTGCACCGTCACCCTGCCGCTGATCGCCCCCGGCATCCTGGCCGGCGCCATCACCGCCTTCGCCGCCGGGCTGGGCGAATTCGGCGCCGTGATCACCTTCGTCTCCAATATCCCCGGCGAGACCCAGACTCTGCCGCTGGCCATCTACAGCGCCACCCAGTCTCCGGGCGGCGAGATCAGGGCGGCGCGGCTGGCGGCGCTGTCCTTTGCGCTGGCCGTGGGCGGGCTGCTGCTGGCGGAATGGGTGGCGCGGCACATGCACCGGATGCTGGGCCGCTGATGCTGGAGGTCTCGGTCCGGCACCGCTTTCCCGGCTTCGGGCTTGAGGCCGCCTTCGCCGCGCCGACGCCTGGTGTGACGGTGCTCTTCGGCCCCTCGGGCTGCGGCAAGTCCACGCTGCTCTCGGCTGCCGCCGGGCTGCTGCGCCCCCAGGAAGGCCGCGTCGCCCTGGACGGCGACGTGCTGCTGGATACCGGCGCCGGGCTGGACGTGCCGCCCGAAAGGCGCCGCTGCGGCGTCGTCTTCCAGGATGCGCGCCTCTTCCCGCACCTCTCGGTTGAGAGCAACCTGCGCTACGGCGCCCGCCGCGCGCCACGAGGCGCCGAGGGACCGGGCTTCGAGGAAGTGACGGCGCTGCTGGGCATCGGGCACCTGCTAGGGCGCCGGCCCGGCGCGCTCTCGGGCGGGGAGAAGCAGCGCGTGGCGCTGGGCCGTGCTCTGCTGGCCCGCCCACGCCTGCTGCTGATGGATGAGCCGCTGGCGGCGCTGGACGCCGCCCGCCGGGCCGAGGTGCTGCCCTTCCTGGCGCGTCTGCGTGACGCGCTGCGGGTGCCGCTGCTCTACGTGACCCATTCGCTGGAGGAGGTGGACCGCCTGGCCGATACGCTGGTGCTGATGGAGGCCGGGCGCGTGCTGGCCGCCGGTCCGGCGGAGGAGCTTTCCGCCCGCCCCGACCTGCCCCTCGCGGCGCGGCGCGATGCCGGCGCGCTGCTGCCCTGCGTGGTGCTGGTGCACGATGCGGCGCGTGGCCTGATGCGGCTGGGTTTCCCTGGCGGGGAACTGGTGGCGACGCTGCGGCCGGTGCCGGTGGGTACCGCGCTGCGGCTGCGGCTGCGGGCGCGCGACGTCTCCGTGGCCGTCGAGGAGCCGCGCGGCCTCTCCATGCAGAATGTGCTGCCGGCGGTGATCGAATCCGTCGTCCCCGGCGTGCCCGCCGGTCCGCATGAGGCGACGCTGCGGCTGCGGATCGGCCCCAGCCTGTTGCTGGCGCGCGTGACGCGCGATTCCGTGGCGCGGCTTGGCCTCTCGCCGGGGCGGCAAGTCTGGGCGCTGATCAAATCCGTCGCCTTCGATCATGGCGAAGCCCGTAACGAGGCATGTCCAACCGGCATGTGAGCCGCCCGCTGCGCCCTGTCATACGCGAAGCATGACGGCGCTATCCTGACGGCAAAGCCCCAACCCCAGCGTCCAAGGAAACCGTGGAAATGACCTTTCTGATCTCGACCGCCCGGCTGGAAGCGATGCTGCGGGAAGACGCGCCTTATGGCGACCTGACCACCCTGGCGCTGGGAATTCAGGACGCGCGGGGCCAGGCGGTGCTGCGGGCTGGTGCCACCATGACGCTCTGCGCGGCGGAGGAAGCGGAGACCCTGTTCCGCCTGGCGGGCGCCGAGGTGCACCGGGTCGCCTCCTCCGGCGCGCTGGCGGAGGAGGGCGGAACCATCCTGACCGCCACGGGTCCGGCCAGCACCCTGCATCTGGCGGCCAAGGTGGCGCAGGCGCTGATGGCGGTGGCCTCCGGTGTCGCCAGCCGCGCAGCCCGCATCCGCGCCGAGGCCCGCACGGCCCGCCCGGATATCGTCGTCGCCTGCACGCGCGGGCATCTGCCGGGCGCCAAGGATGTGATGCTGAAGGCCATCATGACGGCGGGCTGTGTGCCGCATCGCCTCGGCCTCTCCGACAGCCTGCTGGTGACGGCGGATCACCGCGCCTTCCTGGGGCGGGAGCCGGCGCATCGCTGGGTCTCACGCCTGCGCGCGGCCCAGCCGGGACGGCAGGTGATGGTGGAAGCCCGGAGCGTGGACGAAGCCGTGCTGCTGGCCCATGCCGGCGTCGATGTCGTGCAATGCGCCGGCCTCTCGCCCGAGCAGTTCGCCGAGGTGGCGCGCGCCCTGACCGATCACGCGAGGCGCCCCAGGCTGGCGGCGAATGGCGATGTGACGGAGGCCAATGCCGCAGCCTATGCCCGCGCCGGCGCCGATGTGCTGATCACCGCCGCGCCCTTCGCCGCGCCGCCGCTGGCGATCAGCGTCGCCTTCGACCGGCTGGGCTAGTGCGGATCCCGGTCAGGCAGAGGCCGCTGGCCGGGGAAGGCCTTCGCGCCGTCAAAAGGCCAGGGCCGGCAAGCGGACCTTGGTGGATGGAAGCCGCCTCGGTGTCCTGATTCCGAAGTCCTTCAGACCTCGCCATCCGGACAGGCGGCCGTGCTTTCCATCGGCCCGCCGCTCCGCCACGGTTCAGGGATAGTCCCACGGACCGGGGGACGGGACCCTAGGTTCCGGGGCCGGTCAGCGCGGCCAGCGCGCGCAGCGGTGCCTCGGCCGCCGCGCCGGCGGCGGCCTCGACGGCGCGGTAGAGTTCGGCCAGCCGCCGTCCCTGTTCCGTCAGGCTCGCGCCGCCGCCGCGGGCGCCGCCCGGGGCCGCGGCCACCACGGGCTGCGGGCCATAGCCGTTCATTTCCTCCACCAGGCTCCAGGCCCGCTTGTAGGACATGCGCATCTGCCGCGCGGCGGCGGAGATGGAGCCGGTCTCGGCGATGGCTTCCAGCAATGCCACCTTGCCCGGTCCCAGCCGGCGCCCGGCGCCCAGATCGATGCGGATCATCAGCCCGGGTGCCGCCACGGTGCCGGCCTCAGGCGCCCTGGCGGGAGCGGAAGAGCTGCCCCCGTTCGGCGAAGAGCACGAGGACCAGGGCCATGATGCCGCAGCCGGCGAAGCCCAGCATCAGCGGCGCGGTCGTGCCGTCGAACTGCTGGCCGACGAAGAAGCCGATCAGCGCGCCGACGACGGTGGTGACGAAGCCCTGCACGGATGAGGCGGTGCCGGCGATGTGTCCCAGCGGCTCCATCGCCATGGAGCCGAAATTCGGCCCGGTCAGGCCGAAGCAGAACATCATGCCGGCCTGCAGCAGCGAGAAGGTCAGGAGGCTCTCATGCCCTGAGAGCGCCACGGCCGCATGGACCACCGCGAAGCCGATATAGCCCAGCAGCATGGTGTGGGAGATGCGGCGCGTGCCGAAGCGCCCGACCAGCCGGGCGTTCAGCAGGGAGGCGATGGCCATGGCCATCGCCACGGCGGCGAAGATGGTGGTGAACAGCTCCGGCGCGCGGAAGGTATCGGCGAAGACCTGCTGCGCCGAATTGATGAAGCCGAAGAGCCCGCCCAGCATCAGCGCCATGGCCAGCATGTAGCCCACGGCCTGGCGGTTGGTCAGCGCCAGGCGGAAGGCGGCCATGATGCGCCCGGCGGCGATGGGCATGCGGTCCTCGGGGTGCAGCGTCTCCGGCAGGCGCAGCGTGATCCAGATGCCGACGGCACCGCCGAACACCGCCAGCGCCAGGAAGATGAAGGGCCAGGGGGCCACCAGCACGATCAGCTGCCCCAGGCTCGGCGCCACCACCGGCACCGCCAGGAAGACGATGAAGGCCAGCGACATCACCTGCGCCATCTTCCGCCCGGAGTAGCAGTCCCGCACGATGGAGACCGCCAGCACCCGCGTCGCCGCCGCGCCGGTGCCCTGCAGCACCCGCGCCAGCAGCATGGTGGCGAAGCTGCCGCTGAACATCGCCAGGATGCTGGCCAGGGTATAGATCACGAAGCCCGTCAGCAGCACCGGCTTGCGCCCGAAGCGGTCGGCCAGCGGGCCATAGATGATCTGCGGCGCGCCGAAGCCCAGCAGATAGGCGGTGATGATCCATTGCCGCTGGTTGTCCGAGGTGACGCCCAGCGCGTGGCCGATCTCCGGCAGCGCCGGCAGCATGGAATCGATGGCCAGGGCGTTGGTCATCATCATGGCGGCGATGATCGCCACGAATTGCTTGAAGCCCATGCCGGCATGCGGCGTGCCGCCCGGTGCCGGGGCGGGCGGCGCCTGTGTCTTCACTGCCATAGCGGTAGTCCTGTCTTGTCGCGGCCGTGTCTAGCCTGGTCAGGGGGCAGAGGTAAGTAAGCTGCCCCCATCCTTCAGCGCGTCGTATCCAGCCGGTTCTCGAAGACCACGAAGAAGGGCGGCTTGTCCCAGGGCGGGGGCAGGGCACGGCCTGCGGCATCCGCGGGAAAGCGGCGCAACACCACCGCGCCCAGCACATTGCCGCCCACCGCCTGCACCAGCCCGCCGCCCGAGGCCACCACCACGTCGCAATGCATCGGGCGGAACTGGCCCGGCTCGGCCAGCCGCTCCTCCCAGCCGTAGAGCGGCGATATGGAACGGTCGGCGCAGATCAGGTCGCCGGGCCGGGGCGCGTATTCATGCGGGGCATGCGGGCGGAAGGCGGCGCCCTCGGGGTAGCTGGACCAGTTGGCCAGCAGCGCGTCGACATAGAAGGAATGCGCCGCCGAGGGGGGGAAGACGAAGCCCGGTACGCCCGCCCGCTGCATGACGTAGCTGACGAAGGCCGCGGACCACGCCGGATGCGACCAGAGGGAGATGGAGGGCAGGACCTGCGGCGCGCCCACGGGAAGCATTTCCATCAGCCCGGTCATCAAGGCGTCGTGGGTCTGCTGGTGACGCTGGATGACGGCGGGGCCCTCGGGCACCGTCTCCCAGTAGGCCAGGACATTGCTGTAGTTCTCGGGTGCCGGCTCCTGCGGCAGCACTTCCGGCCAGCCGTCGACGGTCGGGCGTCCCCAGCGTTCCCATTCCTCCAGCGCGGCGCGCACCAGCGCCGCCCGCTGGGGAGCCTCGGCACTGACCTGCGGCACCGGCGGGGGCGGCGGCGGAGAGGCGCAGCCTGAGAGCAGCGCTGCCCCGGCCATCGCCAGTGCCAGCCCTCGCCCGATCCATCCGCGCATAGTCGAATCTCCGCCTTGGTTGCGGAAGCCTCAACGCGGCGGGCGGCCCAGCGTCACAAAGGCGTGCCACCTTGCCGCGGCGCATCGCCGCCTGGAGGTGGTGGCCGCTACCCTCACCATGACTTGAGCATTGGGCGCCGCGCACAACCCCGCCACCCAGGCGACGTTGACGCAGGAGAGCGCGGCAGATCACGGAGGACGACGATGGCGAGACGCGCGGCGCGCAGATGGCTGCTTTGGCTCGGCATTCCCGTGCTGCTCGTCGCCCTGGCCGTGGCGCTCTTCCGCTGGGACTGGCTGATCCCGATCATCGAGCCGCGTGCTTCCGCCGCCCTGGGGCGGGAGGTGAAGCTGGAGCATCTGCATGTGAAGCTCGGCCGCACCATCGTCGTCACGGCGGAGGGCGTGGTGGTGGGAAACCCCGAGGGCTTCAACGACCCCACGCCCTTCGCGCGCATCGACCGGCTCGCCGCCGCCGTGAATGCCTGGGACTGGTGGCGTGGCGCACCGCTGACCCTGCCCTGGATCGAGGCCGACCGCCCCGTGCTGAATATCCGCGCTATGCCGGACGGGAGCGCCAACTACATCTTCGACACCGACGGCCAGGAAAATGCCGGCGAGCCGTCCGAGCCGGCGCAGCAGCCGCAGATCGGCGCCGTGCGCATCCGCGATGGCGAGGGCAAGGTGATCCTGCCGCAGCTGCGCGCCGATTTCGGCCTCCACATCGAGACCGAGGAAGCCACGCCGCAGGCAGCGGCCGAGGCCCCTGCCGCCACGCCGGAATCCACCCTGGTGATCGCGGAGAACGGCCTCCCGCTGCCGGCGCCGCCCGCGCCTCCCGTGCCGCCCCGGCAGGGTTCCGCCACGGCCGATGCCAATGCCATCACGCCCGCGCTGGAGGCCGAGCCATCCCGCATCGTCGTGACGGCCGAGGGCACCTATGCCGGCCAGCCCATCACCGGACGCCTGGTGGGTGGCGGGCTGCTCTCGCTGCGCGAGGCCGAGAAGCCCTGGCCGGTGCAGCTGCGGCTGGATAACGGGCCCACCAATGTCTCGCTGCAAGGCACGCTCAGCGACCCGCTGCATTTCCAGGGCGCGGCGCTGCAGCTGGTGCTCGCCGGGCCCGATATGGGCCTGCTGACGCCGCTGACCGGCGTGCCCATCCCGCAGACCTCGGCCTATCGCGTCGCCGGCGCGCTGGACTACAGCGCCGAGCGCATCCGCTTCAGCGATATCAGGGGCACCGTTGGCCGCAGCGACCTGGGCGGGGAGGTCGCGGTGCTGCCGCGCCGGGAGCGGCCGGACGTGACCGTCAACCTCGTCTCCGAGCGTGTCGACCTGGATGACCTCGCGGGCTTCATCGGCGAGGCTCCGGGCGACAAGCCGCCCGCCAAGCCCAGCGGACAGGTGCTGCCGGATACGCCGGTGAACATGCCGAAGCTGACGGCCGCCGATGTGCATGTGAAATACCGCGCCGGCTCCATCCGCGGCGGGCGCAGCCAGCCGCTGGACAACCTGCGCGCCGAATTCGACGTCGTCGACGGCAATGTCGACCTGCATCCGATTTCCTTCGGCATCGGCCGGGGGCAGATGCTCTTCACCGGCAAGCTCTCCCCGGTGGATGGCGGCGGGCTGAGGGCCGATGTGAAGGCGCAGTTCCAGCGCATCGATATCTCCAAGCTGATGAGCGCCGCGGGCTCCGAGGGCGGCGGCACGCTGAGCGGGCGGGCGGAGCTGCGCTCCACCGGCGCGTCACTGGCGCAGCTGCTGGGGCGCGGCGACGGGCGGGTGACGCTGACCACCTCCGGCGGCAATCTCTCGGCCTTGCTGGTGGATCTTTCCGGGCTGCGGCTGGCCAATGCCATCCTCTCCGCGCTAGGCATCCCCAGCCGGACCAGCCTGCAATGCTTCATCGCCGACCTGGCGCTGAAGGATGGCACCCTGGACACGCAGTCCATGATCATCGACACCGATGAAGCCATCATCGTCGGGGATGGGCAGGTGAACCTGGCCCGGGAGCAGATCGGCTACCGCCTGCGCACGCAGTCGCGCGAGTTCACCATCGGCGCGCTCTCCACCGATATCCGTATCTCCGGCAGTTTCAGCGACCCCAGCGTGCTGCCCGAGCCGCTGGAACTCGGCGCGCGGGGCGGCGCGGCAGTGGGGCTGGCCTTCATCAACCCGCTGCTGGCCATCCTGCCGACCATCCAGTTCGGCACGGACGAGGATAGCGGCTGCCGCGCCCTGGCCAACCGCGCCGGCAGCCGGCAACGCCGCTGAAAAAGCACCGGGCCGGCCCCGGCACCCCGTCGATGGGATGCCAGCGGCCGGCCCGGCGCCATTCGCCGCCCCGTGCCGGGGCGCGGATCACTCCACGCGGATATTGGCGGCGCGGGCGACCTCGCCCCAGCGCTGCGTCTCGCCGGCGATGAAAGCGCGGAATTCCTCGGGCGAATTGCCGACGGGGGTGATGCCCAGGTCGCGGAAGCGGGAGGAGACGGTCTCGGAGCGCAGCGCCGCCACGGCCTCCTTGTTCAGCCGCGCCACGATCTCCGGCGGCGTGCCGGCGGGGGCGAAGAAGCCGTGCCAGGAGAGGCTCTCGAAGCCCGGCACCGCCTCGGCGATGGCGGGGATGTCGGGCGCCGTCGGGCTGCGGCTGGCGGAGGTCACGCCGAGGATGCGGATCTTTCCTTCCCTGGCGAAAGGCCAGGCCGAGGAGAAGTTGTCGAAGGCGAGCGGCAACTCGCCGGACAGGAGCGCCGTCATGATCTGGCCGCTGCCGCGATAGGGCACATGCTCCATCTGCGTCCCGGTGAGCTGGGAGAAGAGCGCGCCCGCCAGGTGGATGGAGGTGCCGACGCCGGAGGAGCCGTAGTTGTACTCCCCGGGCTTGCCCTTCAGCAGCGTGATCAGTTCCTGGATGTTCTTCGCGGGCAGGTCGTTGGTCACCGCCAGGGCATTGGGCTGGGCGGCGAGCTGCGTGATCGGCGCGAAGTCCTTCAGGTTGTCATAAGGCATCTTCACGAAGATCGAGGGATTGATCGCGTGGCTGCTGATGGTGCCGAGGCAGATCGTATAGCCATCGGGCGTCGCGCGGGCGCAGGCCTCGCTGCCGATATTGCCGCCGGCGCCGGGCCGGCTCTCGACCACCAGCGGCTGGCCCAGCGTTTCGCTCATCTTCTGGCCGACCAGGCGTGCCACGGTGTCCGAGGTGCCGGCCGAAAAGGGGACGATCACCCGGATCGGCTGGTTGGGATAGGCCGCGCCCTGCGCGGCGGCCGGCTGCGCCGCCCAAGGGGTGGCGAGGCTCAGCATGGCCGCGGCGATGGCGGCACGGGGAAACAACTGCATCTTCATTCCTCCTGGCACGGGCGTTGACCGCCCTGTGTTTGCTATGTGGAATCCTGCGGCAGCGGCGCTGCCGGCGCGGGCTCTGCTAGTCGCGGCTCTCCTCTGGAAAGGCGACGGCCAGGGACCGCAGGGTATGGGCGCGCATCAGCGCCTCCGCCGCCTCGGCATCCCGGGCGGCGATGGCATCGAGGATGGCGGCATGCTCATCCAGCGCCTGGCGAGGCTCGTCCTCCGCCGCCAGGGCACGGGCGCGGCCGATATGGTCGTAGGCGCCCAGCGCATGCAGGCTGCGGATCAGGAAGGCATTGCCGCCGATCGTGTGCAGCGCGTCATGGAAGGCCTCGTTGGCCCGGCGCAGCATGGCCGGGTCGCCCGTCCCGGTGGCGGCTCGCATGGCGGCGAGCCGTGAGCGCAGCACGGCAATGTCGGCGGCGCCGGCGCGGCGGGCGGCCAGCCCGGCGGCGGCGCCTTCCAGCGCGGCACGGATGCGCCCCATCTCCACCAGCCTTGGCGTGTCCAGCGGCGCGACGAAGGAGCCGCTGCGGGGCCGCGTCTCCACCATCCCCTCCGCCTCCAGCCGCCGCAGCGCCTCCCGCACCGGCTGGGCGGAGATACCGAGGGCGGCCGCCAGTCCGCGTTCGGACAGCTTGGCGCCGGGGATGAGGATGCCTTCCACGATCGCCTCCCGCAGCCGCTCATAGGCGCGGTCGGCCAGGGGGCGGAGATCCTCCTCCGGCGGAAGCGACGTCAGCGCGGGCGGGGCGAGGGTCGTGACCATCGGATCTGCAATAGCAGGAGCCGCCGGACGCCGGCAAGCGTCTCCGCAACGGTTCAGCCCGCGCTCACCCCGAGCCGCCCGAGCCCGGGGAGCTTGATGGCGGGGCGACGCAGGTCCAGCCCGGCCACGGCGCCCAGGATGTTCAGCTCGATCCCTTCCACCCAGGCCAGGGTCAGCCCGCCATAGCCCCCCAGGGTCAGCCGGATGCCGGTGCCCGAAGGGGTCAGGCGCAGCCAGCGGCCATCATAGGGATAATCCTTACCGATGGCGGTGGGCGGCAGCGCCAGCTCGATCTCCGGCAGCCCATCCAGCACGGCGGCGACGAAGGTGTTGGAATTCGGCCCGGGCCAGGCGCGGTAGTCGCCGCGGTTGCGGTAGGCATACTGCGCGATGGACTGTCGCAGGCGCGGGATCAGCGCCTCCGCCCTCTCGCCATCAGCGGCGAGGACCGTCTGTGGCGCTCGGCCGAACCAGCGGCCATCAGGCTCGAAGCCGTTCATGCGGATGGGCTCGCCCCAGGCGGTGTAATCGTAGCGCGTGTAGTGGGAAGCGCCTTCCTCCTTGAAGACGATCCAGCAATGCACGGCGAAAATGCCGCGCCAGCGCACCGTCTGCGCGGCGAAGACGCGCAGCACGGCCGGCCTGTGCGTCTCTGCCGGCGGCAGGATGCCGGCACTGGAACGGTCAGCGGTCTGCCAGCCCGCGCCCTGGCCGCTTTGCCAGTAGAGCGCGGCGGAGACGCCGAGCGGGAGGAGGAAGAACAGGAGGAAGAGCCAGGCGGCTGGCTTCAGCAGGGCGAGCATGAACGGAAGATTGTTCCGCTCATGCCATCTGCAATCTCCCCAGGCCTGTTTCTGCCTGTAACCTGCCGCCATGACGCAGACCGTGACCCTGCCGGCCCGTCCCGGCCCGCTGCCCATCTCCGCCGCCGATGCCGCGCTCATCGTGGTGGATATGCAGAATGCCTATTGCAGCCCCGGCGGCTACCTGGATCAGGCGGGCTTCGATGTCAGCGGCAGCGCGCCGGTGATCGAGGAAGCGCGCCTGACCATCGCCGCCTGCCGGGCGGCGGGCATGCCCGTCATCTATCTGCAGAACGGCTTCGAGCCCGACCTGCGCGAGGCCGGCGGCCCCACCGCCCCGGTCTGGCACAAATCCAATGCCCTGCGGCTGATGCGGGAGAAGCCCGAGCTGGCGGGACGGCTGATCACCAAAGGCGGCTGGGACTACGAGATCGTCGAGGCCCTGCGGCCGGAGGCGGGCGATATCGTGGTGCCGAAATCCCGCTACAGCGGCTTCGCCGGCACCAACCTGGAACAGATCCTCGCCGCCCGCCGCATCCGCACCGTTCTGATCCTGGGCGTCGCCACCAATGTCTGCGTCGAGAGCACGCTGCGGGATGCCTATCACCGCGAGTTTTTCCCGGTGATGGTGACGGATGGCACCATGGCCGCCGGGCCGGGGCAGCAGGCGGCCACGGAGTTCAACGTGCTGCACTTCTTCGGCTGGCTGACCACGGGGGCGGAGCTGCGCGCCGCCCTCGGCAGCAATGCGGGACCGGGCTGAACGCCTCAGGCCTGGGCGATCAGGCGGTGCACGGCGGCGATGTGGTCATGCATATGCGCCGCCGCCGCCTCGGCCTCCCTGGTCGCGATGGCGGCGACGATCTGCTCGTGCTCGGCGAAGGAGGGATGGCCGGGTGGCGGGCCTTCCGGCTGCGGGCGCGGCCTGTCCCAGGTCAGCACGCGGCGGATGGCCGCCAACTGGTCGAACAGATGCAGCAGCAGCGGGTTGCCGGCGGCGGAGGCGATCTCCCGGTGCAGCCGGGCGTCCTGGCCCTCATAGCCCCGCCAGGAGAGGCCCGGACGGCGGGAGGCCTCCATGGCGGCGCGCATCGCCTCCAGCTGCGCCGGCTTGGCATTGCGGGCCGCCAGCGCCGCAAGCTGCGGCTCCAATGCGAGCCGGGCATTCAACATGTCCGTGGCATCCGCCTGCCGGGCCAGATGCGCCACGTCGCCGATGGCTGCCAGTGGCCGGGGCCCCAGGAAGGTGCCCTTGCCGACATGGCGCCAGAGCTGCCCCTCGGCCTCCAACATCGCCAGGGCCTTGCGCAGCTCGGCGCGGGAGACGCCCAGCGCCTCCGCCAATTCGCGCTCCGGCGGCAGCCGGCCGGAGGCGGGGAGGGCGATGCTGGCGAGATAAGCCTGCAGCAGTGTCATGACCGGCGTGCCGTGGAGGCCGGAATCAGGTTCCATGGCCTCTGCCATAGGCGTCCCGGCTTCATTGCGCCACCCGCTTGACGCCTCTCCCGTGCGGGCCTAACCAATCAATGGAATTGGTTCAGGAGCAACCGCCATGCGCTATGTCATCGAGCCCGCGCCCGAGACGACCATCCCGGTCAAGGGAGAAGAAGGCGTCTTCCCCGTCCGGCGCATCTGGTGCGTCGGCCGCAACTATGCCGAGCATGCGCGGGAAATGGGCCACGACCCCGACCGCGAACCGCCCTTCTTCTTCTCCAAGCCGGCCAATGCCGCTGTGCCCGGCGGCACGCTGCCCTTTCCCGGCCAGACCAAGGACCTACACCACGAGGTCGAGCTGGTGGCCGCCATCGGCAAGGGCGGCAAGAACATCCCGCAGGAGCGCGCGCTGGAGCATGTCTATGGCTACGCCATCGGCCTGGACATGACGCGGCGCGACATCCAGGCGGAAGCCAAGAAGCTTGGCCGCCCCTGGGAACTCGCGAAGGGCTTCGACCAGTCCTGCCCGATCAGCGAGATCGTCCCTGCCTCCCGCATCGGCCATCCGAGCCGGGGCAAGATCGAGGTCACCGTGAACGGCAAGGTGCAGCAGACCGGCGACCTGAGCCAGATGATCTGGTCCCTGCCGGAAGCCATCGCCTATCTCTCCCGCTATGTGGAGCTGCTGCCGGGCGACCTGATCATGACCGGCACCCCCGCCGGCGTCAGCGCCGTGAAGCCGGGCGACACCATGCATGGCACCTGCGAGGGCGTGGGCGAGGTCACGGTGACCTATCAGGCGGTCTGAGCCTCCCGCCTGACGCACACCCGGCCGCTGCTCATCATGCGTTGCGGCAGCGGCCGGGCAGAGGGAAATCTGGGGGTTCCTGCCGCGGAAGGACCCTTCTCATGCCCCTGTCGTTCACGGTGCGCCAGCCATGACCGGCGCCATCACCGCCCTGCTGGCCTGCCAGCTGGCCGGCGAGCTGCTGGCGCGGGTGCTGCGCCTGCCCATCCCCGGCCCGGTCATCGGCATGATGCTGCTCTTCGTCATCCTGCGCCTGTGGCGCGGGAAGGAGGAGCCGCCGCCTGCCCTGGGCCGCGTGGCCGACGTGCTGCTCGGGAATCTCGGGCTGCTGTTCGTGCCGGCGGGGGTGGGGGTGGTCGTGCTGCTGCCCACCCTGGCCAGCAACTGGCTGCCGCTGGCACTGGCCATCATCCCCGGCACGCTGCTGAGCATGGCGCTGACCGGGCGCCTGGCGCAGTTCCTGCTGCGGCGCCGGGGCTGACGTCGCCATGCCGCAGGACCTTGCCGATATCTGGGTCTATCTGGCGCGGGAGCCACTCTCCGCCCTGACCTTCACCCTACTGGCCTGGCTGGCGGCGCTGCGCATCCAGCATCTGCTGCACCGGCACCCGCTGGCGAACCCCGTGCTGATCGCCGTCGCCATCCTGTCGTTCGGGCTGCTGGTGACGGGGGTGGATTACCGCGCCTACTTCCAGGGCGCGCAGTTCGTCCATTTCCTGCTGGGGCCGGCCACCGTGGCGCTGGCGGTGCCGCTGCACCGGCAATGGCGTGACCTCAACAGCGCGCTGCTGCCGGCGGGGCTTTCCATCCTGCTGGGGGGGCTGCTCTCGGCGGGGCTGGGTGTCGGGCTCGCTGCGGCCTGTGGCGCGGCGCCGGAGATCCTGGCCTCGCTGGCCCCACGCTCCGTCACCACCCCCGTCGCCATGGGCGTCGCCGAGCGGCTGGGCGGATTGCCTTCGCTCACGGCCATCGTCGTGCTCTGCTCCGGCGCCGTGGGCGCGGCGCTGGGCCCGCTGGTGATGAACTGGGCCGGCGTGCGGGACTGGCGGGCGCGAGGGCTGGCCATCGGCACCGTCTCGCACGGGCTGGGCACGGCGCGGGCGCTCTCGGTCAACCTCACCGCCGGCGTGTTCAGCAGTCTCGCCATGGGGCTGAATGCGGTGTTGACGACACTCTGGTTGCCGTTCCTGTGGAACCTGATGCGTTGATTAGGCTGAATGACGGCAGGGAGACCCGACCATGCGCATCGCCTTCTTCAGCACCAAGTCCTACGACCGCCAGAGTTTCGAGGAAGCCAATACCGCCTTCGCCCATGAGATCGGCTTCCTGGAGCCGAGGCTGGACGCGGTGACGGCATCGCTGGCGGCTGGCTGGCCGGCGGTCTGCGCCTTCGTCAACGACCGGCTGGATCCCGCTACCCTGGCCGTTCTGGCGGAAGGCGGCACGCGGCTGGTGGCCATGCGCTGCGCCGGCTTCAACAATGTCGATCTGGCGGCGGCGGCGCGGCTGGGGATCACGGTGGTGCGTGTGCCCGCCTATTCGCCGGAGGCCGTGGCGGAATTCACCATCGGGCTGATGCTGTCGCTGGACCGCAAGATCCATCGCGCCTGGGCCCGCGTGCGGGAGAATAACTTCTCGCTGGATGGACTGCTGGGCCTGGGGCTTCACGGGCGCGTGGCCGGGGTGGTCGGCACCGGGCGTATCGGCGCCCTGGTGGCGCGCGCGCTGCGGCTGGGCTTCGGCTGCGAGGTGCTGGCCGCCGACCAGGTGCAAAACCCCGCCCTGGTCAGCGCCGGCGTGCGCTACGTACCGACCGAGCAGTTGTTGGAGCAGGCGGATATCATCACCCTGCACTGCCCGCTGACGCCGGGGACGCGCCATCTGGTCGATGCCGCCAGCATCGCCCGCGCGCGCCCTGGCTTCCAGCTGATCAATACCAGCCGTGGCGCGCTGGTGGACGCCGATGCGCTGATCGACGGGCTGAAGCGCGGCCTTGTCGGCGGCGTGGCGCTGGATGTCTATGAGCAGGAGGGCGACCTGTTCTTCGAGGACCTGTCCAACGAGATCATCCAGGACGACGTCTTCCAGCGGCTGCTGACCTTTCCCAATGTCCTGGTCACCGGGCATCAGGCCTTCCTGACGCGCCCGGCGCTGCATGCCATTGCCGAGACGACGCTGCATTCCGCCGCCGATTTCGAGGCTGGCCGACCTCTGCCGAACCGGCTGCCCGCCTTGTCCTGAACGGAAACCCTGGTGGCGGAACACCGTTGCACCGCCGCCGTCGGCATTCCGCCGCGTGGAGGAGGGCGGCCAGTGGCCGGGTCATGACATCAGCCGGTATCGAGCAATCCGCATTGGCCGGGACGACATCCTCGCTGCTGCAACCCGGGCGGAATTGCTGGCGCGTGGCGCGCGCCGACCACGCCGCGGTGATCGTCGATGCCGACGACTATTTCCGGGTCGCGCGGGCAGCGATGCTGGCGGCGAAGCACCGCATCATGCTGGTGGGCTGGGATTTCGACGCGCGCATCCGCCTCGGCAAGGCCGATGCGGCGGATGAGGCACCGGAACGGCTCGGCGACTTCATCCTCTGGCTGGTGCGGCGGCGGCCGGAGCTGGAGATCTATCTGCTGCGCTGGGATATCGGCGCCATGCGGGCGGTGTTCCGCGGCACGACCGTCTTCACGCTGATGCGCTGGATGTGGCATCCGCGCATCCAGGCGCGGCTGGACAGCGCGCATCCGACCGGCGCCTCCCACCACCAGAAGATCGTTGTGCTGGATGACAGCCTGGCCTTCTGCGGCGGCATCGACATGACGGGCGACCGCTGGGACACCCGCGCGCACCGGGATGAGGAACCGGACCGCCGCCGCCCGGGTGGCAGCCCCTATGGCCCCTGGCACGACGCCACCACCGCGCTGGATGGCGAGGCCGCGCGTGTCCTCGGGCAGGTGACGCGCGACCGCTGGCACGCCGCCGGAGGGCAGGTGCTGCAGCCGGTGGAAAGCTGCACCGACTGCTGGCCGGAGATGCTGAAGCCGCAGTTCCAGGATACGGATTTCGCCATCGCCCGGACCTATCCGCGCATGCCGGATGTCGAGCCTGTCCTGGAGATCGAGCAGCTCTACCTGGACCTGATCGCCAGTGCCCGGCGCATGATCTATGCGGAGAGCCAGTATTTCGCCTCCCGCCGCATCGCCGAGGCCATCGCCCGGCGGCTCTCGGAGCCGGACGGGCCGGAAATCGTGCTGGTCAATCCCGTCTCGGCGCAGGGATGGCTGGAGCCGGTCGCCATGGATACCGCCCGCGCCCGGCTGCATGAGGCGCTGCGCCGCGCCGATACGCATGGCCGGCGCTTCCGCCTCTATCACCCTTTCACCAGGGGCGGGCAGCCCATCTATGTCCATGCCAAGATCATGATCGTGGACGACCGGGTGCTGCGGGTCGGCTCCTCCAACCTCAACAACCGTTCCATGCGGCTGGACACGGAATGCGACGTGGCGGTGGATGCCGGCGCGCCGGCCGATCCTGACCTCTCCGCGCGCATACGCCGCTTTCGCGACGGGCTGCTGGCGGAGCATCTCGGCGTGACGGAGGAGGAGGTGGCACAGCGCATGGAGACGGAGGGTTCGCTGGTCGGTGCCGTCGAGGCGCTGCGTGGCCCCGGCCGTTCGCTCCGCCCCTATGAGGAGCCGGAGCTGAATGTCGTCGAGGAATGGCTGGCGGACAACGAGGTGCTGGACCCCGAGGGGCCTGAGGAGATGTTCGAGGCGGTCAGCCAGCGCGGCCTCTTCCGCAAGGGGCGGCTGCGGCGCCTGCTGCGCCGGGGGCGCTGAGGCGCGGTCTGGCCATCGGGTGCCCCCGGGCGCATGCTGCCGGCTTGTTCCAGTTGCAGGGAGTGCGACGGATGGAGAGTGCCCTTCACCAGGTCCGGCCCGAGGATGTCGGGCTCAGCAGCGCCAGGCTGGCGCGGGTTGATGCCTGGCGGGAGGCGCTGGTCCGCGACGGCAGGCTGGCCGGTGCCACCACGCTGGTGATGCGGCATGGCCAGGTGGCGCATCTCGGCTGTTCCGGCCTCGCGGATATGGCGCGTGGCGTGCCGATGACGCCGGAGACCATCCTGCGCATTTATTCCATGACCAAGCCGCTCACCAGCGTCGCCATCATGATGCTGTACGAGGAAGGGCGTTTCCAGTTGGACGACCCGATCACGCGCTTCCTGCCCTGCTTCCGGGACATGCGCGTTTTCACCGGTGGTAGCCAGGGAAGTTACCAGAGCGTCCCGGCCGAGCGTGACATCACCTTCCGGGACCTGCTGACGCATACCTCGGGCCTGACCTATGGCTTCATGCAGGCCAGCATGGTGGACGCGCTCTACCGAGAGCAAGGCGTGGATTTCCAGACCTCCGACCGCAGCCTGGGCGAGGTGGTGGAAGCTGCCGCCGGCGTGCCGCTGCTGGCGCAGCCGGGGCGGGAATGGAATTACTCCATCGCGACGGATGTGCTGGGGCATCTGGTCGCCGTCATATCGGGCCAGGATTTCGGAACGTTCCTGCGGGAACGCCTCATCCAGCCGCTGGGTATGGTGGACACGGATTTCCATGTGCCGGCAGGGAAGCTCCCGCGCTTCGCCGCCTGCTACGGCCGCGGCGCGGACGGGCGCCTGTCGCTGATCGATGACCCGCAGGACAGCCGCTTCGGCGAGCCCCGCGCCATCTGCTCGGGCGGCGGCGGACTGGTCTCGACCGTCGGGGACTATGTCCGCTTCTGCCAGTTCCTGTTGAACAGAGGCGAGTTGGACGGCACCCGCCTGCTGGGCCGCAAGACCATCGCGCTGATGATGAGCAATCATCTGCCCGGCGACATGGCGGCCATGGGCCAGCCACGCTTTTCCGAAAGCACTTATGAGGGAATCGGCTTCGGCCTCGGCTTTTCCGTGATGCTCGACCCGGCGCGGGCGCAGATCCTGGGCTCGCCGGGCGAATGCGCCTGGGGCGGTGCCGCCAGCACCGCCTTCTGGGTGGATCCGGCCGAGGACATGGCGGTGATCCTGCTGACCCAACTCATACCGTCCTCCACCTACCCGCTGCGGCGGGAGCTGAGGGTGCTGACCTATCAGGCCCTGATGGACTGAGGCTGGCGGGTCCCGGAGTTACGGCGTCGTGATTCCGCGCGGATGCTCCAGGAAGAAGCGGAGCATCTCGCGCGATGCGTTAGGGCCTCGTGGGTCGGTATAGGACCCGGCGGCGCTGCCGCCGTACCAGGCGTGGCCACCGCCATGGACCAGCCAATGCTCATGCAAGGGCTTCCCGGCGGCATCCGTATGGATGGTGCGGCTATAGGTGTGCCCGCCCGGCACCTGCCCGCGTTGCGGCTCGGCCCGCCGGGTGCCGGCCATGGCGAACTGGGCGATGACCTGATCGCCGTTGCGGGGATGCACCGTGCCGTCCTTGTCCCCATGGAACACGATGGTCGGGACGATGCGCGGGCTTCCCCCGGCCGCTCCCGCGCGGATGGGCTGCTGCGGCGCCGCGCCATTCCGCATGGCGGCGAAGGCCGAGGGAACGTCGCGGGCCGCGCCGCAGGCCAGGCCGGAATGCACGCCCGCGGCGGCGTAAAGGTCCGGATAGGACTGCGCCATGATGGCCGCCGCGGCGCCGCCGGCGGACAGCCCGGCGATGTAGACGCGGCCTGGGTCGACCGCGTAGTCGCGCATGACCTGACGCGTGATCCCGGCGATCAGCGCGGGCTCGCCCTGGTCCCGCTGCTGGTCGCCAGGGCTGAACCAGTTCCAGCACTTCTGGGCATTGGCCGATGATGTCTGGCCGGGATAGACGATCAGGCAGGCCTGTTCCTCGGCCAGCGCGTTCATTTGCGTGCCGGCGGCGAAATCATCCGGTGACTGCGTGCAGCCGTGGAGCATGACGACCAGGGGCACTGCCTCACCGGCATAACCGCTGGGGATAAAGAGCTTGTAGCCGCGGCTCCCGGCATCGCTGCTGTAAGAGCCGGCCAGGAAGCGCGCACCGTCGGGAACCGGCACGGCCGGACGGGACGACAGGCCCGAAGCGAGACCGCCCTGATTGAACTGGTCGAGAAGGCCTTGCAGCGCCTGCGGCATCCTGGCCTTGCCCATTCCGGCGGCGGCTGGGCGCCTTGCGGCCGCCATGGGGTCCGGGGTTTCACCCGTCTCGGGGTCGATGTCGATGACGCGCCGTGGCTGCCCGCGGGCTTCGCCGGTGGTGCCGTGCGCTGCTGGCGCATCGGCAGGCGGCTCTCCGCCACGAAGGAAGTGTTGCAGCAGGGTGGAGGCTTCGCCCAGCCGTCCTTCACGGACGAGACGGGTCGCCTGGAGCATGGAGTTCGGAAGAACCGTGTTCATGTCTGAAACTTTCAATGCGCCTCTCAGCGGATGCGATCGGCGAGCGCGGCCTTCACCGCGCCGCTGGCCTGCAATGCGCCAAGGACGGAAATCGTGGCGATCGTGTCGCGGGCCAGCTCCGGCGAGACATCGGCTGCGATGCTTGCCAGGCCCAGTACCCGGATGTCGAGACGCTGACCCGCCGCGCGGGCGGCCTCGAGGTCTTCCCGGCTGAAATGCCGGACCCCGAGATCGAGACCTTTGCGCGTGACGGATTGCCTGGCCGCGTCGGAATGCCGCTCGATCTGGTTGCGGATCGCGGTGCGGATGAAGTCGGTCCGGTTGGAGTAAAAACCGTCCTGAACCAGCAGGTCGATATGACCGAGGTCGACATAGCCCAGGTTGATGGTGATCTTCTCGGTCTCGCCGCCGGGCTTGGGCCGGAGCTCATGCACATTCCCAGCCATCTGTTCGCCATCCTCTGACCATCCATGTGGATGGTAGATGGGTCCTTGGCAGTGGCTTTCAAGGAGCATCGGCCATAGCGGACGACACTCGTTCCGGAACGATGCGGGGTGGCTTCGGCTTTCTCACCCGCCCAGGGCGGCAGGCGCGGGGCGGCGCCTCACTGCGCGGCCGTGGCGTCCGGTTGCGCCGGCTCGGCGGGCCGTCCGGCGAGCCGGGTCAGCTCCGCCTGGTCGAGCGTCTCCATCTCCAGCAGCTGACGCGCACCCTTGTTGAGGACCTCGCGGCGCTCGCGCAGCAGGGCAAGGGTCTGTTCCAAGGCTCCGTCCACGATGCGGCGTACCTCCTCATCGATCGCGTTGGCCGCCGCCTCGCCGTATTCTCGTCCGCGCGCGCCGCCCCCCAGCGGGCCGCCATCGGCGAGGAAGGACCGTGGATCACGCTCGTAGGTGACGCTGCCGAGCTTCTCGGACATGCCGTAGCGCGCCACCATCGCGCGCGCAGTTTCGGTGACGCGCTCCAGGTCGTTGGCGGCGCCCGTCGAGAGGTGGCCGAAGACGATCAGCTCGGCGGCGCGCCCGCCGAGCATCACCATCATCTTCCGCTCCAGCTCCTCGCGCGTCATCAGGAAGCGGTCCTCGGTCGGCAGCTGCACCGTGTAGCCGAGCGCGCCGATCCCGCGTGGAATGATCGAAACCTTCTGCACGGGGTCCATGCCCGGCAGTGCCAGCGCCACCAGCGCATGGCCCATCTCGTGATACGCAACAATCTCCCGCTCCTTCGGATTGAGCAGGCGATTGCGCCTCTCGAGGCCGGCGACGATGCGCTCCACCGCATTGCTGAAATCGGCCATGGTCACGGCATCCGCGCTGCGGCGGGTCGCCAGCAGCGCCGCCTCGTTCACCAGGTTCGCGAGATCCGCGCCGGTAAAGCCCGGCGTCAGCGCGGCCACCTTCTCCGCGTCCACATCCGGGCCGAGCGTCACCTTGTGCATGTGGACGTGCAGGATATCCACGCGGCCCTTCCGGTCCGGCCTGTCCACCAGCACCTGACGGTCGAAGCGCCCCGCGCGCAGCAGCGCCGGGTCTAGGATCTCCGGCCGGTTGGTCGCGGCCAGGATGACGAGGCCGGAGCGGCTGTCGAAGCCATCCATCTCGACCAGCAACTGGTTCAGCGTCTGCTCCGCCTCGCTATGGCCACCATAGGCGCCGCCGACGCCGCGCGCGCGGCCGAGCGCGTCCAGCTCGTCGATGAAGATGATGGCCGGCGCCCTGGCACGGGCCTGCTCGAACAGGTCGCGCACCCGTGCCGCGCCGACGCCCACGAACATCTCGACGAATTCGGCGCCCGAGATGGAGAAGAACGGCACCTTGGCCTCGCCCGCGACGGCCTTGGCCAGCAGCGTCTTGCCGGTGCCGGGCGGGCCGACCAGCAGCACGCCCTTCGGCATCCGCCCTCCGAGCCGGCGGTAGCGCTCGGGCTCCCTGAGGAAGTCCACGACCTCCCGCAGTTCGTCCTTGGCTTCGTCCACGCCGGCGACGTCGGCGAAGGTCACGCCGGTATCGGCCGCGACATAGACCTTGGCCTTGCTCTTGCCGATCTGCATCAGGCCGCCCTGGCCCATCCCGATGCGCCGGCCGATCCAGAGCCAGGCACCGACGAACAGCAGCACCGGGACGATCCAGGAGAGCAGCATCGGCAGGAGGTTGCTCTCGACCTGGCCGGTGTAGCGCACGCCGTGGCGGCTCAGCTCCTCGGCGAATTCCGGCGGCTCCACCCGAGTGGTCGCGAAGCGGATCTGCCCGCCGGGCAGCGGCTCCTTGAGCTCGCCCTGGAGGAAGCGGTCGGAGACCCCGACCTCGGCGATCTTGTTCTCCTGCAGGAGTTGCTGGAACTGGCTGTAGGGGATCGTCGCCACCGGTCGCACGACGGTCGTCGCGACATACTGCGCCGCCACGAGGCCAAGCAGCGCCGCAACCCAGTACCAGGCAGTGAATGTGCTTCTCTTCATCACTGCCTGCCTTCCTGTCCAATGCCAATCCGCCAAGACAACGCCGGGTCCGGCTCCGGTGGACTTCGGCGCGTGGCCCGCCTTCGTCCGGTGGCGGTGCGCGGCAGGTGCTTGAACCGATGCCGTCACTCTACGATGGGCGCCCCTGAAGGATTCTAACACTGTTCCGCGAACGAAGGTTCCGGTGCCGGCCTCCGCGCCAGCATGATTCGCCGCCGCGTATCCGCTTCGCGAACTTCCTGGTTCCGGCATCGAAGAAGCGGAGCCTAGGCAGCTCCGTTCTCTTTCTCCCGCGTCTCCGGCATGGCGAAGAGCAGCAGAGGAATCGCCAGAAGGCCGCAGCCGGCCAGCATGCCGAAGGCCGCCGCTGGCCCGAACCAGGTGGAGACGGCGCCCGCGAGGCTGGTGCTGATGGTACCGCCGATGCCCACGGCCAGGCCGAACAGCCCCATGCAGAGGTTGAAGCGGTTGGTGCCGCGCGTCAGGTCGGCCGCCAGCAGCGGCAGCAGCACGCCCATCACCGCGGCGCTGATGCCGTCCAGCGCCTGCACCGCCGCCAGCCCGATCGGGTCCGAGACCACGGCCAGCAACGCACCGCGCAGCGGCAGCGCGCTGAAGCCCAGCAGCAGCACGATGCGCCGCCCCCGGGATTCCGCCAGCCGCCCGACCCATGGCGAGAGGGCCGCCACCACCAGCTGCGGCACGACGATGCAGGCGGCGATGACGAGATTGGCTTGCTCGCCGCCGAGGCGCGTGATCTCGGCTCCCACCAGCGGCAGCATGGCGGCGTTGGACAGCGTGAAAAGCAGGCAGCAGAGCGCGAAGACCAGGACGCCCCGGTTGCGCAGCAGCAGCCAGATGCTGTCGCGCGGCGCGGCGGTCTTCGGGTCACGGATGACGGGCGGCGGATGCAGGTCTTCGGCGCGGATCATCATCAGTGCGATCAGGCTCGGCACCGTCAGCGCGGCCGTCAGCCAGAAGACCGAGGCGCCGGAGAGCCAAGCGCCGACGCTGCCCATGGCCGCGGCCGCCACACCGTTGCCTATCGAGGCATAGCGCGCATTGCGCCCGAGCCGCTCACCCAGCCGCGCCCGGCCCACCAGTGCCAGGCTGATGGCGGCCACGGCGGGCGCCAGCACGCAACTGGCGACGCCATGCAGCACTTCCGATGCGATGACCGGCAGCCATTCCGGCCAGGCCGCCAGCAGCAGGGCGCTGACGGCGATGCTGGCCAGCGCCACCAGTGCCGCCAGCCGCTTGCGGGGCGTGGCGTCCACCAGCATGCCGGCGGGCACCTGGGCCAGCATGGCGGTGGCCGTGCCGATGCTCAGCACGAAGCCGATCTGCACCTCGGTCCAGGCCTGCGCGGTCAGATAGACGGCGACGAAGGGCCCGAACCCCGTCTGCACATCGGCGACAAAGAAGTTGAGCCAGTCCAGCGCCCGTTCGCTGCGTCGCGATGCCATGCCGACGCCTTACTCCTTTCCGGGCGCTTCCTCCGGCGGCTCAGCCTGGCCGGCCTCTGGCGGCGCCGCCATCACGGCCGGCTCGCCATCCTTAAAGTCAGGGACGTCACGAAGTTGCTCCCGGCCCAGGCTCAGCTGGATGCCGTCGGCCTGGAAGCTCAGGCAGCGCCAGGCCACGGCGATGCGCCGCTTACCGACGCCAAGGAAGCCACCGTAGTCCAGTACCGCCCCTACCGCCCGGCCGGCGGGGTCCACCAGCACGTTGACGAACTGCGCCACCACCATGCCGGAGGGGCCCTTCACGTCCCTTCCCAGCAGGGGCACGGCCGATTTGTCCAGCTTTTCCTGCGCCGCCGGGGGCAGGGGGGGCGGCTGTGGCGCGGGCGGCTGTTGGGCCGGGGGCTGTGGCGCGGGCGCCTGGCTGATTGGCGGGACAACTGGTGCATCCTGGGCCGCGGCCAGGCCGGGTATCGTCATGCCCAGGCAGGCAGCCGCGAGGGAGAGGCGCGAGAGGAGGGATCGCGTGGCCATGACCTTTACCTGCGCTTATGAACCCGGCCTCGCAAGCCTCATTGAAGCGCCGGCCAGCCGCCTGTCGTGGAGACGCTGTCCGGTGAGGCGGGCTTACGGGCCATCGGTGCCCTGGCAAGTTCACGGACACCCTGAACGCGCCGTCGGCTTGCCGGGCGGGGTGGCGAGCGACTCGGGGTCCGAATCCCGCCATATCGTCGATGGGCCGGGCGCGAAGGTCCCGCCGGACCTCCAGGATCGTGCAGGCACCCGCATGACGCGGGGCAGATACGCGGTTAAGCCTGTCGCAGACCCGCCCGAGGAGCATGCGCGATGTCCCTGACCGAGCCCGGTACCACCGCCATCTTCGGCTCCTATGTCCTGACGGAGCAGGATGGTGAACAGACGGTGCTGCGCGACCACTGGGTACTGACCGAGGGCCGGCGCATCGCCGCCATCACCACCACCAGGCCGCGCGCGGATATTGTGCTGGACAAGCCCGGATACTTCCTGCTGCCGGGCCTGATGAATCTGCACAACCACTGCTTCAGCGAGGCGGTGGCCCGCACGCATACCGAGGACGGTGCGGGACGGAAGAACAATGCCAGCATCGTCTATACGGTGCTGCTGCCGCTGACGAAGCGCGGCATCGAGATCCTCTCGCCGGAGGAGCGGATGGCCGTCGCCCGGCTCGGCATCCTGCAACTGCTGAAGGGCGGCGCCGCCACGGTGATGGAGCCCTTCCGCAACGGCATCCCGGAGATGTTCGATGCCGCGCTGGAGATGGGCATCCGCTTCTATGGCGCGCCCTATCTTTTCTCCACCGGCGATGCCCGGGCCGATGCCTCGGGCCAGGTGACTTACGCGGGGAATGACGGGGAGGCCGACCTCACCGCCTGGAACGCGCTGCATGCGCGATGGGAAGGGCAGGACCAGGGCCGCATCCGGCTGGCGATGAGCCCCCATGCCACGGATACCTGCGGCCCCGACCTGCTGCGCGCAGCCACGGCGCGGGCACGGGCGCTGGGAGTGCCCGTCACGACCCACCTGGCGCAGAGCGCGGAGGAGGTGAGGACCATCGGCGGGCGTTATGACGGCCGCACGCCGGCGGAATATCTGGACTGGCTGGGTGTGCTGGGCCCCGACCTGCTGGCGGCGCATTGCATCGCCAGCACCGATGGCGATCTGCGGCTGATGGCCGCGCGCGGCGCCACGGTGTTGAACTGCCCGCGCGTCTTCGCCCGCGCCGGCACCACCGCCTCCTATGCCCGCTTCGCGGAACATGGCGTGCGTACGGTCATCGGCACTGACGGCTACAACATGGACCTGCTGGGCGAGGTGAACGCGGCGGCCATCATTTCCAAGATCGATGCCGGCAGGCCGGACGTGGCGAATGCGCCGCAGCTGATCGGCGCCGTCACGCGCGACGCCGCGGCCGCCATAGGGCGAGGCGACCTGGGTGCGATCCGCCCCGGCGCCACGGCCGACCTGACCCTGGTGGACCTGACGCATCCGCATCTGCAGCCCTTGTTCGACCCGTGCCGCGCGGTGGTCTGGCTGGCCAACCGCGCCAATATCGACGGCGTCATGGTGGATGGCCGGTTGCTGCTGCATGGCGGGCAGCTGCTGGGGGGGAATGAACATGCCATCACCGCCGACGGCGCCGCCGCCATTCAGAAGATCTGGGACCTGCCGGAGGCCCGGGCCGCCTTCGCTGGCTGAGGCACGACAAAAAGCGCGCCTGTGGCAAACCGATCCGGCAGGCGCACGTTGAGCCCTTGTCCCGAACGCCGCGCCGGTGCCTTGGCGGTGCCAGGCGGCACAGCACAAGGAAGGAAGACCATGAGGACCATTACCCTGGGTGCCCTGGGGCTCGGCCTGCTCGTCGCCGCCTGCGCGCCATCCGGCAACCAGACCGGACCCGCCTCCGGCGAAGTCGTGCGGGAAGGCGGCCGGCCCGCCGAGGCCCGTGGCTCCGCGCCGCCGCCGCCCGGTACCCCGATCATGAATACCCGTCCCGGCACCGGCGAAACCCGCTGAGACGGATGGGCGCCGGGACATCTCCGCTGCCCCGGCGCCTTCCACCCAGGCGCTGCCTTCGACCCGCACCCGGCCGGAACGGGGGCAGGGAAAACCCATGCCCCTTCTGTCTCACCGTGCTACGGCCCGGCCGCAGGATGATACATCCAGTGCAATTTCCGCCTGGACGATTTTCCGGTTAAACGGCGGCAGCCAAGGACACGCCATAGTTGCGTGGCCCGGCGTCTGGCACCGGCACATCACCGAAAAGCGGCGAATTTGCCACAGCGCCGGCATGTCCTACTCAAAATTCATGCATTTCTGAGAAAATTCGACGCATCCCGACGCCCCTGGCTGTAGCTTATCATCAGGATGTGGGCGGCATAGATTTGCGTGGAGCGTGCTTGCCTGCGGGCAGGGGAACTCGGGCAAATCGCCTTCGGCGAACGGATCGGATCGGATGACACAGGCTTCCCAACAACGCGCCAGCGTGCCTCCGGCCGAGACCTCCGGCTGTGGGCGGGGCGCACCGGTCCTGGGAGCGGTGCTGGGGAGCCTGATCCTGGGCGGCACGGCGGTCGCCCAGGCGCCGGTCCCCGATCCCGCCCCCTCCACGGCCGCTTCCACTGCCGCGACCCCGGCCGGACCGGCCAGTGCCGTCACTACCCTGGCCGAGCAGATGGAGTTCTGGAGCGCGCAGAACCGGCCCGAACTGGCTTATGCCGCGGCCGAGCGCCTGCTGGCCATCAGCCCGCGAGACCCCGATGTGCTGGCCGGCGCCGCCGAGATCGCCATCCAGCTCGGGCGCGGGGGGGAGGCGGAAAGCCATCTCGCCATGCTGCGCCGCGTTGCGCCGAACGACCCGCGCATCCCCCTGATCGAGCGGCAACGGAGTTTCACGGAGGCCGATCGCGCGGCGCTGGAGGAAGCGCGCGCCCTGGCGCGGTCCGGCCGGGCGGCGGAGGCCGTGGCGCGCTACCGTGCCCTCTTCCCCAATGGTGCCTTCCCCGGAGGAATCGCTGAGGAATATTACCGCGCCCTCGCCAGCATCGACTTCCAGAACTTCCGGGAGGCCGTGAAGGCGCTGAGCGCCATGGTCCAGCGCGACCCCGATAACCCGCGCCTGCAACTGACGCTGGCGCAGATCCAGACCCTCCGGGAAACCACGCGCTTCACCGGCATCGAGACACTGACCCGGTTGACCCGGAACCCGCAGGTCTCGGCGGCGGCCCGTTCCGCCTGGCGTGACGCGCTGCTCTGGGAGGGGCCGAGCGGGGAGCTGATCACGGCGATCGAGGCCTATCTCGCCGCTAATCCCCCCGATGCGCAGATCCAGGCGAAGCTGCAGGAGGCCAGAAGCTCGCTGCCCGATGCCGCGACGCAGGCGCGTCTCCGCGGCTTCGACCTGCTGCAGAACAAGAAGGATGTGGCTGCCGCGGAGAAGGAGTTTCAGGAGTCCCTGGCGCAGCGACCGGACGAGGCCTCCGCGCTGGCGGGGCTGGGGCTTGTGCGGCTGCAGCAGGGCAGGCTCCAGGAAGCGCGGCAGCTGCGCGACCGCGCCGTCGCCGCCGCCCCGGACCGGCGGCAGGAACTCGTGAACATGTTCGACCGGCTGGGCTTCGCCGACCTCGCGGCGGGTCAGGTCCAGCAGGCGGAGCGCACTTTCCAGGAGACTTTGGCCGCCTCGCCAGAGGATGCGACCGCCCTGGCCGGCCTGGGCCTGGTGCGGGTACAGCAGAAAAAGCTGGAAGAAGGGCGGGAGCTGCGCGACCGGGCCATCGCCCTGGCACCGGCGCGGACGGCGGAATTCGCCAGCATGTTCGTGGGGCTGGCTTATTCCGATATGCATGCCGGCCAGTTGGCCAAGGCCGAGCAGGGCTTCCAGATGCTGCTGGATGTCCGGCCCGAGGATGTCGATGGGCTGGCCGGCATGGCCTATCTGCGACAGCGGCAGGGCCGCTTGGCCGAAGCCCGGCAGTTGCGCGACCGTGCGCTGTCCCAGGCTGGTCCACGCCGGGCGGAGGTTGCCTCCATGCTTTCGGGCATCGGCGGCGGAGGCATATCCGCCGGGCCCGCGCCGAACAGCCCCTCCGCCCAGGCGCGGCAGGCGCTGGGCCGGGGTGATCTGGAGCGGGCGGACCAGCTGGCGCGCCGGGCCGCCCAGGGCAATGCGGCGGAACAGGTGGCGGCCGAGACCATCCTGGGCCAGATCGCGCTGCGGCGCGGAGATCTGAACACGGCGGAGGGCCGGTTCCGCGCCGCCCTGGCCCGGCAGCCCCGCCTGCCGGAAGCGGCGGGCGGCCTCTATGACGTGCTGTTGCGGCAGAACCGCTTCGCCGAGGCCGAGGCGCTGCAGCGCGAGACCGGCTTCAACCCCGCCGGCGGTACCGGCGCGCAGCGCGCCTATGCCCTGCGCGACGAGGCCAGCCGCAGCAACGACCCGGCCGTGGCCCTGGCTCTGCTGACCCAGGCGCGGGACCTGGACCCGAAGAACCCATGGGCGCGGCTGGACCTGGTGCGCCTGCTCCGCAACCAGGGCCGCGCGGATGCCGCGGCGCGGGAGGAGCAGGATCTCGCCGCGCTCGGCACGCCCGACGCCTCCTATGCCGCCGCGCTGCTGGCACAGGAGGAGCAACGTCATGGCGAGGTCATCACCCGTCTGGAGGCCATCCCCAACCGGCTCCGCAACGCAGATGCGAACCGCCTGCTGACCCAGGCACGGCAGGAGCAGGAGATCGCGCGGCTGGAAGGCCTGGCCCGTACCCTGCCGCGCTCGGACGCCATGCAGCGGCTGATCGCCCTGGCCTCCCGCCCGGACCCCTCCGGCACCATGGCCCCTGGCGTGGTCCGCGCGCTGGGCCGCCTGCGCCAGCCGGAGGCGGCGGCGCAGGCCGCGCGCCTCGCCCTCGCCCTCAACCGCAATGCCTCGGTCGATGCGCGCATCCAGCTGGCAGGCGCCCTGCTCTCCGCCCAGCAGGTGGAGGAGGCCGAGGCGCTGACCAGCAACATCCTGCTGGACGGCAAGCTGACGGAGGAGCAGCGGCGGCAGATCCTGGCCCTCAGCGCCGGCAGCGCCGTGGTGGAATCCGGCCAGTTGAGCGCCGAGGGCAACCAGCAGGCCGCGCTGGCGCGGCTGCAGCCCGCCTTGCAGCAGATGCCGGAGAATGCCTCGGTCAATCTGGCCCTGGCCCGCGTCTACCTGGCCAGCAACCGGCCCGACGAGGCGCAGGCCATCGCCGATGCCGCCCTGGCGCGCAGCCCCGGCAGCCTGGAGGCTCTGGCGGTCGCGGCCGACGCAGCGCTGGCGCGGCGTGACTGGCAGCGGGCCGATGCGCTGTTACAGGAAGGCCGCGGCCGCTACCCGGCCGAGCCGCAGATCATGCTGCTGGACGCCCGCGTGGCACGGGCGCGCGGCGACCAATATCGCGCGCTGCGCTCGCTTGAGGGGGCGGGCGTGCGTCGCCATGCGCAGTTGCAGGCGGCGGGCGGACGCGGGGGTGACGCCGCCCTGCTGGCGGCACGGCTTCGCAGCAGCGCCAGCGAGACGCCGGCCGGCGCCGAGATCGCCGACCCCGTGGCCGCGCAGATCGCCACCGAGCTGGCGGCGGCGCGGCAGGAGACGGCCACCTGGGTCCAGGGCGGCGTTGGCCTGCGCACCCGCTCCGGCGAAAGCGGGCTGAGCGAGCTGGCCGAGGTGACGGCGCCGGTCGAGGTTTCGGCCGCCATGCCGGGCATCGGCGGGCGGGTGGCGGCCAGGGCCGAGGTTGCCACGCTGAGCGCCGGCACGATCAATGGCAGCCTCAACAGCATGCGGCAGTTCGGCACCAATCCGCTGGCGGGCGGCAGCACCGCCGGGATGGTCAGCCCCAGCGGCCGGGCCAGCGGCGTGGCACTGAATGTCAATTATGCCTATGGGGACCTGAAGGCGGATGTCGGCACGACCCCGCTGGGCTTCCGGCGCTCGAACGTCATCGGTGGCATCGAATACGCCCCGGCGCTGACCGACCGCCTGCGCCTGCGCGCGGTGGGTGAGCGCCGGGCGCTGAATGACAGCGTGCTTTCCTACGCGGGCCTGCGGGATGACCGCAGCGGCCTCACCTGGGGCGGCGTCGCCAGCAGCGGCGGCCGCGCGCAGCTGGAATATACCATCGGGGATGCCGTGCTCTATGGCGGCGGCGGTTATGCGACCATCGACGGGCACCGCGTGGCCGGCAACAGCCGTTTTGACCTGGGCGGCGGCATCGGCTGGACCGTGCTGCGCCAGCCCGACCAGGAGCTGATGCTGGGCTTCGATGTCCGCTACGCCGAATACGAGAAGAACCTGCGCTACTTCACCCTGGGCCATGGCGGCTATTTCAGCCCGCAATCCTATGTGGCGGCGGTGGTGCAGGCGGACTGGCGGAAGCAGATCGGCGATCTGCGGCTGCGCCTGGGCGGCGCCCTGGGCTGGCAGAACTATCATGAGGATGACAGCCCGGTCTTCCCAACCGATCCCGCCCTCCAGGGGCAGCTGGCCTTCGCGGCGGCGGGCGATGGCACGCTCAACAGCCGCTATCCCTCACGCGATGGCAGCGGTGCCGTCGGGTCGCTGCGGGCCGAGGCGGAGTACAACATCACGCCGCAGCTCCGCATCGGTGCCTATGCCACCTATGACCGTGCCGGGGACTGGAACCAGGCCACGGGCATGGTCCGCCTCCGCTATGCGCTGGAGCAGCCGGGGCCGGAACTGACCGGTTTCATGCTGCGGAACACGGCGCTGCGGTGAGATACGGATGCGCAACTTTGTCCTCCCCTCCGCTGGCCATGCCATGCCGGTGATGCCTGTTTATCGCCCTCGCCGCATGGTCCTTGCGGCATGCATGCTGGGCGGTCTCATGGCCCAGCCGGCGCTGGCCCAGGCTCCGATGCTCTATGAGCAGCGCCTGCCGGATGACCTGGCATTTATCCGTATAATTAACGCCCTGCCCGGCAGTGCTGACATCACATCTGACATCATGCCGGGCTTTACCGTAGGGGACGGAGAGGCCGACCGCATCGGCCCCTATGTGCCTGCTGAAAAGGCGACGGGGCAGGAGACGCGATTCCGCATCACCGAGGGAGGGGAAGAGCTTTCTTCTGCCATTACCTTCGAGAAAGGGTATAACACACTGATTCTGCTAAGGCAGGAGGGAAAGCTGACGGCGATGAATCTTCCGGACAGCCTGGAATTCAACCAACTGCGGGCCCGTCTGGCCTTCTACAACCTGATTCCCGGTTGCGGCGATGGGGCACTGACCTTGGAGGGTTCCAATCAGGCGATCTTCACGGGGGTCGCACCCTATACCACCAAGGCCCGCAGCGTGAATCCCGCCGCCGCCAGCCTGCGTGCCTCATGCCAGGGGCAGCAGGCGCCGGTGCGGGATCTCGGCCGGCTGGAAGCTGGCGGGCAGTACAGCATCTGGCTCATGGCGCCCCAGGGCCAGCCAATCACCGTTCTGGCGAGGGACCGGATCGCGCCACGGCGGTGATACGGCTTGGGTGGGGCTGGCGTCAGTGACCCGCGCCGGTTTGCCAGAGGTCAAGGAAGTTCTGTTCCGCTGGGCCGATCGGCTGGCCGATGATGCGTTCCGGAATTTCCCAGAGCACCATCCTGGGCGGCGTCTCGCGGAAGGCCTGGCCGCCGAAATAGTCGCTGGCGGCGCGGAAGAAGCCGCCGCCCTCCTGGGCGAAATTCGCGACCGTGACCCCCAGCGCCTGCTGCAGCCGCCCATGGAAATTGGCGTTCATGGAATAGGATGAGCCGATCAGCGTCACGGGGGGCGCCGGCGTGTCGTCCAGCAGTCCGCCTCCCGGCGCGGCGGGTTGCAAAGGTTCCGTGATTTCCCTGCGCTGGCGGTCCGGCGCCGGGCGCAGCCAGTCCGGCACATGATCCAGGCTCATCAGCCGCAGCAGGTCGCCGGGGCCATGGCTCTCCTCCGCCTCGGCGCTGGTGCGGAAGGCTTCGGCTGGTTCGATGCCCATCCGCCGCACCACCGGGGCGATGGCCCAGGCAGCGGCGGCGGCGCCATGCTGGCTCCAATGCGTGTCGGTGCGATAGAAGGCCGGGGCCTCACGCCCTGCGGTTTCCAGCGCGGGCAACAGGCCGAGATGCGGGAGGCCAGCGGTCTCCAGCGCCTGGAGGAAGCCGCCATAGCGGGCCCGCGCCTGGGCGGACCAGGGGGCGCCGCAGAGGTCCCGCGCATGGACACGCGCCTTGTCCGGCACCACGGCCACCAGCATCTGGATTCCCTGGCTCGCCAGTCGGCCGGCGATGCGCTTCAGGGCGTCGACGCGGGCGACCTGATGCGCCTGGGCATCCGGCCAGGGGCGCAATTCATCGGTCAGGTAGAGCCATTCGTCGCAGCCGGCGCGCACCTGGGGCCCGGCGGAGCGGAAGAGCATCCAGCGGAAGACACCCCCGGCGGCGCGGAGCTGCCGGTCCACCGGCAGGTCCTGCGCCATGGCATGGTTTACCGCCGCCGCCGTCTGGCCGGAGAGGAAGGCGTCGAGGGACAGGGTCCGGTGGATGCGTGCCTGCGCCACGGGCCGGGCGAGGGCGCAGACGCCCTGCCAGAAGCCCCAGGCGAGCAGAAGGACCAGGGCGATACCCTGGCCGGCCAGGGCGGCGCGGAGGAAGGGGCTGGCGGGCGGGCGCATCGCGGCCTTCTCAGAACTGGAAGTAGAGGAAGGGCACGGCGGCGCGGCTGTAGAGCAGCACCAGGCTCAACAGGAAGCCGAGGAAAGGGCCGGCGATCCAGGCGGCGCGCCAGATCGGACCGTTCTGCTCCGGCGGGCGGAACATCGGGGTATGACGGGCGAGGGCGGGCAGATAGACCAGGACAGCGGCGGCCAGCATGGTCCACCACTGGTCCGGCGTAACCTGCCAGGCCAGGGCATCCGTCAGCCCCGTTCCATTCAGCCCGAGCATGCCGCCATACATCCCGAAGCCGCCCTGGATGCCGGGTGCGCGGAAGGTGACCCAGCCGATGACGATGCAGAGCATCAGCAGCGCGTGGCCAAGGGCAGGGGGCATGCGGAAGCCGGCCCGGCTCCATCCGCGATGCAGTGCCAGCATCCCGCCATGCCAGGCGCCCCAGAGGACGAAACTCCAGTCAGCGCCGTGCCAGAGGCCGCCGATCACCATGGTCAGGAACAGGTTGAGATAGGTACGGAACCGGCCATGCCGATTGCCGCCGAGGGGGATGTAGAGATAGTCCCGCAGGAAGCGACCCAGCGTGATGTGCCAGCGTTGCCAGAATTCCTGGATGTTGCGGGAAAGATAGGGACGGTCGAAGTTCTCGGGGAAGTGGAAGCCGCACATCAGCGCCAGGCCGATGGCCATGGCGGAGTATCCCGCGAAATCAAAGAAGAGTTGCAGCGTATAGGCGATGGCGCCGGCCCAGGCCTCGGCCAGCGTCGGCTCGGGCAGGGCGAAGACGGCATCCACCATCGGGCTCAGCGTATCCGCCAGCACCACCTTCATGGCGAAGCCGGTCATGAAGCGCCGCGCGCCGGCACCGAAGAGCGCCAGCGAATGCCTCCGTTGCTTCAGATCCTGCTCAACCTCGGCATAGCGCACGATGGGGCCGGCGATCAGCTGGCTGAAGATGGCCTTGTAGGTGGCATAGGCGATGAAGTCGCGGCTGACCGGCACCACGCCGCGTCGCAGGTCGATCAGGTAGCTGACGGATTGCAGCACGTAGAAGGACAGGCCGATGGGCAGCAGGATGCCAGTCCAGGACAGCGGCGCGGCGCCGAGGATAGCGGCGAGGTCGTTGAAGCTCCGCACGCCGAAATCGGCGTATTTGAAGTAGGCGAGGACGCCGAGATTGCCTGCGATGCCCAGGATGAACAGCCGCCTGCCACGGGCGGTCTCCACGCCCGCGGCATCCATCAGCCGCGCGACGGTGAATGTGAAGACCGTGACGCCGATCAGCAGCGCCAGGAAGTCCACCCGCCACCAGGCATAGAAGAGCCAGGAGAGGATGAGCACGGGCCAGTTGCGCCAGCGGGCCGGCGCGAGGAAATAGATCGTGAAGTAGACAGGCAGGAAGAGGAAGACGAACTCGAAGGAAGCGAAGATCATGCGGGCACGCCTGCGGAGGAGGGGCCATGTCTGGGGCGGTGGTGCGGCCCTTCTCGGCGCCCTTCAGCGCTTCGCCGCCGCCTGCACCTCCGGCAGCTTCGCGATCTGTTCGGCCAGCGCGGCGCCATAGGCCTTGTAGCCGGCGACCGTGAAATGCTGGCCGTCGAATGTGCCCCACTGGCCCGGCCCGGCCAGCTTGGTGCTGTCCACATAGGTGCAGGGGCTGACGATGGTGGACATGAACTTCGACAGCTCATCCACCCGGGCGAAGGTCTTCATGAAGGGCCCGCCTTCGTTGCCCCAGCTAGGCCCGACCCAGAGGCAGGGGATGTTCAGGCTGCGGATCTTGTCCGTGAGCACCGCCACCTGCTCCTCGATTTCCTCACGGGGCATCTGCGGGCGGGCGTAGCCGCCGATGGTATCGGCCATCGCGACCACGATCATGTTCGGCTTCACGCTGGCGACCAGCTGGTCGACGGGCGTGGTGCGGGCCTCGGCGCCGGTTTGCTGGATCACGGGGCCGGACTGGACACGCTGTGCCGTGCCGCAGGAAGCGACCCGTGCGGTAAGCCAGATACTGGGGGGCGAGCCACAGGCCGCAAAGGTGGAGACCCGTGCGCCCTGGCGGATCAGCTCATCCTGCAAGGTGGTGATCAGGTAGTTCTGCATCCCGAAATGGCTGTCGCCGAGGATCAGGAGGCTGAGCCCCGTCAGGAGGGATTGCATCGGTCAGGCTGCTCCGCGGCGCATTCAGGACAGGGGCGCCTCAAAAAACAACTACGATGTAAAAGAATGCGCAACGGATGCAAATCCAGTAAATTGCTATTATTCAGCGGGAGCGGGGCTTGACCCGGTGGCCCGCCGGTGCAGGCGCCGCCCGATCCAGCGCTCCACACCATCCATGTAGGAATAGGCCACCGGTACGAAGACGAGGCTGAGCAGCGTCGATGTCACCAGCCCGCCGATCACCACCAGTGCCATCGGCGAGCGGAATTCGGAATCCGCGCCGATGCCGAGAGCGATATGGGCCATGCCCGCGCACATGGCGATCGTGGTCATGATGATGGGGCGGGCACGCTTGCGCGCCGCTTCCAGGATGGCGGCATCCTTGTCCAGCCCGCGTTCCCGACGCGCCAGGATGGCGTATTCCACCAGCAGGATGGAGTTCTTGGCGACGATGCCCATCAGCATCAGCACGCCGATCACCGCCGAGACGCCCAGCGACTTCTGCGCGATCATCAGCGCCACCAGTGCCCCGCCCAGGGAGAGCGGCAGGGCCGACATGATGGTCAGCGGCTGCAGGAAGCCGCCGAAGAGCAGCACCAGCACCAGGTAGACGATCAGCACGCCCGCCCCCAGCGCCAGCCCGAAGCCGGAGAACAGCTCCCGCATCATCTCGGCATCGCCGATCTCCTGCTGGCGGATGCCGGGGGGCAGGTTCTTCATGATGGGCAGCTGGTTGACCAGCTCGGTCGCGACGCCGAGTGGCAGCCCGTTCAGCTCGGCTTCCACGGTCGCCTTCCGCACGCGGTCCAGCCGGTCGATCTGCGCCGGGCCGGCACCGTGCCGGATCTCCACCAGGCTGCCCAGCGGCACCGCGCCGCCATGGCCCTGCACCCGCAGGGCGCGCAGATGCTCCAGATTGCCGCGCGCCTGCTCATCCAGCATGACGCGGATGGGGATCTGCCGGTCCGGCAGGTTGAAGCGCGCGAGGTTCTGGTCGATGTCGCCGGTGGTGGCGATGCGGATCGTGGCGGCGATGGCACTGGGCGAGACACCGGCATCGGCCACGCGGCTGTCATGCGGCATCACCTGGATCTCCGGGCGCGCGAGGCTGGCCGTGGAACGCGCGCCGGCCAGCTGGGGCAGGGAGCGCATCTGCCGTTCCAGCTCCCGCGCAGCCTCGTTCAGCGCCGTGCCGTCGTCGCCCGCCAGCGTCACCTGCAGCTTCGCGCCGCTCTGACCATCGGCGCCAAAGCGGATGCGCGCGCCGGGCAGCTTCTCCAGCTCCGGCCGCACCGCCGCCTCGAACTGCTGCTGGCTCAGTTCGCGTTTCCTGAGCGGCAGCAGATTGACGATCAGGTTGGCCTGGCGCGGGTCGCCCTCATGGGTGCTGCTGCCCATGGCCATGGCGCCGCTGCTGCTGGTGCCCATGGAGGCGAAGACGGACTGCACCTCCGGCCGCGCCTTCAGGATGCGCGTGGCCGCCTGCACCACCTCCTCGGTCTGGGAGAGGGTGGAGCCGGGCGCCAGCTCGATGGACAGCGCGGAACGGCTGCGGTCGGAGCCGGGGACGAAGTCGCGGGGGATATAGGGCATCAGAGCGATGGAGGCGGCCAGGAAGCCGACGCCCGCCACGACGGTCAGGAAGCGGTGATGCAGGCACCATTGCAGCAGCGGCATGTAGCGGCGACCGAAGAAGCCGGTCGCGTCCTCGTCGTGCCGGCTGTTGCCGGCCTTCAGGAAATGCGCGCCCAGCAGCGGCGTCAGCAGCCGCGCCACCACCAGGGAGAAGGCGACGGCCGCCGCGACCGTCAGGCCGAATTCGCGGAAGAACTGGCCGGGAATGCCGGGCATGAAGGCCACGGGCACGAAGACCGCCAGGATGGTCGCGGTGGTGGCGACGACCGCCAGCCCGATCTCGGCCGAGGCGTCCAGCGCCGCGCGCATGGTGCCGGCCGCCGGATTGGCGCGCAGGTGGCGGACGATGTTCTCGATCTCCACGATCGCGTCGTCGACCAGCACGCCAACCACCAGCGTCAGGCCCAGCAGCGTGACGTTGTTCAGCGAGAAGCCGAAGGCCCACATCACCAGGAAGGTCGGGATGAGCGAGAGCGGCATGGCGATGGAGGCGATCCAGGTCGCGCGCCAGTCGCGCAGGAAGATCCAGACCACCAGCATGGCCAGCGCCGCGCCAACCACCAGGGCCTCCAGCGCCGCGTGGTAGCCGGCCACCACGAAGGTGACGGTGGAGGCCACCTGCCTCAGCTCCACGCCCGGATGCTCGGCCATCAGCCGCCGCACCCGCGCCTCGACGCCCTCGGCCACCGCGACCTCGGAGGAGCCCTTGGTGCGCATGACCTCGAAGCCCACCACCGGGCGGCCATCCAGCCGCGCGGCGCTGCGCACCTCGGCCGTGGCGTCGCTGACCTCGGCCAGGTCGGACAGCCGCGCGGTGCGGCCATTGGGCAGGACGATATTGCGTTGCCGCAGCGCCTCCACGCTCTGGGCGGCGCCCAGGGTGCGGATGGTCTGCTCCGCGCCGCCCAGCGTGCCGCGGCCGCCGGGCAGGTCGATGTTGAGCGCGCGCAGCTGCTCGTTTACCTGCGCGGCGGTGATGCCCAGCGCCAGCATCCGATCCGGCTTCAGCGAGATGCGGATCTCCCGCTCCACGCCGCCGACGCGGTTGATCTCGCCCACGCCGCGCACGGAGAGCAGCGCCTTGGCCACGACATCGTCGACGAACCAGGACAGCTCCGCCTGGTCCATCTCTGGCGCCGCGACGGTATAGGTCATGATCGCGCCGCTGGTGGTCTCGACGCGGGAGATGACGGGCTCGCGGATATCGGCGGGCAGGTCGGTGCGGATGCGCGAGACGCGGTCCCGCACGTCGTTGGTGGCACGGTCGATATTCTTGCCCAGCGCGAATTCGACCATGGTGGTGGAGGTACCGTCCACCACGGTGGAGGTGATGTGCCGCACGTCGCCCAGGCCGGCGACGGCATCCTCCACCCGGCGCGTCACCTGCGTCTCCAGCTCGGACGGCGCGGCGCCGGGCTGCATGACGGTGACGACCACCACCGGCAGGTCGATATCCGGCATGTTGTTGATGCGGAGCATCGGATAGGCCACCAGCCCCGCCACGGTCAGCAGCAGGAAGAGCACGGTGGTGGCCACCGGATTGCGGATGGCCCAGGCGGAGATATTGCGGTGTTCGGGGGCGGCCATGGCTCAGTCCTCCAGCGCCGTGGCAAGCCGCACGCGGTCGCCATCGGCCAGGAAGCCGGCGCCGCGATGCACGACGCGCTCGCCTTCCTTCAGGCCGTCCAGTACTTCCACCACCCCTTCCTGCCGCGCGCCCGCGGTCAGGCGGCGCAGCCGCACATGCTCGCCCTCCAGCACGAAGGCAGCGGCGGCGCCGTCGCGGAAGACCACGGCCTCCTGCGGGATGACGATCGCGCTGCTGGCCTCGGCATGGATTTCGGCGCGGGCGAACATGCCGGGGCGCAGGCCGGAATCGGGGGGCAGGGCGATATGCACGATGCCCAGCCGCGTCTCCGGCGTCACGCCGGGAGCGATGGCGCGGACCTCGCCCGTGATCTCACGCACGCCATGGATCACCCGCGCGGCCTGGCCGGGGGCGATGGTGGCCAGATCCAGCTCCGGCACGCGGGCATCCAGCTCCAGCCGGCCGTCGCGCAGCAGCCGCACCATCTCCTGTCCCACGGCCGTCACGGCGCCGGGCAGCACACCGCGCTTCAGCACGATGCCGTCGAATGGCGCACGCAGCTGCGCCTGGCCCAGCCGCGCCTGCGCCTCGTCCCGCGCCGCGCGGGCGGAGGCGATGCGCGCCTCGGCCTGCCGGGTGGCGGATTGCCGCTGCTCCAGCACCTGGCGCGGCGTATTCTGGGTGCGGGAGAGTTCCACGGCGCGGTTCAGGTCGGCGCGGGCGATGGTGAGCGCCGCCTCCGCCTCGGCCAGCCCCGCCTCCGCCTGTGCGAGCTGGGCGGCGGGTACGGCATCCTCCAGCCGCACCAGCACCTGGCCGGCGGTCACGTGGTCGCCCTCCTCCACCGCGACCTCGGCCACGCGCAGCCCGCCGACCTCGGCGCCCAGCAGCAGCTCCTGCCAGGCCACCACCGATCCATCGCCGGAGACGGCGCGGGCGAGGCTGCGTGACGTGACCGGCACCACGGCAACGGAAAGCGCGGGAGGCGGCTCGGCCTTAGCCGGGGCGGCGGTCTGCGCCGGGGCACGCGGCAGCATGAATTGCCAGGCCGCCAGCCCTGCAGCCAAGACCGCCAGCGCCGCCACGGCCCAGATCCAGGCGCGTCTGGCCGGGGCTTCGGTCGACGAGGTGAAATGCGGTGCGGGGCTGTCGAGCATGGAGTGGTTCTGACTTCTTGCCGTGCCGGCGGAAAAGCCGGCCTTGACGCCTATATGATGTTGTTGACCAAATGGTCAATAAGAGCCACCTTCACTCTCGCACCATGACAGACAGCCCCGACAGCCAGACCCCGCCGCGTCCCGCACGCCTTCCCTCCGCCGAGCGGCAGGCCCTGATCCTGGAAGCTGCCCTGGAGGAATTCGCGGCACGGGGCTTCGCCGGGGCACGCATGGCGGCCGTCGCCAGCCGGGCCGGCGTGACCAAGGGGCTGCTCTATCACTACTTCCCCGGCGGGAAGCCGGACCTGTTCCAGAGTGTCGTCACCGCCTGCGTGGAGCCGGCGCTGGCGGAAGCGCGGCAGATGACGGGAAGTTTCCAGGGCACGGCGCGGGAGCTTCTGACCGCGCTGATGGAGATCGGTTACGCGCGGGTGGCGGCCGAGAAGCAGCAGCACCGGATCCTGATGAAGCTGCTGCTGACCGAGGCCGATCACTTCCCGGAACTGTCCGGCCTCTATCGCGATGTCGTCCTCCAGCCGGCGATGCGGGTGCTGGAGGCTGTGCTGCGGGCCGGGGCTGCCAACGGCGAGTTCCGCCCCGGCGTGCTGGAGGAGCCGGGGCTGGCGCATGTTCTGCTGGCACCGGTGATGATGGGCTCCGTCTGGCATCTGCTGCTGGGGCCGGCGGACGCGCCTGACCTCGATGCCATGCGCGCCGCGCATCTGGACCTGATGCTGCGGGCGCTGCTGGCCTGAGCCGGCGGAAGGGCGGTCAGCCCACCGCGCGGCGCGCGATCACCGGTTGCCCTGCTGCCGGTCCGGCCGTGCCTCCGGTGTGACCTGCCGCATTTCCAGCGAGGGCGCCTCGGTCGTCGTGCCCAGGGGCGAGGGGTTGTTGCCGCTGGGCCGCTCGGGCTGAGAGGCGCTGTTGCCTGAGTTGCCGCCCGGCCGGGTGGGGCCGGCGCTGCTGTTGGCGGTGCCGCTGGACGGGTTCGGCACGGTGTCGGTGGGTGGCTGGGTGATGGTGCGCTGCGGCTCGTTACCCTGGGCGAGGGCGGGACCGGCCAGCCCCAGCGTGGCGGCGGTCATCAGGGCGAAAGCGGCATGCCGCATGGGAATTCTCCTCCAGCGTTAGGGCGCCAGATGGCGCCATCCTGCCGTAGGAACCTCCATGCGGGCCGCCGGGTTGCCCTGTCGTGCCCACCGCCAGCTAAAGCGGTGGCACCGTCAGGGTGGCGCGCCCGCCATGGGCGGTGGACCAGGCAACGGGATCCTGCAGGAAAAGCGCCATCTCCGCACGGTCCTCGGCATCCATGCCGGCATCGCTGCCCAGCGCCAGCACATCGGCCCAGGTGGCCAGCGGGTGCAGCGTCAGGCCCAGCCGCGCCAGCCGTTCCGCGCCGCCAGGAAAGGCGCCGTGATGGAAGATGCAGAAAGCCTGGTTCACCTCGGCCCCCGCCGCGCGCAGGCCCCGCGCGAAAGCGAGCTTGCTGCTGCCGTCGGTGGTCAGGTCGTCCACCAGCAGCACGCGCTGCCCATCCACCCCGCCGCCCTCGACCTGGGCGTTGCGGCCGATGCCCAGGGGGCGCTTGCGGACATAGCGCAGCGGCTTGTCGAGCGCCTCCGCTAGCCAGGAAGCCCAGGGAATGCCGGCGGTCTCGGCCCCGGCGATGATGTCGAAGCTGGCGGGGTCGAGGCTTTCGGCGGCCATGCGGGTGATGGCGCGGCGCCATTCCGGCCGGTCGATCAGCAGGCGGCAATCGACATAGACCGGGCTGGCCCAGCCGGCGGCGAGCACGAATGGCTGCTCCCGGCTGACCTGGATGGCGCCGGCCTCGAGCAGCAGGCGGGCGGTCTCGGCCCCGGTCTGCCCAGCCGGGCCGGGCGGCGCGGCCATCATGCCGCCACCTCATGCAGGGTCCGGGCCATCAGTTCCGTGCCCAGGAGGAAATCATCCATCTCCATCGCCTCCTTCGGGTTGTGCGAACCATGCTCGTTCCGCACGAAGATCATGCCGCTCGGGATGCCCGCCTGGGCGAAGACCGCCGCGTCATGGCCGGCGCCGGAGGGGATCGGCTCATCCGGCAGGCCCATGTCGCGCAGCCCGGCACGCAGCCGTTCGGCCAGAGCTTCATCCATCCGCGCGGGTGCCGTGTCCAGCCTGCGGTCGAAACGAAATTGCACGCCACGCTCCTCGCCGATGCCGGCGCATTCGGAAAGGAAGAGGTCGTAGAAGGCTTCCAGCACCTCGGCGCTCTGGCTGCGTGCCTCGAAGGAGAAGCGGACCAGACCGGGGATGCGGGCCAGGGCGTGCTCGGCGGGGTCGGTTCCGATGACGCCGCAGGTCACCACCAGGTCCCGGCCTCGCTCCAGCAGGGTGCGCCAGTGGCGGTCCAGCCGCGTGATCAGCTCGGCCACCGCGAAGACCGCGTCGCGGCGCAGCCAGCGCGGCACGGCGCCGGAATGCCCGGCCTCGCCGATGCATTCCACCGTGCGGTGACGGACGTTGCCGCGGATGCCCGTGACGACGGAGAGCGGGATCTTGCGGGCCACCAGCACCGGGCCCTGCTCGATATGCAGTTCCAGCCAGCAGGCGAGGGAGGCGGGGTCCAGCAGCTTCTCCCCCCGCGCCACGCGCCCGGCCTCCACGCCCGCATCGCGCATGCAGTCCAGCATCGGCCGCCCCGTGACGACATGCGGCATGGTGAGATCCGCCCCGGAAAGCCGGCCGAAGAGGGCGGAGGAGCCCATATAGGCCCGCCCGAACCAGGCACTCTCCTCCCCGCGCAGGGCATAGACGGCAATGCCGCGCCGGGGCCTGAAGCCCTGCGCCTGGAAGCTCTTCAGCGCCAGCAGCCCGGCGATTACGCCGGCCGCGCCATCGAAATTGCCGCCCTGCGGCACGGAATCGAGATGCGAGCCACAGGCGGCCAGCGGGAGGGAGGGATCGCTGCCCGGCATCGTCATCACGAGATTGGCGCCGGCATCCCGGTGAGTCTCCAGCCCCAGCGCGCGGGCTTCCTCCTCGATGAGGTCGAGCGCCACGGATTCCCCGTGGCCATAGCTTTCACGGGTGATGCCGACACCGTCATGGCCGGCGGCGCGCAGCCGCTCGAAAAGACGGATGGCCATATCGCGGTCGGGGGTCATGCTGCGGAGGATTCCAGGCGAGAGTCTTCGGCGTGGCGCAGGGCGCCGGTGAGATCGGCCACCCGGGCGATGCCCCGGCCGGCGCAGAAGCGGTCCAGGCCCTCGATCACCTCGGTCATGGCCTGCGGGTTGAGGAAGGTGGCGGTGCCGACCTGCACGGCGCTGGCGCCCGCCAGCATGAATTCCGCCGCGTCCTCGGCGGTCGAGACGCCACCGCAGCCGATGATGGGGATGCGCGCCACCCGCGCGCACTGAAAGACCTGACGCAGCACGATGGGCTTGATGCAGGGGCCGGAGAGGCCGCCCATCACATTGCCCAGGCTGGGGCGGAAGCTGCGGAGGTCGATGGACATGCCGAGGATGGTATTGGCCACCACCAGCGCATCGGCCCCCGCAGCCTCGGCGGCCAGGGCGACCTCGGCGATGTCGCCGGTATTGGGGGTGAGCTTGGCCCAGAGGGGCAGGGTGGTCGCCGCGCGCATCCGCCGGATCACCGCCTCGGTCGAGGCGGCGCGCATGGCGAAGGCGCGGCCATCCTCCTCGATATTCGGGCAGGAGATATTGGCCTCGATGGCCGCGACGCCTGGCACGCTGACCTCGGAGGCGAGGCTGGCGAAGCCCTCCACCGTGGGCGCGGAGATGCTGACCACCAGCGGCGGTCCCCATTCCCGGTAGAGCGGCAGGGTCTTCTCCAGGAAATGGGACAGGCCCTTGGAAGGGATGCCGATGGCGTTCAGCATCCCGCCCTGCACCTCGGCCACGCGGGGCAGTGCATTCCCGTCCCGCAGCTCGCGCGTGATGGTCTTGGTGACGATGGCGCCGAGGCGGGAGAGGTCCATCACCTGCCCCAGCCCCTCGGCGAAGGTGCCGGAGGCCGGCATCACCGGATTGGCCAGCTTCAAATCGCCGATGCGAACGGACATGTCCGTCATGCCACGGCCTCCAGCATGTCGAAGACGGGGCCGTCCCAGCAGACGCGCCGGTGCACCGTCTTCCCGTCCACCGAGAAATCCCTGACGCAGCAGAAGCACATCCCGAGGCCGCAGGCCATCTGTTGCTCCATCGCGACCTGTCCCGGCAGGCCGAATTCCCGCGCCAGCCCCTGCTGCAGCCGCAGCAGCCGGGCGGAGCCGCAGGTGAAGAAGGCATCGCAGCGGCCTTGGGCGATCAGCCCGCGCAGCATGGCCTCCACCGCCGCGGGCGCGCTGGTGCCGTCATGGTCATGCACGGCCAGCACCGAGGCCCCGTGCTGCCGGAACAATTCGTCGGAGAGCATCAGTTCCGGCCGCCGCGCGCTGAGGACGGCGGTGACGCCGATGCCCATGCCGCGCGCCATCCGTGCCAGCGGCCCGAGCGTCGCCAGCCCCACGCCGCGCCCGACCACCACGATGTCGCGCCAGGACGGATTGAGGATGAAGCCATGGCCCAGCGGACCCAGGATATCCAGCCGCTCCCCCACCCGCAGCGTGGCCAGGCCGCGCGTGCCGGCGCCCGTCACCTTGTAGAGGAATTCCACCGTGCCCGCCTCGGCATCGGCGCCGTAGAGGCTCATGGGGCGGCGGAGGAAAGGGGCCTCCCCGGGCGGGGCGGGGCAGAGCAGCTGGAAGAACTGGCCGGGCCGTGCCGCCGCCGCCGTGGCGTCGGTCCGCAGCACGAGGTGGCGGTACTCGGCGTTCACGGCATCATGCGCCAGCACCAGGGCGGCCTGCTGGGAAACCGGTTTCGGCTGCGCGGGGGCAGGGTGAGGCATGCGGCGTCCTCTACTTGAGGGATTCGCTTAGGACGCGCCGGGCGCGCTAGAAAGAAGAAGATTTCGCGCAAGCCGATGCCGGATCGGCAGCAGGAGGGGTGCCGCTTGGCCCGGGACACGACGCCGCGCAATCCGCGCATCCATGCCGCCGCCATCCACTACTTCGACGCCGTGCGGCGCGCGGGCTCGATCCGGGAGGCGGCGCGGCGACTGAACATCGCCTCCTCCGCCGTCAACCGGCAGATCCTGAAGCTGGAGGCTGAGATCGGCTCCCCGCTGTTCGAGCGCCTGCCGGGCGGGCTGCGCCTGACCGCGGCGGGGGAGGTGCTGGCCCGCCACGTCCTGACGGTGCTGCGGGATGTGGAGCGGGTGCGTTCCGACCTCGACGCACTGGAGGGGCTGCGGGCCGGCCATGTGGAGCTGGTGACGCTGGAAGGGTGCTGCCACCGCATCGTACCCGCCGCCATCGCCGCGTTGCATGAGCGGCATCCGCGCATCAGCATCGGTGCCCGGTTGCTGGAGAGCGCCGCCATCCCCGCCGCCATCCTGACCGGCGAGGCGCATCTCGGTCTGGCCTTCGAGGTCCGGCGCCGGCCGGAACTGCGGCAGTTGAGCACAGTGCCCCTGCCACTGGGCCTGGTGGTGCGGAGGGATTCGCCGCTGGCCGGAAAACCCTTCGCCACGCTGCGCGACTGCGCCGGCCTGCCGCTGGTGCTGCCGCGCGAGAACTTCGCCAATCGCGACCAGTTGCAACCGCTGCTGTTCCAGGCCGGGCTGAGCCTGCAGGGGCAGGTTGAGGCGGGATCGATCGAGTTGATGCGGCAGCTGGTGCTGTGCGGACTGGGCGTGGCCTTCATGACCCGTGTGGGACTTGAGGCGGAGCTGGAGGCCGGGCGGCTGGCGCATGTGCCGCTGCGCCATGGCAACCGCCCCGTGACAAGCGAACTCGGGCTCTATGCCGGCGCCGGCCAGGCGCATTCCGGCGCGGTGGAGGCCTTCGCGCGGCAGATCGTCGCGCAGCTTGGACTTTGCGTATATGGGGCTGACGAATCCTGCTATGAGGAGCCGCCAGGAAAATAGTTACACCGCCCCAGCTTCTGTCCAGCGTCCCTCTGCCCGAGACCGGATGAATGATGATGCGTGCAGCCTTCGCATGTTCGGACAATCTGGTTTTCTTCCCCGCCGGAGCGGACGGCATGCCGGCTCTGATCCGGGACTTCGACTGGGCTGCCACGCCGCTCGGCCAGATCCGGAACTGGCCCGGGACATTGAGGGCCACGCTCAGCTTCATGCTGGAAGCCCCGCTGCCGCTGGTGCTGCTCTGGGGCGAGCAGGGCATCCTGCTGTATAACGATGCCTATCACTACCTGGGCATTTTATGATGAGGTGACAGGAACCTGCGTCGGCAGTGCGGACATCGGATCGGCGTGACGAGATGGCTGAACAGGCGGTCGAGAATGGCGCGTCGCACGGCGGGCAGGCTTGGTGAGGGTGGCGGGCCCGGCATTGGGGGCCGCATTTTCCCCCCGCCTCGTCCGGCGGTGCGCGGCGAGGCGGAGGTGCTGCAGGTAGGCACAGGCGATGCAGCTCATCAACGCGTGTCGGTGCAGGCCTGTCCAGGACCGTCCCTCGAAGTGGCCGAGCCCGAGTTCCTGCTTCAGCTGCTGGTGCGCCTGTTCGCAGATCCAGCGTCCTTTGATGGTGGCCGCCAGCGCCCGCAGCGGTGTGTCGGCGGACAGGTTGCTCAGATAGTACTTCCGCTCGCCGCTAGAGCGCCATTCGCCGACCAGCCAGGCTTCATCACCCGGCAGATGCCGGTTGTTGCCCCAAACCGCGCCGTCGCCCACCCGGATGCGCGCCGCGGCGAACCGGGCCGCCAATGCGCCCTTGGTACCCTGCCGCCAGGCGATGCGGCGCCAGGTTTGCGAGGCCAACACCCTCTCCGCCTCTGCTGGCTCTTCGTTCGGCACTGGCTTACGAGCCCGTCCCTGCGGCGGCACCAGCTGCACGGCGGCGCTGTAGACCTTCTGGTTGCGCGGGATGCCCACCGCCCAGCGCAGATCCCGAGCATCCAGGCCCTGCCGGAACGCCGCACTTGCGCCATAGCCCGCATCGGCCAGCACAGTGCCGAACCGCACGCCCGCCGCCCTCAGCCGGTCGAGTTCGTCCAGTGCGATTTCGGCCTTGGTTCGCGGCGCCATCGCCGCCTCCGGCACGCCTGCCTGGGCACAGCGTGCAGGGTCATCGGTCCACTTCTCCGGCAGGAACAGCCGTAGACCGACCGGAACAGGCACCTCGCCCTGTGCCAGGGTGAGCGACACCAGCGATTGGCAATTGGCCTTCTTGCCGAGTTGGCCGCAGTACTGCGGCAGCACGCCGACTGACATCGTGCCTTTCTTAGGCAGCGCCGTGTCATCGATCACCAGCCAAGCCTGCGGACCGCCGACCAGCTTGTCGGCCTGCTGCGCCAGCACCGACCACAGCGGCGCATCATCCCAGGCGGGGCTGGCGATGAAGTGCTGCAGCTGGTCGTGGCCGCCCAAGCCAAGCCGGGCGGCCATCGGCTGCAGGCTCTTGCGCTCGCCGGGTCCGAGCAGACCCCGCAGGTAGAGCGGTGCCCAGGTGCGGCGGGTCTTGCGCCCCAGAACCTCCAGGAACGGCGCTAGCCAGCGATCCAGATCTGCTCCACCACCAAGGATGCTCGTCATCATCGTCGCCTCCAGCAGGAGGCGTCGCACACCATCAGATCATACGCAAACAAAATGCCCAGGTAGTGCTATGCACGGTTCGCCGGCAACCGCCATCCGGAAATCCTGGGCCTGCCTGTCACCGAGGCCTGGCCGGAGGGGGCGGAGTTCAGCCGTAATGTACTCAGCAAGTGCCTCGGGGGCGGCACGCTCTCCTACACCGACCAGCATTTCGTGCTGCACCGGGGAAGCGAGCCTGAGGAGGTATGGCTGGACCTGCATTACAGCAGTGTGCGGGACCGGCGGAACCGGGTGGCGGGCGTGCTGGGGGTGGTCATGGAGACCACCGGCCGCGTCAGGCTGGAGCAGCAGAAGCAGATCGCCGGCCGCGCGCTGCGGGAGAGCGAGGCGCAGCTTCAGGCGCTGACGGCCGCGCTGCCGCAGCTGATCTGGACCGCGGATGCCGAGGGCCGGTATGACTATTTCAACGAGCGCTGGCAGGAATTCACCGGGCTGCCGGCGCATGGCACCGATATCGCCGCCTGGCTGAGCGCCGTGCATCCCGACGACCGCGCGGCCGCCGAGGCGAACTGGCGCCGCGCGGTCGAGACGGGGCAGGGCTACCAGAGCGAATACCGCCTGCGCCGCGCCGATGGCGCCTGGCGCTGGTTCCTGCGCCGCGCCCTGCCGGTGCGGGACGAGACGAGCGGCGAGGTGATCCGCTGGCTCGGCACCTGCACGGATATCGAGCACACCGTCCGGGCACGCGACATGCTGCGCCAGAGCGCGCAGGATCTGGAAGCGCGGGTGCGGCAACGCACGCGGGAGCTGGAGGCCGAGCAGCGGGAGCGGCAGCGCGCCGAGGCGCAGTTGCAACAGGCGCAGAATATGGAGGCGCTGGGCAACCTGACCGGCGGCGTGGCGCATGACTTCAACAATCTGTTGCAGGTCATCCGCGGCAGCCTGGAGTTGCTGGAGCGTGAGCTGGAACAGCGGCGGCAGCCCACCACGCGGCTGGAGAAGGCGATCAGCGCGGTGGATCGTGGCGCCCGGCTGGCGTCCCAGCTCCTGGCCTTCGCGCGGCGCCAGCCCCTGCGGCCGCGCGTGGTCAATATCGGCAGCTTCGTGCTGGGGCTGGACGACATGCTGCGGCGCAGCCTGGGCGAGCAGGTGGATATCGAGACGATCATCGCCCCCGGCCTCTGGAACACGCTGGTGGACCCGAGCCAGGTCGAGAACGCGCTGCTGAACCTGGCCATCAACGCGCGGGACGCGATGGGCGGCAGCGGCCGGCTGACCATCGGGCTCGGCAACACGGTGCTCGACCAGTCCTATGCCCGGCAGCATCCGGACGCCGAGCCCGGCGACTACGTGATGCTGACGGTGACGGATACCGGCTGCGGCATGCCGCCGGAGGTGGTGGAAAAGATCTTCGAGCCCTTCTTCACCACCAAGCCGGAAGGCAAGGGCACCGGGCTGGGCCTTTCCATGGTCTATGGCTTCGTCCGCCAGTCCGGGGGGCATGTGCGGGTGATCAGCGAACCCGGCCGGGGTTCCACCATCCACCTCTACCTGCCCCGCTGCGACGCGCCGGCGGAGGAGGATGAGGCCGTGCCGGATACCGTCGCCGGGGGGCGTGAGACGATACTGGTCGTGGAGGATGACGAGGCGGTGCGAGAGGTCGTGGTCGATATGCTCTCCTGCCTGGGCTACACCGTGCTGCGCGCCAATGATGCCCAGGGTGCCCTGGCTATCATCGAGAGTGGCATCAGGCTCGACCTGCTCTTCACCGATGTCGTCATGCCCGGCCCGATGCGGAGCACCGAACTGGTGCGCCGGGCGCGGGAACTGCAGCCGCGGATGGGCGTGCTCTTCACCTCCGGCTATGCCGAGAATGGCATCGCCCGTGGCGGCCGGCTGGATGAGGGGGTGGAGCTACTGAGCAAGCCTTATTCCCAGCAGGCGCTGGCCCGGAAGATCCGCCACGTCCTTTCCAACCAGGCGCAGCGGAATGCCGGCCTGCAGGCGACCCGCCGCCAGGGGAAGCAGGCCCGGGGCCCCGGAGGCCTTTGACCCCACGCCCATAAGAGTGCAGAGAAGGGCAGGGCCATCATGGGCAGCGCCTGGCTGCCCCTCGGCCGTTTGTTGGGGTTGCGACGGACTTGGAAACTCTCGCGAGGTTAGAAACGGGAATCCCGGGCCTGGACACCGTGTTGAAGGGTGGTCTGCTGGCCGGATCCTCCTACATCGTCCAGGGGCGGCCCGGCTCGGGCAAGACCATCCTGGCCAACCAGATCGCCTTCCATCACGCGCGACAGGGTGGGCGGGTGCTCTTCGCGACGCTGCTGTCCGAATCGCATGAGCGGCTCTTCCACTTCCTCTCCAGCCTGAGCTTCTTCTCGCGGGAGAGGATCGGCAACGAAATCCAGTTCGTCAGCGCCTTCGATACCCTCGAGAGCGAGGGGCTGGACGAGGTGGTGAAGCTGCTGCGGCGGGAGATCGCGCGGCAGCGTGCCTCGGTGCTGGTGGTGGACGGCGTGCTCAATGCGCGCTCCCGCGCCGACAACACATTGGATACCAAGAAATTCATCGCGGAACTGCAGGGGCATGCCGCCTTCGCTGGCTGCACCGTGCTGCTGCTGACCAGCGCCCGGATGGACGACTCGAGCCCCGAGCACACGATGGTCGATGGCGTCATCGAGCTGGGCGAGGATCTGGTGGGGGTTCGCTCCATCCGCCGGCTGCATCTGCGGAAAACGCGCGGCAGCGGCGCGATCGGGGGGCTGCATAATTTCAGGATCACGCCGGATGGCATTGTCGTGCATCCGCGGCTGGAAGCCGTGCTGGGCAGCAGGCCGAACTCTGATGATCCGGAGCCGGGCGACGAGCGGGTGAGCAGCGGCGTCCAGGACCTGGACAAGATGACCGGCGGGGGGCTGCAGCGCAATTCCGCGACCCTGGTGATCGGTCCGTCCGGGACCGCCAAGACCAGCCTGGGGCTGAACTTCATCACGCAATGCACGATGCAGGAGCCGGGGCTGATCTTCGGCTTCTACGAGACGGCCGGGCGCCTGCAGCGCAAGGCCGAGCGGATGGGGCTCGACCTGCGGCAGAAGATGGAATCCGGTGCCGTCCGCCTGATGTGGCAGCCGGCGGCGGAGCATCTGATGGATGAACTGGGCTACCGCCTGCTGGATGCGGTGCGCCAGGGCGGCTACCGGCGGGTCATGATCGACAGCCTGGGCGCCATCGCACGCACCGTTCTCGACCAGAGCCGGCGGCTGGAATTCTTCGCAGCTCTCATCAACGAGTTGCGCGCGATGGGGACCTCCGTCACGGCGAGCTGGGAAATCCGTGACATGTTCGATGCCAATGCCCATGCGCCAGCCATGGAGCTTTCCAGCATCTTCGACAACCTGTTGCTGGTGCGGCTCGTCGAGGTGCGCTCGGAACTCCGCCGGGTCTTCTCGGTCATCAAGGTCAGGGACAGCGGCTTCGAGCCTTCGCTCCGCGAGCTCGTGATCACGGATCACGGCATCCGGCTGTCCCGGGCCTTCGAGAGCATGAGCACGATCACGACGGGAACGCTCAACTCCGGACCGGGGAACTGACCGCGCAAGCGTTCAGTGGGGCAGGCCGGCACATGACGACGATCCTGGTGGTCGATGACGAATTCCTGATCGCAGATGTGCTGTCCTTCGCACTGGAGGATGAAGGGTTCATGGCCGTCCGCGCCAGCAACGGGCGGAAGGGGCTGGATGTCTTCCAGCGGGACAGGCCCGCGCTGGTCATCACGGATTTCATGATGCCTGTAATGAACGGCCTGGAATTCGCCCAGGCGATACAGGAGCGGACGGATGGCGACCCGCCGCCGATCATCCTGATGAGTGGCGCGCAAGCCGATATCGCGCGGCAGAACGCGCATCTCTTCGCCGCCGTCTTCGACAAGCCGTTCCGGGTGTCGGAGATCGTGGATGCCGTTATCGCGCTGGTCGGCCGCCCCGGCGGCTGAGCGCTTTCCGTGGCCGGCCCGCCACGACGGTGCGCCGCGGGATCAACGCCATGCCGTGCTCATCATGACGTCCAGCGCCCGGACGATACGCTCCTCCTCTTGCTCCAGGGAAGCCACCGGGTCGCCCAGGACGGCGGCCGGAACATTCGTGACCTGGAGAGGATCCAGTACCACACCCTCGCCACCGATGATGAAGCGTGGCCCGATGTCGCTCTCCGGTGGGGCGAAGCTCCTGGCGGAGATGAGGGGGACCACGACACGCCGGCCGGAGTGCCGGAAGCGGTTGGACTGGACCACCAATACATAGGGGATCACGGCCTTGTTCCGGCCGGGGTTCCGGAAGACCCCGAACTGTTGTGGCATCAGAGGGTGGAGAATTCGTCGGCGAGCGTGCCGTGCCGGGCGACGAACAGGTTGCTGGCCTCGATATGCTGGTCGATCCGCCGCTCTTTCTCGCGCTGGGCTGCTCCGGCCTCGGCTACGAACTGCGCGAGCAGGTGCTCGACCGTATCGGAGAGATTGTCGGTCAGCACGCGGGCCTGATCCACGAGATCGACATTGAGGGTCATGTTGACGCGCCGCTTGGGCGCGTTCGCATCGTAAGGCATCGGCGCCTCCATGTAGATGCGTATTGATACGCATCAATGAGAGCGGGTTTCAAGACATATGCTTCGCGCCTCTTATATTACATAACATATCTTATGCGCTTAAGGCTGGATAGTTGTTGCAGTTCTTTACATATCAGTAACAGCGATATCGAAAAACGTTCCTGAACTCCTGAAAAAGAAAGATTTCCTTCTCCGGTATGCCCTTTGCTTGGCTTGCTTCGCCCGAAGCCAGCGCGTCCTGGGCTTTGGGTCAAGCAATGGAGGAAACAGTGAACTTCCCCTCTTCGACAGGCCGGCGGGCCGGCATCCTGGTGGTGTCGGTTTTCGCCTTCGCGCTGCAATGCACGGCAGCCTCGGCCGCCAGCATCCTCTTCGTTGGCAACAGCTTCACCTATGGCGACCCAGCCGGCGCAGCGCCGCCGACGGTGCAGGCCTACCGGCCCGGTACGGTCACTGACCTCAACGGCACGGGCATCGGCGGTGTCCCCGCTCTCTTCAAGGCTTTCACGCTGCAGGCCGGCCTGGACTACGATGTCAGCCTGGAGACCCAGGGTGGTTCAGGCCTGGATTTCCACTGGAACAACCGGCGCAGTCTGATCGACCAACCCTGGGACCATGTGGTGCTGCAAAGCTACAGCACCCTGGACGTGACGGACCCCGGCAACCCGGCCAAGCTGATCGAATATTCCGCGCTGTTCGCGGATCTGCTGACAGCGCGGAACCCGGATGTCGATATCAGCCTGATGGCTACCTGGTCCCGCGCCGACCAGACTTACCGCCCCACCGGCGCCTGGTATGGCCAGCCGATCAGCGCCATGTATCAGGATGTCCAGGCCGGCTACGAGGCCGCCAAGGCGAATTCGCCGGAGATCGACCGTGTCATCACCGTGGGTGGGGCATGGAACAGGGCGATGGAGACCGGCTTCGCCGACCCCAATCCCTATGACGGCATCGCGCCCGGCCAGGTAAGCCTCTGGGCGCCGGACAATTATCACGCCAGCGTCTTCGGCTATTACCTGGAAGCCTTGATGGTCTTCGGCAGCATCACAGGGCTGGACCCGCTCAGCCTGGGCCTGGAGGAATATGTGGCCGCCGATCTGGGCATTACCCCGGAACAGGCCCTTGCCCTGCAGCGGATCGCACATGACCAGCTGGCGGTCCCGGTGCCTGAGCCCTCCGCCCTGCTGCTGCTGGCCCCGGCCCTGCTGGCGCTGGTCTGGTCGCGCCGGCGCGGCAGCCCTGCCCTGGCGGCGTAGATACCGGCCCCGGGACCGCTTGGCGCGGCCCGGGGCTTTCCGGACCCGTGGCTGCCTCAGGCGGCGTCCGCCCGCAGCAGCCCCACCCGGCGCAGCACATCCGCCAGGGCCTGGGCTGCCTGCTCGATCTCGGCATCGCCATGGCGCGGCGTGGCCGTGAAGCGCAGCCGCTCGGTCCCGCGCGGCACCGTCGGGTAGTTGATGGGCGTCACATAGAGCCCGTGATCTTCCAGCAGCATCTGGCTGACGCGGCGGCACAGCGCGGCATCGCCCACCGGCACCGGCACTATATGGCTGACCGAAGGCATGGGCTCGACGCCCACGGCGCGGAAGGCGGCCTTCAGCCGGGCGGCGCGCTCGGCATGGCGCGCCCGCAGCGCCTTTGCGCCCTTCACGTACCGCACGCTGGCCAGGGCCGCGGCGGCCAGGGCCGGCGGCAGGGACGTGGTGAAGATGAAGCCGGCCGCAGCCGAGCGCAGGTAGTCCACGATCTCCGCCCCTGCCGCCACGTAGCCGCCATGGCAGCCAAAGGCCTTGGCCAGCGTGCCCTGGACGATGTCGATCTGGTCCAGAATGCCGTCGCGCTCGGCCACGCCGGCACCGGTCGGGCCATACATCCCGACGGCATGCACCTCGTCCAGATAGCTCAAGGCGCCGTATTTCCGGCAGAGTGCCGCCAGCTCGGCCAGCGGGCCGATATCGCCATCCATGGAATAGACGGACTCGAAGGCCACCAGCTTGTTCACCGCCGGGTCGGCGGCCGCCAGCAGCTCCTCCAGATGCGCCACGTCATTATGGCGGAAGATGCTCTTGTGCCGGGCATTCTTCATGCCGGCGATCATGGAGTTGTGGTTCTTCTCGTCCGAGAAGACCTGCCAGTTACCGCCCATGCTGGCGAGGATGGTGCCCAGCGCCGCCTGATTGGCCACGTAGCCGGAGGTGAAGACCAGTGCCGCGTCCTTCTGGTGCAGCGTGGCGAGCTCCCGCTCCAGCGCCTCATGCAGCGGCGTATTGCCAGAGATGTTGCGCGTGCCGCCGGAGCCGACGCCATGCATCTCCACCGCACGGATCGCCGCATCGGCCAGAATGTCGGAACCGCCAAGTCCGAGATAGTCATTGGAGGACCAGACGATAATCTCCCGCCCCTCGGCGTCAGTATAGCGCGGAAAGTCGCTGCGGGATTTGTAGAGGGCCGCGAAGCTGCGATAGCGCCCCTCGGCCTTCATGCGGGCGAGTTCGTCTCGGCAATAATTCTGGAAGGGATGCAAGACGGCCTCCGCCAACTGAGTCAGGGAACCAGAATTAAACCCGGCTTGCAGGAATGTCATCCGCTTCACCTCTTCGTGCCGCGCACAGCACAGATCAGCAATCCCGTCGGGGCAAGGCTGCATCGCTTGTAGTCATGTCCTCATCGATTTAATTAGCAAGCTAACATTTTATCGATGGATCACGACTTTGTCCGTGCATGAAGCTTTCGGGGCTGAGTTGCGGCGCGTCTTCTTTCGCTGGCGCGGCTGCTTCGATGCGGAGTTGCGGGCCTCCGGCCAGACCCTGGCCCGCGCCCGTGTGCTGGCGCTGCTGGCGCATGAGCGCGACGGGATGCCGCAGAGGGAATTGGCCGCGCAGCTTTCGATCGAGAACCCGACCCTGGTGCGGCTGCTCGATGGCCTGGAGAGGCAGGGTCTCGTCGCCCGCCTGCCGGAAGCCGGGGACCGCCGTGCCAAGCGCGTCGCGCTGACCGCCGCTGCTGCCCCCGTGGCGGCCGAGGTGACCGGTATCTCCGAGGGGCTGCGCGCGCGCGTGCTGGCGGGTATCGACGAGGCCGAGCTGGCGACGGCGCTGAAGGTGCTGCGCGCCATCAGCGCCAATCTGGATGCCCTCGCCGGGGAGGCCGGCCGATGAGCGGCGCGGCAGACCCGCCGGCCCCGCTCCCCGCCTCGCTGCCGCGCATCTTCGTCTACTTCCTGGCCTCCCTGCTCTTTGGCCTGACCTCTGGCCTCAGCAGCAACCTGTTCACCGCCAATCTTCTGGCGGCGCAGGCGCAGTTCGGCGCCACGACCAACGAGGTGCTGTGGCTATCGGCCGCCTTCTCCGCCACCAATGCAACGGCCACGCTGCTGCTGTGGAAGTTCCGCACGCAATACGGCATCCGCATCTTCGCTGAGCTGGGGCTGGGCTTCTTCGTTCTGGTCTCCCTGCTGCATCTCTTCACGGATGACCTGAACGCGGCGGTGGTGCTGCGCGGGGTAGCCGGCTTCGCCACGGCGCCGCTGGGTACACTGGCCTTCCTCTACATGCTGGAGCCCCTGCCCCCGTCACAAAAGCTGTCCTCCGGCCTCGCGCTCGGCCTGATGGGAACGCAGCTGTCGATGCCGCTGGCGCGGGTCATCTCGCCCGATCTGCTGCAGCTCGACCTCTGGCACGGGCTGAACGTGCTGGAGCTGGGACTGGCCATGCTCAGCTTCGCCGTGATCTATCTTCTGCCGATCACGCCGCCGCCCCGCGCCAAGGTCTTCGACAGGGTCGATATCCTTTCCCTGCCGCTGCTGGCACTCGGCTGCGGTCTGCTCTCGGTCGCCCTCACCCTGGGCCGCTATTACTGGTGGCTGGAAGCGCCCTGGCTGGGCGTGACCCTGGCCGGTGGTATTGGCGCGCTGACGCTGGTGCTGCTGATCGAGATGAACCGCGCGCAGCCGCTGCTGCATCTGCATTTCCTCTCGTCGCTGAACATGATCGCCTTCGGCGGCTCGATGCTGATCCTCCGCTGCGTGATGGCGGAGCAGAGCACGGGCATGGTCGGCTTCTTCCAGAATCTCGGCCTGCTCAACGACCACATGACCGGGCTTTTCTGGGTGATCACGGCGGCGACGCTGGCAGGCTCTCTTGCCGTTGCCTGCATCAACAAGCCGCATCGGGCGGAGGGCATCCACCTCGTCGCCCTGCTGCTGATCGCCGCCGGCGCCTGGATGGACAGCCAGTCCACCAGCCTGACGCGGCCGCAGGATCTTTATCTCTCCCAGGCGATGATGGGCTTCGGCGCCGCCATCTTCCTGCCGGCCGCCACCTCCTGGAGCTTCACCTATCTCATCCGCACCGGCATGCAGTATCTGCCGAGCTTCCTGGCGGTGTTCCTCGTCTCGCAGAATTTCGGCGGCCTGCTCGGCTCGGCGGGGCTCGGCACGCTGCTGGTCTATCGCGAGAAGTTCCATTCCAGCGAGATCGTGCAGTCGCTGACGCTGCAGAACCCGGCCGTGGCGTCCCGCATCCAGCAGTACAGCGGCGTCCATGCCGGCACGCTGGGCGACCCGGCGCTGCGCGGCGCCGAAGGCAATGCGATGCTGGCGCAGGTCGCCAGCCGGGAATCCTATGTGCTGGCCTATAACGATGTCTTCCTGACCGTGTCCGTCATGGCCATGGCCGCCATCGTGCTTTTGCTGGCGCACATGCTCTTCAAGCGGCTGCGCGGCCGCGAGACCCAGGCCGCCTGAGCCGGCCGCAGCAGATCCATCAGGACAACGATGCCCCTCCCCAGCTTCCTCAAGAACCGCGCCACGATCCCGGTTGCCGCCATCGGCCTCACGGGCGTGCTGCTGGTGCTGCATGCCTGGCACCTGCCGCCCTTCACCTCCACGGTGCAGGTCACGGACAATGCCTATGTGCGCGGGCTCGTCACTACCATCAGCCCGCAGGTGACCGGCTACATCACCGAGATTCCGGTCCAGGACTACATGGACGTGAAGGCCGGCACGCTGCTGGTGCAGATCGACGACCGCATCTACCGCCAGCGGCTGGAGCAGGCGCGGGCCTCCCTGGCCACGGCGCAGAGCAACCTGGCCAATCTGGATCTCACGCGGGAGACGCGGGAGGCGAGCATCGAGGTCGCCAAGGCACAGCTGCGCGGTGCCGAGGCCGTGCTGGCCAAGGCCCAGGCGGATTACCAGCGCATCGCGCCGCTGGTCGCTTCCAATATCCAGTCCCGCGCCACGCTGGTCAGTATCGAGGCGGCGCTGCACCAGGCCCAGGCGGGTCTGGCCCAGGCCCATGCCGCCGTCACGGTGGCCGAGCAGAACCTGGCTGAGACCCTCGCCACCCGCCCGGCGCTGGAGGCCGCCGTGCACAATGCCGAGGCCACGGTGAAGCTGGCGGAGATCGACCTGCAGAATACCAGCATCCGCGCGCCGGAGGATGGGAGGCTGGGCGAGGTGGGCGCGCGTCTCGGCCAGTATGTGCAGGCAGGCACGCAGCTCACCACCATCGTCCCGCCGCATCGCTGGGTGGTGGCGAACTACAAGGAAACACAGGTCGCGGGCATGCGCCCGGGCCAGCCTGTGCATTTCAGCGTCGATGCCCTGGGCGGCGTCGAGCTGACGGGGCGGATCGAGCGCTTCTCCCCCGCCACGGGTTCGGAGTTCAGCATCATCCGCGCTGACAATGCGACAGGCAACTTCACCAAGGTGGCGCAGCGGCTGCCGGTGCGTATCACGGTGGATGAGGGCCAGCCCCTGGCGGAACGGCTGCGTCCAGGGCTGTCGGTGGTGGTGCGGGTCGACACGGCGGATCAGCCGGTCAGGTGAGCGCGGCCTCGAGCGGCAGCCGGGCGGAGGCGCGGCGGATCAGCTGGCCGCGCAGCAGCACCCGCTCATCCGGCATTCTGGCGCCGCCAATGCGCGCCAGCAGCAGGTCCAGCCCGCGGGAGACCATGGCTTCCAACGGCTGGGCATAGCTGGTCAGGCGATAGGGCGGCCGCCCGGCGGCGGCGATGCCATCGGCGCCGACCACGGAAATATCCCCGGGCACCGAGAGCCCGGCCTCCCGCAGCGCGTCCATGGCCCCCATGGCCAGGATGTCGCTGACGCCGAAGAGGGCATCCGGCCGCTCCGCCCGCGGCAGGGCGGCGACGGCCTGGCCGGCGGCATAGCCGGCGGCGTGGTCCCCACCACCCGGCAGCACGGCTGGCGCCGGCAGCCCCGCCGCGGTCACGCGGCGGATGAAGCCGTCGGCACGCTCGATATTGGTGGAGGTGCCGGGATTGCCGGCGATCACCGCCATGCGGCGGTGGCCGGCAGCCAGCAACAGATCGGCCAGGGTTTCCCCCGCCGCGAGGTTGTCACAGGAGACAGCGCTGGCATGTTCCCGCGCCACGCGGTTGATCATCACGACCGGCACGCCATTGGCGGCACAGACGGAAGCGGCGCGTGAGGATAGCTCGGCCGAGGTGATCAGGCAGCCATCGACCCGGTATTGCAGCAGCGCCGCGGCGGTCGCGTCGTCGATGGGGCCGGAGCCGACATGCAGCAGCAGCAGCCGGTAGCCACGCGCCGCCGCCTGTACCACGGCCTGCTGCATCAGCTCGGTATAGAAGGGATTCTCGATCGGCCCCAGCACCAGGCCGATTAACCCGCTGCGGCCGCTGACCAGCGTGCGTGCCAGGGCATTTGGGGTATAGCCGGCCTCCGCCGCCAGTGCGGCGATCCTGGCACGGACCTGGGGCGAGATTCGCGGGTCGTCCCGCAGCGCCCTGGAAACAGTGGAGGCTGCCACGCCGGCACGGCGGGCCAGGCTGGCCACGGTCGCCCTGGCCGGATGCTGCGGGTCCTCCATGACTGCGCCGGTAGCAGAGCGCCGGGGCTCATGCAATCGCTGGCCCAAGCCTGCTCAAGGAGAGTTTCCGTGAACCCCCCTTTACGGCGCACCGGATTATGCTATCGATTGCATAAGGCTTGGCAAAGGCCAGGCAAAGCAGATTCGGGAGGAAGGCGCCATGCGGCCAGCGGCCAGCGGTCCCTGCAGGGTGTCGGCATGAAGCACGGCACCATCACACAGAAAATCCTGGCCGCGCATGCGGTGGAAGGGCCGGAGGCGATCTACCCCGGCGCCATCGCCACCATCCGGCCGGATGTCGTCCTGTTGAACGATGTCTCCGGCCCGCTGGCCTTCGAGCAGTTCGATGCCATGGGCGCCGCCCGCCCCTTCGACCCGCAGCGCATCGTGCTGGTGGCCGATCACTTCGCGCCGGCGCCCGACGTGACCGCGGCGGGCGCCATCGCCATGACGCGCGACTTCGCCCGCAAGCATGGCATTCCGCATTACTACGAGCCCGGCCGCGGCGGCATCGAGCATACGCTGCTGGCGGAACTCGGCATGGTCGGCCACGGCACCATCGTCTTTGGCGCCGACAGCCACACCTGCACCGCCGGCGCCTTCAACGCGCTGGGCATCGGCTTCGGTTCCACCGACCTCGCGGGCGCGCTGGCCCTGGGCCGGCTCTGGATGCGGATTCCCGATAGCATCCGGGTCGAATTGACCGGCAGGCCCGGCCCCTTCGTCACGGGCAAGGACGTGATCCTGGAGCTGATCCGCCGCATCGGCTCGGATGGCGCGGCGGATGCCTCGCTGGAATTCGGCGGGCCGGGCGTGGCCGCGCTGGGCATCGACGAACGCATGGCCGTCGCCAACATGGCGGTCGAGGGCGGCGCAGATATGTGCGTCTTCGAAGGTGACGCGCTGTCCACCGCCGATATGGTGAAGCGCGGCGTGCCGGCCGCCCCGGCGGTGATGCCGGATGCCGATGCTGAATACCGCCAGAGGATCGAGATCGACCTCTCGAGCCTGACGCCGATGGTGGCCAAGCCGCCCTCCCCGGCCTCGGGCGTGCCGGTAGAGGCGCTGCGCGGCCAGAAGGTCGATCAGGTTTACGTCGGCAACTGCTCCAACGGCACCATGACGGACCTGCGTCAGGTGGCCGAGATCCTGCGCGGGCGTCAGGTCGCCCAGGGCGTGCGCATGGTGGTGGTGCCGGCGACGCAGAAGATCTGGCGTCAGGCCCTGGCCGAGGGCCTGCTGGACATCATCGCCGAGGCCGGTGCCGCCATCTCCACTCCCACCTGCGGCGCCTGCTTCGGTGGCCATATGGGCATCCTGGCGGCGGGCGAGACGGCTATCGCCACCACCAACCGCAACTACCGCGGCCGCATGGGGCACCCGGACTCCCAGGTCTTCCTGTCCAATGCCTGGGTCGCCGCCGCCGCCGCCGTGACCGGGGAGATCGTCCCGCCGGACGAGGTCGCCCGCATGCTGGAGAAGGCCGCATGAGCTTGGTCTTTCAGGGCCGCGTCCACCGTTTCGGGGACGAGGTGAACACCGATGTCATCCTGCCCGGCCGCTACCTGTCCCTCCGCAAGCCGGAGGAACTGGGCCGCCACTGCATGGAGGGCCTCGACCCCGGCTTCATCAAGCGGGTCCGCCCCGGCGACATCCTGGCCGTCGGCCGGAACTTCGGTTGCGGCTCCTCGCGTGAGCATGCGGTGATCGCGCTGAAGGCAGCGGGCGTCTCGGCCATCGTCGCGGTCAGCGCCGCGCGCATCTTCTTCCGCAATGCCGTCAATCTCGGCCTGCCCGTCATCCTCTGCCCCGACGCCGCCCAGGCGCTGCGCGAGGGCGAGGAGGCCGGAGTCGACCTCGACCGCATGGCCGTGACGCAGGGCGGCGAGAGCTGGCAGGCCGCGCCGCTGGGCGACGAGGTGCGCGCCATCCTCGCCGCCGGCGGACTGGTATCGCGCGTGCGCCAAGCCCTGGCCGCCGCCTGAACAACCAATTTCTCTAGAGGAGACACGATCCATGGCCGATCCCAGCCTGAAGGCCGCCATCGCGGCGAAGAAGTTCATCGTCGCCCCCGGCATCTTCGACATGATTTCCGCGCGCATGGCCGACCGTATGGGCTTCAACGCGCTCTATGCCACGGGCTACGGCACCGTCGCCTCCTATCTGGGCGTGCCGGATGCCGGCATCGCCACCTATACGGACATGGTCGCGCGCATGGGCCGCTTCGCCCAGGGCTGCAAGACGCCGGTGATCTGCGATGCCGATACCGGCTATGGCGGGCTGCTGAACGTGCGCCACACCGTCATGGGCTATGAGGCGGCGGGCGTCACCGCCATCCAGCTCGAGGACCAGGAAGTGCCGAAGAAGTGCGGCCATACCCCGGGCCGCCGCGTCATCCCCGCCGAGGAGATGGCGCTGAAGATCGAGGTGGCCGCCGAGGCGCGCAAGAGCGATGACTTCCTGATCATCGCCCGCACCGATGCCCGTACCAGCCTGGGCCTGGACGAGGCGATCCGCCGCGGCAAGCTCTACCAGAAGGCCGGCGCCGACATCGTCTTCATCGAGAGCCCGGAATCCGAGGACGAGATGAAGCGCATCGGCCAGGAGATCGACGCGCCGCTGCTGGCCAATAACGTCGATGGCGGCGGCCGCACGCCGATCCTCTCCGCCGAGAAGCTGGCCTCCTTCGGCTTCAACATCGCCATCTATCCGGCCATCGGCTTCCTGACGGTCGCGGCGGCGCTGGAGCGTTCCTACGCGCATCTGCTGAAGGAAGGCGACACCAACAGCCTCGACAAGGGCGTCATCTACGACTTCGCCAAGATGAACGAGCTGATGGGCTTCCCGGAGGTCTGGGACTTCGACAAGCGCTGGGCCCGCGACGAGCCCAAGCAGGCCGCCGAGTAATCCATCATGCTGTCGATGAGCTTCTCCACCACCCCGCGGATCGTGCTGCGCGACGGTGCCCTGGATGACCTGCCCGCGATGTTCGCGGAATTCGGTGTCCGGCATGTCGCGCTGGTCACCGATGCGGGGCTGGTCCGTGCCGGCCTCGTGGCGCCCGTGGAGGCGCGCCTGCGTGCCGCCGGCATCGCCGTCACCGTCTATGACGAGGTGCAGGCGGACCCGCCGGAGCGGATCGTGCTGGCCGCGGTGGAGAAGCTCGGCGCGGCCGGCGTCGATGGCGTCTTCGCCATCGGCGGCGGCAGCGCCATGGATACCGCGAAGCTGGTAGCCTACCTGCTTCGCTCCCCCTGCGAGCTGGCGACGATCTATGGCGTCGACCTCGCGCAGGGGCCGCGCCTGCCGCTGATCCTGGCGCCGACGACCGCCGGCACGGGGTCCGAGGTGACGCCGATCTCCATCGTCACCACGCCGACCGAGGAAAAGAAGGGCGTCGTCTCCCGCCGCCTGCTGCCGGACGTGGCGCTGCTGGACCCGAACCTGACGCTGGGCCTGCCGCCGGCCGTCACGGCGGCGACCGGCATCGACGCCATGGTGCATGCCATCGAGGCCTTCACCAGCAGGCGCCTGAAGAATCCGCTCTCCGACGTGCTGGCCAAGCAGGCGCTCGCGCTGCTCTCGGCCAACCTTCCGGTGGTGCTGAAGGATGGGCAGGACAAGGCGGCGCGCGGCGCGATGCTGCTGGGCTCCTGCCTTGCGGGCATGGCCTTCGCCAATGCGCCGGTCGCGGCCGTGCATGCCCTCGCCTATCCGCTGGGCGGCCGCTACCACGTGCCGCACGGGCTCTCCAACGCGCTGATGCTGCTGCCGGTGCTGCGCTTCAACCTCAGCGCCGCCGCGCCGCTCTATGCCGAGCTGGCCCCCTCCGTGGGTGCCGAGGGCCATTCGGCCGAGGCCTTCCTCGCCGCCGTCGAGCGGCTGGTGGCGGGCTGCGAGATGCCGAAGCGCCTGCATGAGCTGCAGGTGACGCGCGACAGCCTGCCCCAGCTGGCGGCCGATGCCATGCAGCAGCAACGCCTGCTGATCAACAATCCCGTGGAACTGACAGAGGCGGATGCGCTTCGCCTTTACGAAGAGGCCTTCTGACTCTTCCCTGACTATAGCGAGGAAATTCCAGTGACAACGATAACGAAGATCACCCGCCGGGCTTTCGGCGGGCTCGCGGCCGGGCTGCTCGCGACTCCCGCCCTGGCCCAGTCGCCGGCCGCGTCCTGGCCCGACCGCCCCGTGAAGATGGTCGTGCCCTTTGGCGCCGGCGGCGCCGTGGACACGCTGGCCCGCCTCTTCGCGCAGCGCTTCTCCGAATTCGCCAACGGCCAGACGCTGGTGGTGGAGAACCGCTCGGGTGCGGGCGGCATGGTGGCGGGTTCCTATACGAACACCCAGCCGGCTGATGGCTACACGCTGATGATGGCCGATATCGGCGCCAATGTCGTCGGCAAGGAGCTGAATCCTAAGCTCTCCTACGAGCCGCTGACCGGCTTCACGCCGATCATGCAGGGCGCCGTCCTGCATGCCGTGATGATCGCGCATCCCTCCGTGAAGGAGAAGACGCTGGCCGAGATCATCGCCGCGGCGCGCGCGAAGCCCGAGGGCTTCGTCTATTCCTCCGCCGGTGTCGGCAATATCAGCCACCTCGCCATGGCGCTGATGGAGCAGCAGACCAAGACGACCATGGTCCACGTGCCCTACCGCAGCGGTTCCGAGGCGGTGACGGCGGTGATGCGCGGCGACGCGCAGTTCTCCTTCCCCAGCCTCGCCTCCGCCTTCCCGATGATCAAGGGCGGCCAGGTGCGTCCCGTGGCCATGGGCGGCGACACGACCGACCAGCTTCCCGGCGTGCCCTCGGCGCGCGACGCCATTCCGGGCTTCGAGGCGGCGGTGTGGTACGGTGTCGTCGCCCCGCCCGCCATGAACCCCGCGCTGGCGGACCGCATCAACGAGGTCTTCAACAAGGTCGCGGCGGTGCCGGAAGTGCGGAAGGCCGTGGAGGAAGTCCAGGCCGGCCGCGTCATCGGCGGCACGCGCGCCGAATTCAGCACCTTCCTGCAGTCCGAATATGACCGCTGGTCCAAGGTGATCCGTGCGGGCGGCATCCGCACGGAATAAGCCCTCAGCCCCGCCGCACGCTCCAGAAGGCGGCGAAGCCCGTCGGGATGTCCTGGATGTCCCGGCGGAAGGCCGTCGGCTGCAGCAGCTGGCCGAGGGGAACATAGGGCAGGTCCTCGAAGGCCTGCCGCTGCATCCCGGCGGCGATGGCCACCTGCTCGGCCTCGCTGCCGGCCGCCAGCCAGCTTTCGCGCATCGCTTCCAGCGCCGGGCTGTCTGGCCAGCCGCGCCCGGCCGCGCGGCCATTGGCGCGCAGCGAGGCATTCACCGCCGGGTTCAACTGGTCCAGACCGGACCAGAAGGTGTGGTAGACGCTCCATCCCCCCTGCTCCACCGGCTCCGTCTTGCCGATCCGCTGGATGGCCGAGCCCCAGTCCATGGCCTGGTAATCGACCTTGATGCCGATGCGCGAGAGAAGGTCGGCGCCCACATCGGCCAGGGCCTTGAGGTTGGGGAAGTCGGTCGGCGCCAGCACCACCGCCGGCTCCCCTGCATAGCCGGAGGCTTCCACCGCCCGGCGCGCGGCCTCGATATCCCGTGGGCCGGTCAGGGCCGCCATGCCGGCGTCGCTGGCCATGGGCGTGCCGGGGCAGAAGAAACCGACGCCGTCGCGCCAGCCGCCCGGAGCATTGCCGGCCACCGCCGACATGAAATCCGACTGCGTCAACGCCGGCAGCACGGCCCGGCGCAGCGCCGGGTTGTTGAAGGGTGGCTGCAGGTGGTTCATCCGCATGGTGCCGATGAAGCCTGTGGGGTCCGGCAAGGTAACCTTCACCTCGCCGCCCCGGCGCAGCATGGGCAGCAGGTCGAAGCCTGGCGCCTCCCACCAATCCACCTCGCCGGCCCGCAGCGCTGAGGCGGCGGTGGAAGGGTCGGGCAGCACGAGCCACTCCACCCGATCGAAATGCGCCACCTTGCCGCCGGCGGTGAAGCTGGACACGCCCCCGCGCGGCACATAGCCGGGGTTGCGGTCATAGACCACGCGCGCCCCGGCCAGCCTCTCGGCCGCATTGTAGCGGAAGGGGCCGGAGCCGATCATCTCCGCCACGGGTTTGAAAGGATCGGTCTGCGCCAGCCGCTCCGGCATCATCACGCAGACCGGCGAGCCCGGCTTGCCGAGGGCGTAGGACAGCAGCGGGAAGGGATGCTTCAGGCGGAAGACGATGCTGCGGTCATCGGGGGCGGAAAGCTCCTCCGTCGCCGCCATCAGGGTCTGCCCCAGCCCATCCCGCACCGCCCAGCGGCGGATGCTGGCCACGCAGTCCCGTGCCAGGACAGGGGTGCCGTCATGCCAGCGCAGGTCAGGGCGCAGCATCAGGGTCCAGCGCCGCCCATCCTCCTCCACCCGCTGCCCTTCGACCATCTGTGGCTGGATGCGGAACTGCGCGTCCATGCCGTAGAGGGTGTCGAAGACCATCATGGCGTGGTTGCGCGTGACATAGGCGGCGGTCAGCACGGGATCGAGGATCGACAGGTCCGACTGTGGCACGAAGCGCAGGGTATTGGCCTTCTGCGCCCGGGCAAGGCGTGGCGCCGCCAGGAGAGCGGGGGCGGCGAGCAGCAGGCGGCGTGAAACGGGCATGAGGGCCTCCGTCGGATCGGCCGCACCCATAGGCCGGTTTCGCGGAGCGGAAAACCTTGGCCGATACCCTTTGGGGAGCGCATCATAGATGCCATGAGTGAGACGCTGAACCTCTTGACTGATATCCCTGGCCTGCGTGTCGGCCATGCCACCGACCTCTCGTTGGGCTCCGGCGTCACCGCCGTGATCTTCGACCAGCCCGCCGTGGCGTCTGTGCAGATCGGCGGCGGCGCTCCCGGCACGCGCGACACCGACCTGCTGCGCACCGAGATGACGGTGGAGCGGGTGGATGCCATCGTGCTCTCCGGCGGCTCCACCTTCGGGCTGGACGCAGCGGGCGGAGTGCAGGCCGCGCTGCGGGAGGACGGGCGCGGCATCGCCTTCGCCGGCATCAATATCCCCCTGGCGCCCCAGGCCATCCTCTTCGACCTGCTGAATGGCGGCGACAAGGACTGGGGCCGCTTCAGCCCGTACCGGGACCTCGGCTACCAGGCCGCGCGCGCCGCCGCGGCGGGCGGCTTCGCGCTCGGCTCGGTCGGCGCCGGCACCGGGGCCACCACGGCCACCGTGAAAGGCGGCCTGGGCTCGGCCAGCACCGTGACGCCGCTGGGCCACCGCGTCGCGGCCATCGTGGCGGTGAACGCAGTGGGCTCGCCCCTGGTGGGGGATGGACCCTGGTTCTGGGCAGCGCCTTTCGAGGAGGGTGCCGAATTCGGCGGCCAGGGCCTGCCGCCGCGCTTCCTGCCGGAGCACCGCAGCCCCCGGCTGAAGGGCAGCCCGGGCACGGCCACCACCATCGGGCTGGTGGTCACGGATGCGGCCCTGACCAAACCCCAGGCACGCCGCCTGGCGCTGATGGCCGATGACGGGCTGGCACGCGCCATCCTGCCCGCCCATGCGCCGAATGACGGCGACACAGTCTTCGCCGCCGCCACCGGCCAGCATCCGCTGGAGCATCCCGTTCACGCCCTCACCCTGCTGGGCCATGCTGCGACGCAGGTCATGGCCCGCGCCGTGGCCCGCGCGGTCTTCGAGGCCACCGCGCTGCCCTGGCCCGGCGCGCAGCCGGCGTGGCGCGACCGCTTCGGGCAGGCCCCGCGCGGGGGAGCGGCGGCATGATGCGGCTGGACCAGGATCTCGCCGCCCGGCTGGCGCGAATCGCCCTCGGGCATGTGACGCGCGAATACCCCAACAAGCTGGACCATGTGCTCGCCGGGCCGGAGGATGTGCGGGGGCCGCGCGCGCTGCATCCGATCTTCTACGGCAGCTTCGACTGGCATTCCTGCGTACATGGCTACTGGATGCTGGCGCGGCTGTTGCGGCGCTTCCCCACCATGGCGCCGGCGGAAGAGATCCGCGCGCTTTTCACCGCGCAGTTCACGCCGGAGAATGTGGAGGGCGAATGCGCCTATCTGCGCCGCCCGGCAGCCCGTGGCTTCGAGCGCCCCTATGGCTGGGCCTGGCTGCTGAAGCTGGCAGAGGAACTCTCGCGCCACGAGGACGACCGGCATGCCCGCCTCCTGGCGCCGCTGGCCGGGATGATGGCCGATCGCTTCAAGGCCTTCCTGCCCCGCGCCACCTATCCCCTCCGTGTCGGCACGCATTTCAACACGGGCTTCGCGCTGACGCTCGCCGCCGACTACGCGGAGGCCATGGAAGACGCCGGGCTGCTGGCCATGGCGCGGGACGCTGCGTGGCGCTGGCACGCGGGGGATGCGGATTGCCAGGCCTGGGAGCCGGGCGGGGACGAGTTCCTCTCCCCCACATTGATGGAGGCGGAATGCATGCGCCGCCTGCTGCCCGCAGGGGAGTTCCTGCCCTGGTTCATACGCTTCCTGCCGCGCCTGGAGCAGCGGCAACCGGCGACCTTGTTCACACCCGCGACCGTCAGCGACCGCAGCGACGGCAAGATCGTGCACCTGGACGGCCTGAACCTCAGCCGCGCCTGGTGCTGGCGCAGCCTGGCCGCCGCGCTGCCGGAGGGCCACCCCCGCCGCGCGCTGGCGCTGGAGGCGGCCGATACGCATCTGGCAGCCGGCCTGCCGCATGTCGCCGGCGACTACATGGGCGAGCACTGGCTGGCCAGCTTCGCCGTGCTGGCGCTGGAAGCCTAGGTAGGGAACCCATACAACTTATTGGCGCTGCTGGTGTTTTATCTCCTGAACGGGTTTGAACGGCTCAGGAGGCTGAGATGGCGCGGTTGTTCTGGCTGTCGGATGAGGCTTGGGCTGCCATTGAGCCACACCTGCCGCGCGGCAGGCCAGGCAAGCCCCGCGTGGATGACCGGCGGGTGATCAGCGGCATCCTGCACGTGCTCAAGACCGGCTGCCGCTGGCGCGATGTGCCTGCGGCCTACGGTCCGCCGACCACCATCTACAATCGCTTCAACAGGTGGTCCGGACGTGGTCTGTGGCAGCGCCTGTTCGCGAAGATGGCCGCCTCCGGCGAGATACCTCAGGAACTCAGCTTGGACAGCTCCCACGTGAAGGCGCACCGCTCGGCCGCGGGTGGAAAAGGGGGGAGTGGACGCAGGCGGTTGGCCGCTCGCGCGGCGGCCGCACCTCGAAAATCCATTGTCTGGCCGATGATCGCGGCCGACCGGTCGCTTTCGCGCTGACGCCGGGCAACACCGCCGACATCAGCATGGCGCTGCCACTGCTCGGGGCCGTGGCCGCACCGAAGTGCCTCATCGCAGACAAGGCTTATGACGCCGAAAGCCTGCGGCGCTGGCTCAAGGAGCGCCGCATCAAGGCCGTCATCCCTTCCACCGCGACCCGCACCAGGCCCTACCCACTCGACCGCCAGGCCTATCGGCGCCGCAACCAGATCGAGCGCCTGTTCTGCCGCCTCAAGAACTGGCGGCGCGTCGCCACCCGCTACGACCGCCTGGCCCAGAACTACCTGGCCTCACTCGCGCTGATCGCCGCCGTCACAGAGTGGATCTGAATGAGTCCCCTACCTAGGCCGGAGCCATGTCCCGCACCCGGGCGGGATGGGTGAAGACCTCGAACCCGTCCTGCCGGGCGATGCCGATGACGGTGATGCCCGCGGCTTCCGCCACCTCCAGTGCCAGCATGGTGGGGGCCGAGATGCCGGCCAGCACCGTGGCGCCCATCATCGCGGCCTTCTGCACCAGTTCCACCGAGATGCGGCTGGTCACCATCACCATCCCGCTTTCGGCGACCATCCGCCGGGTAGCCAGGGCACCGGCCAGCTTGTCCAGCGCATTGTGGCGGCCGATATCCTCGCGCAGCGCCACCAGCCCCAGCCGGGGATGCCAGAAGCCGGCGGCATGGACGGCGCGGGTCTGTGCATGCAGCGCCTGGGCCGAGGACAGGGCCGCCAGCGCCACCTCGATCCTGTCCGGTGAAAGAGTGATGCCCTTCCCCACGCGAGGCACCACCCGCCGTGCCTGAGAGAGTGTTTCAAGCCCGCACATGCCGCAGCCCACCGGCCCCGCCATGCGCCGCCGCCGCGCCGCCAGCGCCTCAGACCGGCCGGGATGCAGCCAGAATCGCAGATCGATGCCCGTGGGCAGAGATACGACCTCCAGGGCTTCGATGTCCTCGGGGCTGCTCAGGATCCCTTCCGTCAGGCTGAATCCGATGGCGAAGTCCCGCAGGTCGTCCGGGGTTGCCATCATCACCGCATGGGCGGCGCCATCATAGGTGAAGGCGACGGGCACCTCCTCCGGCAGGGCGCGGTCGCCCTCCTGCCACCCGCCACGGCGCCAGACCCGGCGCGGGGCGTGACGCACGCCGCTGGTCATGCCGCCCTCCCCTCCGGCTGGATGTGGACAGGAACCGATTTCGCCGCCGGCACCTTGCTGCGCTCCGCATGGTGCCAGAGCGGGATCAGCCGGTTGCATTCGGGATAATAGGCGGCGATGCAGCCGTCCGGCAGGTCATAGGCCACCACGCGGAGCCCGCTGACCTGCCGCTCCTTCCCATCCCCCGCGGCGCTGGCGAGGGTGACCGCCTGACCTTCCTCCAGGCCGAGGCGCACCATGTCGTTGCGGCTGACGAAGACCACGTCACGCGTTCCGCTGACGCCGCGGAAGCGATCCTCATAGCCGTAGACAGTGGTGTTGAACTGGTCGTTGGAGCGGAGCGTGATCAGTTGCAGCACGCCCTCCCGGTCCAGCGGCACATCGGGGTCGGCGCGCAGCCCGGCGGGGCTGATGAAATTGGCCTTGCCGGTGCTGGTCTTCCATACCCGCTCCCGTGCCGCGCGGGGGCGCGGAAAGCCGCCGGGCTGGCGCAGCCGCGCGTTGAAATCCACGAAGATATCGGGATAGGTCTCGGCCGCCGCGTCGCGGATGCGGCTGTAATCCGCAACCCACTCGTCCCAGGGCACGCGTGCATTCATGGGCAGCGTGGCCTTGGCCAACCCGGCGATGATGGCGGGCTCGGAGCGCAGATGCGGCCCCGCCGGCTCGGCAATGCCGCGCGAGGGATGGATCTGCCCGTTGGAATCCTCGATCGAGACGCCCTGCGCGCCGGTGCTCTGCCGGTCGATCTCGATCCGCCCGAGGCAGGGGAGCAAGTAGGTCACCTCGCCGGGGATCAGATGGCTGCGGTTCAGCTTGGTGGCGATCTGCACCGAAAGCCTGAGGCGGGGCCAGGCATCTTCCATTGCCTGTGTCTCCGGCACCGCACGAATAAAATTGCCGCCGAGGGCCAGGAAGGCGCGCACGCTCCCGTCGATGATGGCCTGGCATGCCTCCACCGTGTTCAGGCCGGTGCTGCGGGGCGGCTGGAAATTGTATTGCTCGGCCAGCCTGTCCAGCGGCACCAGTTCCGGCTTCTCGGTGATGCCGATGGTGCGCTGGCCCTGCACGTTGGAATGGCCGCGCACCGGGCAGATGCCGGCCCCGGGCTTGCCGATATTGCCGCGCAGCAGCAGAAGATTCGCCAGCATCTGCACGTTCTCGACGCCGCGCCGGTGCTGCGTCAGGCCCATGCCGTAGATGCCGATCACCGCCTTGGACTGGGCGTAGCAGCGCGCCGCGGCTTCCATCGCCTTTCGCGTCAGCCCGGATTCCTGCTCGATCTCCGCCCATTCGGTATCGCGTGCCGCGCGGGCGAAATCCTCGAAGCCCGAGGTGTGCTGGGCGATGAAGTCGTGGTCCAGCACGCCGCCGCCCTTGGCATCGTCCGCCTCGATCAGCGCCTTGCACATGCCCATGATGGCGGCGATGTCGCCCCCCGCCTTCACCTGATGATACTGCGTGGAGATGCGGGTTTCCGAACCCGTCAGCATCTCCAGCGGCGCCTGAGGATTCAGGAACCGCTCCAGGCCGCGCTCATGCAGCGGGTTGAAGGTGATGATGGGCACGCCGCGCTTCGATGCCTCCTGCAAGGGGTGCAGCATGCGCGGGCTGTTCGAGCCCGGATTTTGCCCGAAGAAGAAGATGCAGTCGCTATGGTGGAAATCATCCAACGATACGGTGCCAACCGCCACGCCGATGCTCTCCGGCAACGCGACCGACGTGCTCTCGTGGCACATGTTGGAGGAGTCGGGCAGGTTGTTGGTGCCATGCAGCCGCGCGAAAAGCCCCCACATGTAGGAAGCTTCGAGCGAAGCGCGGCCGGAGACGTAGAAGACCGCCTGGTCCGGCTCAAGCCTGCGAAGTTCGGCCCCGATCTCCTGGAAGGCATCGTCCCAGCTGACGGGCCGGTACTTGTCCGTCTCGGGGTCCCAGCGCATCGGCTGGGTGAGACGCCCATGCGCCTCCAGGTCGTGGTCGCGCCAGCCGCGCAGCTCCGCCAGACTGTGGGCCGCGAAGAAATCCGCTGTCGTACGCTTGGACGTGATCTCCCAGGCTGTCGCCTTGGCGCCGTTTTCACAGTATTCGAAGGTGTGCGGCACCGCAGGCTTCTCCCAGGCGCAGCTCACGCAACCGAAGCCGTCCGGCTTGTTCTGCTTCATCAGGATGGCGTTGCCGCCCACCAGCCTGCCCTCCCGGTGCAGGATACCCTCCACCGATTTCAGCGACCCCCAGCCGCCCGCCGGGCCTTCATAGGGTTCAATCCGGGTTCCGTCGCTCATGGCTCAGCCCTCTCCTGTCCCGGCGGGACCACGGAGAAAGAACCCTCGACTGCGGCGATTGTTGCCTGTCGCGGTTCAGCCGGCGCCGCATGATATACTCATTAAAAACGTGTGAACATAAATTTCACTTGCAATATCGGATAACGAGGCGCAGGTAGGCTTGGCTACTCGTTATCACGGGCTCCAGGCCCCGCGGGGATTTGAGTTATGCAGCTTGCACCGCGTCACCAAACGCTAAAGCGCCGTCCCGCCTGCCGGACCCTGGCGCAGCCCGCTCGGATCAGGGCGCGAATGTGCTGTCGGCGCTGAAAGCGCCGTCCAGCCCTCCCTGACCTTAGCCAGAACTCCGTCGCCCGGCCGCCTTGTGCGCCGGTAAGGGATCTTCCGACCATGATCGCCTCCCGTCCTATCGACGTCGCGGGCCGCTTCGTCGGCGTTGCCGTTTCACATCCTACCGGCTGGCGCTTCCGCGCCGTGGACCCGGTGGTGGATGACCTGGATGGCGCCACCTTCCCCAGCCCGGACGAGGCCGCGCGCGTGGCCCGGCTGGTCGCTGCCCGCCACCAGGACTCGGCCAGCTCCGCCGCCCACGCGGCCTGAACCCGGCAGGAACGAAGGCAAAAGGGGCGCCGGTGGTTTCCACCGGCGCCCCTTTCCGATTCGCCCGGACAGATTTAGGCCTTATGGATCGGGTCGATCCAGGGCACGTTCTCCGGCTTCTCCGCCGGCTCGATATCCAGGTTCACCACCACCGCCTCGTTGTCGCTGCGCACCAGCACGCATTCCAGCGTCTCGTCGCTGGAGGCATTGATCTCCTGATGCGGCACGTAGGGCGGCACGTAGATGAAGTCGCCCGGTCCGGCCTCGGCGACGAATTCCAGGTTCTCGCCCCAGCGCATGCGGGCGCGCCCCTTCACCACATAGATTACGCTCTCCAGCGGTCCGTGATGATGGGCCCCGGTCTTGGCATTGGCGTGGATGTGTACCGTGCCGGCCCAGATCTTCTGCGCGCCCACCCGTGCCAGGTTGATGGCGGCGGCGCGGTGCATTCCCGGTGTCTGGGCGGTGTTCTCGTCCAGGCTGCCGCCGGGGATCACCCGGACGCCCGTATGCTTCCAGCCGTCCGGCGGCCCCTGCAACGAGGAATGGTCGTGGCCGTCATGCGGCATGTCTGGAGATCCTTCTCTCTGGCACCCCCTGGGTGGGGGCAGCGCGATCTTAAATCACGATTGAATTCTGGTCTATTTTAAAGGCCCGAATATCATTCGTGCTTATTAGCTCGTCATGGTGGCCCGGATGTCTCCCTGCCGTGCCAGCACCGCCATGCCGACTTCCTGGTCCACCCGGTGGAAGCCGATATCGATCCGTGCCTCTCCCAGCCGCAGGTCCCGCAGCACCACGGAATCCAGAAGGGAAGGCAGCGACGGCCGCTGGAAGCCGACGCAGCCGATCTTCGGAGAAAAGTTCATCCCGAGGCAGGAGGAGAGCAGCGAGAGCGGGGCCACCGCTGCCCAGGCCTGTGGGGCGCAGGCCACGGGGTATGGCGTCGGGCCGGCACCTTTGCGGCGGGGAAAGCCACAGAAGAGTTCCGGCAGGCGGCGCAGCTCCAGGTGCTCGGCAGCGCCGAACATTCCTTCCAGCACCCGCGCGGCCTCGGCCCGGTAGCCATAGTTGGAGAAGCCCTCCGCGATCAGGGCGTTGTCGTGCGGCCAGACGGAGCCGTTATGGTAGCTCATGGGGTTGTAGCGGACCTCGCCCGCCGCCAGCGTGCGGATGCCCCAGCCGGAGAAGCTGGCGGGGTCCATCAGGGTACGCACCAGCCGCGCCGCACGCTCCGGCCTGGCGATGCCGGCGAAGAGCGCATGGCCGGCATTGGAGCTGCGGACGCGGCAGGGCCGCTTGGCGCCATCCAGCGCCAGGACATAGGTGCCCAGCGCCTCGTCCCAGAAGGCGGCGTCGAAATCCTCCCGCAGCCGGGCGGCGCGAGCCTCCAGCCCCTCGGCGCGCGCCGGCAGGTCCAGCACGCGGGCGATCCGCGCGGCGGCACGCCATGCCGCGAAGACATAGGCCTGCATCTCAACTAAGGCGATCGGCCCCTCGGCCAGGCTGCCGTCGGCGTGGAAGATGCTGTCGCCGCTGTCCTTCCAGCCCTGGTTGATCAGCCCCTGCGGCGTGCGGCGCTGGTATTCGACGAAGCCGTCGCCGTCCCGGTCGCCATAGCGGTCGATCCAGCCCAGCGCGGCCTCGACATTGGGCCAAATGTCCCGCAGCGTCGCGGTATCTCCGCTACGGTCCAGATAGGCGGCGGCCAGCATGACGAAGAGCGGCGTGGAGTCGACGCTGCCGTAGTACCGCCCATAGGGCACCTCCCGCAGCCGCGCCATTTCGCCGGCCCGCATCTCGTGCAGGATCTTGCCGGGCTCGGCATCATTGGCCGGATCCTCGGCTTCCGCCTGGGTGGAGGCCAGGAAATGCAGCACGCCGCGTGCGATGGCCGGGTCGAACCACAGCACCTGCCAGGCGGTAATCAGCCCGTCGCGGCCGAAAGCGGTGCTGAACCAGGGGATGCCGGCATAGGGATAGGGGCCGCCGGGCTTCTCAGTCAGCAGCATGCCCAGGTCATCGGCGGCTCGGCGCAGCACCTCGTTGAAGATGTCGTGCGAGGTTTCGACCTTCGCGGCGCGGGCCGTGGCCCGCCGCTGCGCGCGGCGGGAGGCGCGCAGCGCCGCATGGAAAGCGTGGTTGGGCGCCAGCGGCGGCTCCTCCGGCGGCCTGGCCTCCCCGGCGGGTGCCTCGGACATGCTGACGGAGAGGAAGAGTACCTCCCGCCCACCCGGCGGCAGCGTCAGCGTATAGCAGGCCTCTGCTGGGCCGATGCTCGCGGGTTGTGGGCAGAAGCCCAGGAGGGCGCTGCGGGTGATCTCGTCGAGCCCGGTATAGCGCAGCACCACCTCTGACCGGCCGATCCCGGCCTCATGCATCCTGCCCCGCCTGGGGCGCGTGCGGCCACGCACCTCGAAGAGATCGGCGAAATCCGCACCGAAGGCGAAGTCCACCCGCGCAGAGAGGGTCTGGTCGCCGAAGTTGCGGATGGCGATGCGTTCATGGCAGGCGCCATTCCAGACGAACTTGCTGCGGCGGAGATGCAGCTGACCGCGGGCCGTCCCGTCCTCGGCAGTACCGGGCACGGCGGCATTGGTCAGGTCGCAGGTCAGGCTGGTATCCTCGACATTCAGGTCCGAGCCCAGCAGCACCGGCGACTGCCCGTTCACCAGCAGGCGCAGGCGGGAGAGATAGCGGGTATCGAGGTGGTAAAGCCCTTCCGGGCTGCCGGGCAGGCCATCCAGGTCGCCGGAGCGGTCGAAGAGGCCGAAGCTGTCCCCATGTTTCAGCGTGCGCGGCCGCCGCTCCTGCAGCGAGGCCTGGGCGGCAGGGGCGGATTCGGTCTGTGGTCTGGGCCGTGGCTGCACAATGTTTTCTCCGGGCTGTGCAGCATGTCGAGCGATCGGAGCGGATGTCCAGCCCCGCCGCCCTCTCGGCGGTGGTCCGTTTCGAAGTCGGTTCAGTGTGATCCGGGCAGGCGGGGGCGCCAGGCAAGCAGGCGCAGCGCGTTCAGCGTCACCAGCACCGTGGCGCCGGTGTCCGCCATGATGGCGGGCCAGAGGCCCGTCACGCCGAGCAGGGTGGTGACCAGCAGCACCAGTTTCAGCCCCACGGCGATGGCGACGTTCTGCCTGATATTGGCGAGCGTGGCGCGGGAGAGCGCCACCAGCTCCGCCACGCCGGAGAGCTGGCCGCGCAGCAGGGCCGCGTCAGCGGTCTCCAGTGCCACATCGGTGCCGCCGCCCATGGCGATGCCGACCGATGCGGCGGCCAGTGCGGGCGCGTCGTTGATGCCGTCGCCCACCATGGCGACCGCGCCTCCCTGCTTCAGCCGGCCGATGTGGCGCAGCTTGTCCGCCGGCAGCAGCCCGGCCTCGACCTCCATCCCCAGTGCCCCGCCGATGGCGGCGCCGGTGCGCGGATTGTCGCCGGTCAGCATCACCGGGCGCAGCCCCAGGCCGCGCAGGGCGGCGATGCCGGCGGCGGCATCCTCGCGCGGCTCGTCCCGCAGGGCGATCAGGGCCAGCGCCACGCCATCGGCCACCACGGCCACCACCGTCTTGCCCTCGGCTTCCAGCGCCGCGACCCGCGCCTCGTCCAGGCTGGCGCCGGACTCGGCGGCGTGGTGGGGGCTGCCGACCGAGACGGCCCGCCCCTCCACCACCGCATGGGCGGCGCGGCCCGCCAGGGCGCCGGCGCCGGCAGCCGGGGGCGGCGTGATGCCACGCGCCTCTGCCTCCGCCAGGATGGCCTTCGCCAGGGGATGGCCTGAGCTCTGCTCCACCGCCGCCGCCAGCCGGAGTGCCTCCTCGGCCGGGGTGGCGCCCAGGGGCAGCAGGTCGGTCACGCGCGGGCGGCCCTCGGTCAGCGTGCCGGTCTTGTCGAAGGCGATGGTCCTGGCGCCACCGATCGCCTCCAGCGCCGCACCGCCCTTCACCAGCAGCCCGCGCCGCGCGCCGGCGGAAAGGCCGGAGGCCATGGCCGCCGGCACCGAGATGACCAGCGCGCAGGGACAGGCCACCAGCAGCAGCGCCAGGCCTCGATAGAACCAGGTGCCCCACTCAGCCCCGAAAGCCAGCGGCGGTATCAGCATGGTCGATGCCGCCGCCACCATGGCGGCAGGCGTCCACCAGGCGCTGAAGCGCTCGATGAAGCGCTGGGTGGGGGCGCGGGAGGCCGTGGCTTCCTCCACCAGCCGCTGGATGCGAGCCAGGGTATTGGCGCCGGCCCCGCGCGTGACGCGCAAGCGCAGCGCGCCGTCGGTGCTGATGGAGCCCGCCATGACCGCATCCCCCGTGCCGCGCGCCACGGGCATGCTTTCCCCGGTCACGGGGCTTTCATCCATGGCGGAGCGGCCTTCCAGGATCTCGCCGTCGCAAGGCAGGCGGTCGCCAGGGCGGACGCGCACGATGTCGCCGGGGCGCAGGGCGCTGGCGGGTACCTCCTCGGTCCCGCCGGAAGGCGTTTCCCGCCGCGCGCTGCGGGGCAGCAGCTCCACCAGGGCTCGGATGCCGGCGCGGGCGCGACCTGCCGCCACATTCTCCAGCACCTCACCGAGCGCGAAGAGGAAGACCACCAGCGCCGCCTCCTCCACCGCGCCGATGAGGATGGCGCCCAGCGCGGCCACGGACATCAGCGTCTCGATGGAAAAGGGGCTGCCGGCGCGGGCCAGCAACAGGGCCCGGCGGCCGAAGGGAAAGAGGCCCGCCAGCGTCGCCGCCAGCCAGAACCACCCCGCCAGCGACGGCATCAGATGCGCCAGCGCCCAGGCCAGCGCCACCAGCCCGCCGATCAGGAAGACCAGCCGCGCCTTGCCGGTGCGCCACCAGGGCATGCCGGCGGCCAGTTCCTCATCCTCGGCGCCATGGGCATGAACGATGCCTCCATGTGAATGCAGCCGGGGCGCATCCGGTCCATGGCGGTGATGGCCGTGATCGTGATTGTGCCGATGGTCATGATCATGGCCACAGCAGCCGGCGCCATGCCCATGCTCATCCGCGTGATCGTGGTCGCGGGGGACTGGGGAGACGGGGGTCGGGCGATAGCCCAGCGCCGCCACGCGCCGTTCGATGGCCTCGGCCGTGGCACCGCCTTCTTCGCGGCGCAGGCTCAGCCGCTCCCCCATCAGGTTGACGCGGATGTCGGAGATGCCAGGCAGGCGGCCGATCGCCTTCTCCACCTTGGCGACGCAGGCGGCACAATCCATCCCCTCCACCCGCCAAGCCAGCATCTTCGCCTCTGTCTCCCGCGCCATCCTCGGCCTCCGATCCTGCTGCTGGCCCTGGTTATGGGACCTCCAGCGGCTGGAGGTTCAAGAGGCGGTATATCAAAGAGTTGAGTGTTCCAAATTCTGCGGCCCCGTCGCCTGATATCGGGCGGCCGGGATCTTGTGACAAAGCCTTGTTCCTCATTTGTTCGCAGTGATAAGCTCCGGCCTGCCAGAAGCACTTTTCGTTTCTGATTAGAATCATTCTTCCCGCGAGTAACGCTCCTGTGTACTGTGACGGAAACGAAAAGCGGCATCAGCAGTGCTGGGGGTGGGGGATGCTCAAGGCCGAGGGGAGCCGTCGCTGGAACTGGCCGCGTCTGCCGGAGCGGATGCCGCCAGCTAACGAAGACGCGATGCCGCCATACGTGGACGAGGAGCGCTGGTATATCGGCGAGATGCGCGCGGGCCGCCTGATGCGGCTGCATCCATACGGCATGTCGGCGCACCACGTCACGGTGGACGACCGCAAGCTCATTTTTCCGAGCAAGGAAGCGTATCTCGACTGGCTCATGGCCGAGGGGTGCCAAAAGCCAGCGGAGCGGGGGCTGCTGTCTTGGCTGGATCAGTTGTGGGCGCGCGTCACCCAGCGGGTCTGATCACCCCCCCCGCATCCGCGCCGGCTCACGGAAAATCCCGCGCCGCGGCTGCAATCGCGCTCTCAGCCGCCGCGCCCAGCATGACCAGGGACTCAGCCCGCCGTCGCCGCTGGAGGCCCTTGAGCACCTTGCCGCCGGCCTTGTTCCAGAGCTGGAGGGCTTGTGGCCGCGCCCTGTCGGTCCCCCGCCTTGAGCTTGCGTAGCGCGGTTGAGCCGGCGAAGGCGCCGGTGCCGATGTGATGGGCGAGGCTCAAGCACGCGGCGTGGGCGTCCTCATCCACGGCGGCCGGCAGCAGTTCCCGCACCCGCATGTTGAACTGCGCCAGGATGGTCTCGAACAGGGCGTCGGCCCGCGCCTGGTGATGGGCGGATCGGTCATCTTCACCACCCGCCCATCCTCCCAGCGCGTGTTGCCCCAGCCGATGGTCGCGATGCCCGTGCCGTCCAGACACGGACCAATCAGCCTGGACGGCAGCCGCCTGGCGCAACTCTCATAGTGGTACAGGAGCGTGATGGCCGCCGGCGGGATGTGAGGCCCGACCGGCAGCGGAGTATTCGCCGGGGCGGGGATCACCTCCCCTGCCTCATATGACGACGCCACCTGCGCGGGATGGTGGCCGCCAGGCACGGACGCCACTGCCGGAGCGTGGGCGGTGCCAGCGGCCGGTTCGTCATCTCAGCAGAACGGGAAAAACCGCTGAATCTAAAGCTTTCGCTCAAACGCCCAGAGAATAAGGCAAATCGCGCTCTCTCATTCCTGAGACACGATAAGCATGAGTTATCGTTCTCTGAAAAGCGCACGACGCGACGCTTGAAACTCTCTACCCCCGGGAAACGCAGCGTCGACGTTGGTCGTTGCCTGTGTCAAATATGTGCCGAGGCCGGAAAGGTTTTGGATGAAGATGATCCAACGCGCACGAAGGTGGATAAGGCGTGCAGCCTACATGCCTCGCATCGTCGAGGAATTCAGTGAGCGCCTTACCCTCATTGAGGCGGCGATGCAGAAGCTGGAGCCACTCGCCTCCCCGCAGGTAAAGCCGGCGCCTTCGCCGCAGGTTGATCCCCTCTCCGTCTACACCGGCTTCACGGAAGCCGACCTCGAGGTATTCGCGCCATTCGCCGATATCCGGCGAGAGCCGCGCCCGGGATGCATTACCAACTTTCTGGGCGTGCAGATGCCGACCCGGTATGTGCGGGGCAGCGAGGGACTGGCCGGGCGAGTGCTCGGCTTGCCTGTTCCTACCGACGGCTGGCACTCTGAGGCGGTCGAGTGGATCGGCGCGCTCAAGGCCGTGCTGGCGGCTCAGGGGCGCTTCGTCTCGCTCGAACTGGGTGCCGGCTGGGGGCCGTGGTCTGTTGCCGCCGGCGTCGCCGCGAGGCATCTCGGCATTGCCGAGATCCGCCTGAGGGCGGTTGAGGCCGACCCGGGGCATCACGCCTTTCTCGTCGAGCATCTGCACGACCATGGCTTCACCTCGCCGAGCGCAGAAGCGTATCTTGCCGCTGTCGGGGCCGAGGACGGCACGGCACGCTGGCCAAGGGTGCCGGATCCTGCTGGCGACTGGGGCTCGGCGCCGCAGGCCGAGAATGCGGAAACCGACCATATCGGGCGGCAGGTCCAGGATTGGATGGATGTCAGGGTCCTCGGCATCAACAGTCTTCTCGCCGCTGAACCCATCTATGATCTCGTTCATATCGATATCCAGGGCGGTGAGCTGGATGTATGCCGTGCAGGCATTGCGAGCCTGAACGAGCGCGCCCGTTTCGTCATCATTGGCACCCATGACAGCAGGCTGCATGGGGAGCTCATTCAACTCTTCTTCCAGAACGAGTGGGTGCTGGAGAACGAGAAGCCTCCCCGCTTCAGGTGGAGGCAGGGCGCAAAGTCACTGGTTGCCATGGTGGAGCATGACGGGACCTTGGTGCTCCGCAACTCCCGCCGCTAGCTGTCCGGTTGTGAAACCGCCTTGGCGCCCTCAGCAATGAGGCATGCGTGGGCGATGTCCTTTGACCCGGCACGACCTTCGGGTGTTCCTGGTCGGGCGAGCTTTCGTTGTATCCGGAGGCGCTCTTTGAGAAGCTGGCCGGGTATCCTTCCGCCGAGCATGCGCTGACGGTGGGCATCGGCGGCGTTGAAGGCGCGGAGCCACTGTTCCACTGCCTTGGGGCCAGAGGTGATGCTCAGCACCTCGCTGCCGGCCGCCTCGTCCGGCAAGCGGACCATGGCATTGCGAAGAAGTAACTTCCTGAGGGAGAAACGCATAACGGCGGCCTGCACTTTGTTTGTGTTTGACGGAGTGCGGACGTGTTTGATCCCAAGCAGTTCCGACTGGATAGCGACGTCGTGCTGGTCACAGGAGCAGGCGCTGGCATCGGCCGGGCCATCGCCCAGACCATGGCCGGAGCCGGCGCGGCTGTGGTGGTCAGCGACCTTAAGGCCGAGGCCGCCGAAACGGTCGCGGCAGGGATTAGGCAGGCGGGAGGCCAAGCTGCAGCGATTGTCTGCAACGTCACCAAGGAGGCCGATCTGCAGGCTGCCGTGCAGGCAGCGGTCGCGCATTTCGGTAGCCTCATGGTCCTGATCAACAATGCAGGAGGCGGCGGACCAAAACCCTTCGACATGCCCATGGACGACTTTCGCCGGGCCTTCGAGCTCAACCTCTTCTCGCTCTTCCGCCTGTCGCAGTTGGCCGCGCCTCATATGGCAGCGGCGGGCCATGGCGCGATCCTCAATATCTCCTCCATGGCCGGCGAGAACCGTAATGTGCGGATGACGTCCTACGGCTCATCCAAGGCGGCGGTGAATCACCTGACCCGCAACATGGCCTTCGACCTTGGCCCACATGGTATCCGGGTCAACGCCATCGCGCCGGGTGCGACCCGCACGGATGCGCTGGCAAGCGTGCTCACGCCCGAGGTCGAGAAGGAGATGCTACGCCATACCCCCCTCAAGCGCCTGGGGGAGCCTCAGGATATCGCTAACGCAGCCCTCTTCCTGTGCTCCCCGGCCGCCTCCTGGATCAGCGGGCAGATTCTCACGGTCTCCGGGGGCGGCGTGCAGGAACTGGACTGATGGGCTGCATCATGGGCGTCTCTATGGTCGTGCTCACCCTGGTCGACAACGTCCCTGACAGTCCTCAGGGAAGGCATAACCGGGAGCTGAGCGATCAACACGCTTCCGGCAGTGTGCATGGAGGCCACCTCGCACACCGCATGTCGCGCCCCCAACTGCCTCATGCAAGCCGCGGGCACGCCCGGTGCTGTTCAGGATAAGCCGGGAACGCGTGGCTGAAGTGCCTTCACTCGGGCATTCCACCGTTAGGGGAACTCGTCGATGCCTTGGCCGAATCCTCATGCTTCCATCCTTGTAACGGGGCTTGCCATGATATTGGGACCAACATCCGGGGCATCTGGCCAGGGAGTTGAAGGAGTTTCCACCCCGCCCCCTCCACTGTCGGCGCAGGAGTCCAACCCCATAACGATGGGATGGATGCAGGGCTTCCCGCCGCCGAAAGACAGGATCATCACTCAGCCCGAATCAGTCTATTTCAGCTTTCCACGCCTACGCTGGTCCGTGTGCCATATGCGTGAGTTGCTCCCGACCGAAAGGATCAGCCGCGGCCTTGGGGCACCTGTTCCGCTTCAGTATCTCCCGAAACAGGAACTGGAAGATGCGCAGCGGTCGATCGATGCAGTGAAGTTCATGCCGATCGGCGGCGACAAAGCGATGACCTGGGAAGAGTCGTTCTATGCCAACTACACGGACGGAATGCTGATCCTGCACAAGGGCCGGGTGGTTTATGAACGGTATTTCGGCTGCCTCGGCGACGATGGCGAGCATGCCGCCATGTCGATGACGAAATCGCTCACCGGTCTGCTCGCCGAGATACTGATCGTGGAAGGAGCGCTCAACGAATCGGCTCTGGTGTCGGAGATCATCCCGGAGATCAGGAACAGTGCTTTTGCTACCGCCACGGTCCGGCAGGTGATGGATATGACCACCGGCCTTCGCTACTCCGAGGACTACTCAGACCCGAATGCCGACATCTGGGCCTATTCAGCTGCCGCCAGTCCCTTTCCGAAACCGCAGGGTTACACAGGCCCGAACGGATACTGGGCATATCTCCAGCAACTGCAGCCGCAGGGTCGGCATGGTGAGGCGTTCCACTACAAGACCGTCAACTCGGACGTGCTGGGCTGGATCATATCGCGCGTGTCCGGAAAGTCGGTAACGGATCTCGCCTCCGAAAGGCTGTGGCGCCCGATGGGGGCCGAGCAAAGTGCCTATATGACGGTGGACGGTGAAGGCGTTCCCTATGCCGGCGGAGGACTGAGCGCCGGCCTGCGCGACCTGGGCCGGATCGGTCTCCTCATGCTGAACGAAGGCGTCATCAATGGAGAGCGCCTGTTTCCGGCCGAGGTAGTGCGGCGAATTCGCGCCGGCGGCGATCCCGCGAAGTTCGGCACTGCCTACCCCGCGCTGGTGGGGGGTAAGTATAGCAGCATGTGGTGGGTCTATCCCGGAGATGACGGCATCATCGCCGCCCGTGGCGTATATGGGCAGACAATCTATGTGGATCCGTCAGCACAGATGGTTCTGGTGCGCTTCGCATCCTACCCGCGGGCAGAAAATCCGCTCATCGATCCCACTTCGCTCCCTGCATTCCGGGCCGTGGCAGCGTATCTGAAATCGAGGTGAGTGCAGATGCCGGTGCATCGGTGGCCTCTGAGGATCGCGGCGAAGCTGGAAATGTGCCGACCTTCATCGCGAATCATCCTGAAATCGGCAGGATCCCTCAGGAACCTTTGAGATCTGTCTCCACATGTCCCTGGCAGGCCCGCGATGAGATCCCAGGAGGCGGAGAGGCAGGACCTGTCGCTGATTCGTGGTGCCCCAGCCTGGACCGCCGCCAGGCCTCAGGGCGCAGCACCATCCTCTCCGGCACATGATGGAAGCCGTCATCTGGCGCTGCCAGAACGATGCCGTCTGGCGGGATACCAGGCCCGCACCTTTGTCAGCCGGAACAAGTCAACCATGTCGACACCTCAGGCTACCATGTCAAAGCAGGGGAATCCCGGCAGGATCAAAGCAGAAGAGCGCTGGTTGACGGGCCCTGCCAGATCTCCGACGGCTGGAGGTTCAAGAGGCTTCGATACGCGCCCATATCACGACCTCCAGCCGCTGGAGGTTTCCAACCATGGCCCATTTCCCGATCGGTGAGCTCGCCCGGCTGACCGGGACCAATATCCGCACCATCCGCTATTACGAGACGGTGGGGCTGCTGCCCGCGCCGCCGCGCACCTCCGGCAACCAGCGCCTCTATGCCGAGCCGCACCGGCGGCGCCTCGCCTTCATCCGCCATGCGCGGGACATGGGCTTTTCTATGGAGGCCATCCGCGACCTCCTGCGGCTGGCCGAGGCCGGGCCGGATACTCCCTGCGCCGATGCCGATGCCATCGCCCGGCAGCAGCTGGCCGCCGTTACCAGCCGGATCACCCGGCTGGAATCCTTGAAGGCGGAGCTGGGGCGGATGCTGGAGGCGCATGGCCATACCGTCGGCCAGTGCCGGGTGATCGAGGTGCTGGCCGATGCCAGCCACGCACATTGTCTCGATCCCAGCCACGGCCGTGTGTCAGCGGGGTCGGCGGATATTGATTCCCTGTAATTCCATCCCGATCTCCGGAGCATGATCGACCCCAAGATGCTTCTCGACCGCTTCCTCGGCCCCGGTTCCAAGGGCGGCGACCAACTCGGCTCGCTGCTGGGCCAGATGACCGGTGGAAAGCGTGCCTCGCCCTGGGGGCAGCAGAGTGCCGGTGCCTCCAGCGGCATACCCGGAGGGATACTGGGCGGCGCGGCCGGCGCCGGGTTGATCGGGCTGCTGCTGGGCGGCCGCAAGAAAGGCAAGGGCGTCGGCGGGCTGCTGAGCCATGGCGGCGCGGCGGCGCTGGGCGCCCTGGCCTATCGCGCCTACCAGAACTGGCAGCAGGGCCAGGCCCCCGCCAGCGCCGCCCCCGCGACGGTGCAGGATGTGCAGGCGGCGGATGCCGGCTTCGGCGCTGCCCTTCCTGCGGCCGATGGTCAGCCCTTCGCCCTGGCGCTGGTGCGCGCCATGATCGGCGCTGCCAAGGCCGACGGCCATGTGGATGCCGAGGAACAGCAGGCCATCTTCGCGCATGTCGAGCAGGCCGGGCTGGATGCCGAGGCCAAGGCCCTGGTCTTCGACGCACTGTCCCAGCCGACCGACCTGAACGCCATCGCCGCCAGCGCGCGGACGCAGGAACAGGGGGCGGAACTCTACCTCGCCACCCGGCTGGCCATCGACCCCGACCACCCGGCGGAACACGCCTATCTTGATGCGCTGGCGCACCGGCTCAAGCTGCCGGCCGATCTGGCGGCGCATCTCAACGCCCAGGCCGAGGCTGCTTCCGGCGCCTGAACCGGCTGGCGCGGCCCTGGACGCTCTGCCAAGCTGCCGGCTCCTTCGGAGACCGTGCGGCGATGAATGACCTCTCCCCCACCGATCCTCATCAGCCCGATGCGGAGGTCCTGGCCGCGCAGGACATGCTGCGCGAGCGGGGCCTGGGCAGTGGCGACGTGCTGACCCTGCCGATCGGGGAGGCGCGTGCCGCCACCTACCGCTTCCAGGCTTTCCTGAACGAAGGGGGGCCGGAGACGGAGACCGCCGAGCACAGCCTGCCCATCTCGCCGCCGGTGCGGGTGCGGCTCTACCGCCCCAGGGGCGTTGCCGGGACATTGCCGGCCTACCTGCATGTGCATGGCGGCGGCTTCACCGTCGGCAATATCGACAGCATGGATCGCTGGAAGCGGGAGGTGGCCGATCAGGCTGGGATCGTGGTGGTGGGGCTGGAATATGCCCTCTCACCCGAGCACGCCTATCCCACCGCCGTGGAGCAGGTGGTGGCGGTGCTGCGCTGGCTGCAGACTGAGGCCACGGCACTGGGCATCGACCCCGGGCGGATCGGCCTGGGCGGGGATTCCGCCGGGGGCAATGCCGCGCTGGCGGCACTGCTGCGGCTGCGGGATGCCGGCGACCCGCTGCCCCGCTTCGGCGCCATCGTCTACGGCATGCTCTCCGCCAACCATGAGAGTGCGTCCCACCGCGCGTTCGGGGACGGGCGCTTCGGCCTCTCCACCGAGCGGATGGAATGGTTCTGGACGAGTTACCTCGGTGGCACGGCGCGGGACGACGCCGGCGCCGTGCCGCTGCATGCGCGGTTCGAGGGGCTGCCGCCGATGCTGCTGCTGGCCGCCGGGCTGGACCCGCTGCTGGACGACACGCTGGAATTCGGCCGGCGCCTGACGGCGGCCGGCGTCCCGCACGAGATGAAGGTCTATTCCGGCGTGCCGCACGGCTTTCTGGGCCAGACCAGGCTGCTTACCAAGGCGCGGCAGGCGCAGGGCGACGTGCTGGCGGCGATCGCGCGCTACCTCAACTGAGCGGGCATGGCAGGCAGGACTGGACAACCCGCCCTGCCCTGGCGGAAGAGGCAGCCCGAATGGCCCCCGACAGGAGACAGCACGCCATGGCCGAGAGCCCAGCCCCCAAGAACGTGACGGTGATCGGCCATCCGCTGGTGCAGCACAAGCTGACGCTGATGCGGCAGAAGCAGACCTCCACCGGCGAGTTCCGCCGGCTGGCGCGCGAGATCAGCCTGCTGATGGCCTATGAGCTGACCCGCGACCTGCCGCTGGAGACCGCGGCGATCGAGACGCCGATGGAAACCATGCAGGCGCCCATCCTCTCCGGCAAGAAGCTCTGCATCGTCTCCATCCTCCGCGCCGGCGACGGCATCGCCGAGGGCATGCTGGACCTCGTCCCCTCCGCCCGCGTCGGCCATATTGGCCTCTATCGCGACCATGCCACGCTGAAGCCGGTCGAATACTACCTGAAGCTGCCGGAGGATGTGGGAGAGCGGCTGGTGATCGTCGTGGATCCCATGCTGGCCACCGGCCATTCGGCCGCCGCGGCACTGACGCGGCTGAAGCAGGCCGGCGCCACCCAGTTGCGCTTCGCCTGCCTGCTGGCGGTGCCCGAGGGCATGAAGACGCTGACGGAGGCGCATCCGGACGTGCCGGTCTTCACCTGCTCCATCGACCGGGAACTGGACGAGAACGCCTATATCCGCCCGGGGCTGGGCGATGCGGGCGACCGGCTCTACGGCACGAAGTAAGGTCTGGGGGGGCAGGCTCGGGCCGGATAGGCCCCCGGCAAGAAATTTCGTCCCGTTCCGCGTGGGTTGCGCGTTTCACCGCCGTATCACCGGCGAGAACCACGGCAGCCCATGTTCCTGACTCACCTCCTGGACACCCCCCCACAGGGGTGGATCGAGCCCGACATCGTCCGACGCGCTGAAAATGCCGCCGTGCTGGAGCGCGACCGCCCGTCCGCCGATGACGAGACGCTGATGGCCTGGGCGGCGGCGGGGGACAGGCTGGCCTTCGACCAGCTCGCCCTCCGCCACCTGCCCAGGCTGTACCGCCTCGCCCACCGTGTCACCGGCGATGCCGGTGCCGCCGAGGAGGTGGCGCAGGAGGCGATGGTGCGCGCCTGGCAGGCGGCCGGCCGCTTCGATCCGGGGCGGGCACGCTTCTCCACCTGGCTGCACCGCATCGCCACCAACCTGGCCATCGACCATGTCCGCCAGGCCGGGCGCCTCGCCCCTGCACCGGGCGAGGAAATCCCTGCCTCCGGCCCGGACCCGGAGCAACAGGCCGCCGCGCGCGAGCGGCGCGCCCTGCTGGCGGCGGCGCTGAAGGAGATGCCGACGCGGCAGCGGGCCGCCCTGGCGCTGTTCTACGACCAGGAACTGCCGGGCGCGGAGGCCGCCGCAGCACTCTCCGTCTCCACACGGGCGCTGGAAGGGCTGCTGCGGCGCGCGCGGCGCTTCCTCGCCAGCCGGCTTGGCGGTGGCTGAAGGACTTTTCCCATGCGTATGGCCCGCTTCTACGATCTCCTGGATACCTATGGCGCCGATCTCGGCCGCTGGCCCCGGGCCGATGCGGAGGCCGCGCGCACCCTGCTGAAGGCCTCGCCGGAGGCGCAGGAGAGGCTGCGGCACACCTCGGGCCTGGATGACGCGCTGCGCGGCAGCCGGATGGGCCCCGACCCCGCCGCCCTGGCGCGGATGCGGGCTCATGTCGCCGTCCACGTCGCCCGGATGCCGCTGCCCGCCGTCTCCAGCAATCCATGGGCCATGCCGCTGGACTGGCTGCGCGGGCTGGTGCCCGTCGGCTGCGGCGCCCTGGCGGTGCTGCTGGCCTCCGGCCTCTGGCTGACCTACGCCCCGCCCCTTGCCGACGCGCCGGAGTTCAGCGCCCCGCGCCAGATTGCGATGATCGAGAGCACCGAGTGAACCGACCTTCCGGCACGTTGATCCTGAAAGTGGCGCTGGGTGCGTCACTGGCCCTGAACCTTGTCTTTGCGGGAATGATGTTCTGGCCCCAGCCCGGCCGCCCCTCCGGCGTGCGCGGCTTGCAGGCGAGGATGGAGCGCGTCCTCTCCCCCCGGGACCGCGAGACCTTCCGCCAGGTGATGGAGGCCAACCGGCCGCGCTGGGAGCCTGCCCAGCGCGCCATGCGGCAGGCCCGCCCGGAGGTCCGCCGCGCCATGGGGGCCGAGCCCTTCTCCGAGGAGGCCTTGCGCGCCGCCATGGCGGCCGGGCGGGAGCGCTGGTTCTCCTTCAGCGAGGCTTACGAGGACAGTCTGGCGCAGGCCACCGGCGCCATCTCGCCCGACGGGCGGCGCAGGCTGCTGGCGGACATGCCGGGGAACCGCGAATGAGCGCCGCCATCCCGCGCCTATCCGGCGCCGGTGCCGGGCGGAAGGCCGCCATCAGCCTCCTGGCCATGCTCGCCCTGGCCGGCTGCGCCATCCGCCCCGACGCCACCCGCGCCGGCCTGACCATCCCCGACCGCTTCCGCCAGGCCGCAGCCCAGGGCGAGGCCCGCTGGCCCGACCCGGACTGGTGGCGCGGCTTCAATGCGCCGGAGCTGGACCGGCTGATGGCCCAGGCCAGTGCCGGCGCCTTCGATATCGCCGCGGCCGCCGCGCGGGTGCGGCAGGCGGATGCACAGACGCGCATCGCCGGCTCCGCCCTGCTGCCCAACCTCTCCGGCGGGCTGGACGCCGCGCGCCGGCAGAATGGCGGCGGCAACCGGCGCAGCACCGCCTATGACGCCAGCCTCGCCGCCAGCTACGAGATCGATTTCTGGGGCCTGAACCGCAACAATGCCGAGGCCGCGCGGCTGGCCGCCCAGGGCAGCCGCTTCGATGCCGTCACGGTGATGCTGACCACCCAGGCCAGCCTGGCGAATACCTATTTCGACATCCTGACCACGCGCGAGCAGCTGCGGGTGCAGGAGGAGAACCTGGAGGCGGCGCGGCGCATCCTCTCCATCATCCGCTCTCAGGTCGCGGCCGGTATCGCCACCGGGCTGGACCTGGCGCAGCAGGAGACGCTGGTGGCACAGCAGGAGGCACAGTTGCCCGCGCTGCGCCAGAGGATCGCGCAGAGCATCAATGCCCTGGGCGTGCTGCTCGGCCGCCCGCCGCAGGAGATCGACGTGCTGCCGGGCGGGCTGGAGCGGATCCGCGTCCCCGAACCGGCTCCTGGCCTGCCCGGTGAGCTGCTGGCCCGCCGGCCGGATGTCTGGTCGGCCGAGGCGCAGCTGGCCGCCGCCAATGCCGATGTGGCCGCCGCCCGCGCGGCGCTGCTGCCCAGCGTGACCGTCTCGGCCCAGGGCGGCTTCAGCAGCGCGGTGCTGGGCACGCTGCTGCGGCCGGAGGCACAGTTCTGGAGCCTGGCCACCGGCCTGACCCAGACGATCTTCGACAATGGCGCGCGGCAGGGGCGGATCGAGCTGACCCAGGCCCAGGCGGAGGAGCTGGTGGTGGAATACCGCCGCGCCATCGTCTCCGCGCTCAGCGATGTGGAGGACGCGCTGGTGGCGCTGCGCGAAACCACGGAGCAGGAGCGGCTGCAGGCCGCAGCCGCCGAGCGGGCCGGTCGTGCCGCCAGCATCGCCGAGGCGCAGCTGCGCGCCGGCACCATCAATCTCATCACGCTGCTGAATACCCAGCAGTCGCTTTTCTCCGCCCGCAACAATCTGGTTCAGGCGCGCCTGGCGCGGCTGCAGGCCGCTGTCGGCCTGTTCCGCGCGCTGGGCGGCGGCTGGCAGCCCGGCCGGCCGGCGCCGCTCTGACCCGAGGGAGCCTCATGTCCCGTCTTATCCGCTTCGCCGTGTTCCTGCTGTTGCTGGCGGCGGTGGCCGCCGGCGCCTGGTGGTGGTGGAACCGCCAGGCCACGCCGCAGGACACCGCCGCCAATGCCCCCGCCAGCGCGCCTTTCGGCGGGCGCGGGCGGGGCGCGCGGAACGGCCCGCCGGGCGGCGTGGCCATTCCCGTCACGATGGCCCCCGCCGCGCGGCAGGACGTGCCGCTGACGCTGGATGCGCTGGGCACCGTCACCGCCCTGGCCAGCGTGGTCGTGCGTCCCCAAGTGGATGGACAGCTGATGGAAGTGCTGTTCCAGGAGGGGCAGGAGGTGAAGGCAGGCGACGTGCTGGCCCGCATCGACGACCGCACCTACCGCGCCGCCCTGGCCCAGGCCGAGGCGAAAAAGGCCTTCGACATGGCGCAGCTGGCCAATGCCCGCACCGACCTCACCCGCTATGAATCCCTGCTGCGCGCCAGCGGCGTGACGCGCCAGCAGGTGGATACGCAGCGGGCCCAGGTCGCGATGCTGCAGGCGCAGGTCGATCAGGACCAGGCGGCGATCGATAGCGCCCGCACCCAGCTGGACTACACCACCATCCGCAGCCCCATCGATGGCCGCGCCGGCCTGCGGCAGGTGGATACGGGCAATATCGTCCGGGGTTCGGATACCAACGGCATCGTCACCATCACGCAGTTGAGCCCCATCGGCGTCAATTTCAGCCTGCCGCAGCAGGAGCTGCCGCGGCTGCTGCGCGCCATGGAAGCCGGGCCCGTGCCGGTGGAGAGCATTCCCGGCCTGCCGGGGGAAGTGGTGGAGCGCGGCAACCTGCTGACCGTGGACAATGCGGTGGACGCCGCGACCGGCACCGTGCGCGTGAAGGCCGTCTTCCCGAATGAAAGCGGCCGCCTCTGGCCCGGCGCCTTCGTCAACCTGCGGATCCGGATGGAGGTGGTGCCGGATGCGGTCGTGGTGCCGCTGGTGGCGGTGCAGCAGGGCCCGCGCGGCGCCTATGCCTTCGTGGTGCTGCCCGACAATACCGTGGAGATGCGCGACCTGACGCTGGGCCCCGTCACCCAGACCGAGGCCGTGGTGCGGGAAGGCCTTCGTCCGGGCGAGCAGGTGGTGACCTCCGGCGCGCTGCGGCTGAGCCAGGGCAGCCGCGTCACCCCAGCCGGGCCGCGCCCGGCACCGCAGCGCACCGCCCCGGCCGGTGGTGATCCCGCCCCCGAAGGCAGGGGCCGGCGCACCCCGCCGCAGGGCGCCGCCCCGGCCCAGCCGCCCGCCACGGCGCCTGGCGGCGCCACGGGCAGCGCGCCGTGAATATCTCCGCGCCCTTCATCTCCCGCCCCGTGGCCACCACGCTGCTGGCCATCGCGGTGCTGCTGGCGGGCATCATGGGCTATCTGCGGCTGCCCGTCTCGGCGCTGCCGAATGTCGACTTCCCGACCATCGAGGTCAGCACGCAGATGCCCGGCGCCTCGGCCGAGACGGCGGCGCTGCTGCTCACGGCCCCGCTGGAACGGCAGCTGGCGCAGATCTCCGGCCTCACCACCATGTCCTCGGTCAGCGGCCCGGGCATCAGCCGCATCACGCTGCAATTCGCGCTCAACAAGAGCATGGACGAGGCGACGCAGGATGTGCAGGCGGCGCTGGACGGGGCGCGGGGCACGCTGCCCTCCAACCTCCCCTACCCGCCCGTCTATTCCAAGGTGAACCCGGCGGACCCGCCGATCGTCACCCTGGCGCTGAGCTCGGACACCCTGCCCATCGCGCGGCTCTCGGATGCCGCGGATACGCTGCTGGCGCAGAAGCTGGCGCAGATCAGCGGCGTCGGCCGCGTGACGGTGCAGGGCAATATGCGACCCGCCGTGCGGCTCCGCATCGATCCGGAGCGCCTCGCTGCCTACGGGCTGGGGATGGAGGCGGTCCGCACCGCCGTCACCAATGCCAACCTGAACTCGCCCAAGGGCTCGCTGGACGGGCCGCGCCAGGCCTCGACCATCCTGGCCAACGACCAGATCACCACCCCCGCAGAATTCGCCGACGTCATCATCACCTACCAGAACGGCGCGCCGGTGCGGCTGCGCGACGTGGGCGAGGCGGTGGAGACGCTGGAGAATGCGCGCAACGGCGCCTGGTACAATGGGCGCGAGGCCATCCTGATCGACGTGCAGCGCCAGCCCGGCGCGAACATCGTCAATACCGTGGCGCAGATCCAGGCCATCCTGCCGGAGCTGCGGACCGCCATGCCCGCCGGCGCGCGGCTGGAGCTGGTCTCCGACCGCACCGAGACCATCCGCGCCAGCGTGCATGAAGTGCAGTTCACGCTGGTGCTCAGCGTCGCGCTGGTGGTGGGGGTGATCTATCTCTTCCTCGGCAGTCTGCGCGCCACCTTGGTGCCCGCCGTCTCCCTGCCGCTCTCCATCATCGGCACCTTCGCCGTGATGTCGGTCATGGGCTATTCGCTCGACAACCTCTCCCTGATGGCGCTGACCGTCGCCGCGGGCTTCGTGGTCGATGATGCGATCGTCATGATCGAGAACATCGTCCGGCTGATCGAGAAGGGGGTGAAGCCGCTGCAGGCGGCCTATGAAGGCTCGAAGCAGATCGCCTTCACCATCGTCTCCCTCACCCTCAGCCTCATCGCGGTCTTCATCCCCCTGCTCTTCATGCAGGGCGTGGTCGGCCGCCTGTTCCGGGAGTTCGCCGAGACGCTGACGGCGACCGTGCTGGTCTCCATGGTCGTCTCCCTCACCCTGACGCCGATGATGTGCGCCCTGGTGCTGCGCAGCACGGACCAGGACCGGCCCAACCGGCTGGCGCGCTGGACCACCCATGGCTTCGACTGGCTGCGGGACCGCTACGCCACCGCCCTGGCCTTCACCATGCGGCACGAGGTGGCGACGCTGCTGGTGGCGACGGCCAGCGTGGCGCTGACCGCCTGGCTCTATGTCGTCATGCCCAAGGGCTTCCTGCCGCAGCAGGATACCGGGCTGATCCTCATCGCCACCGAGGCGCCGCAGGATGTCTCCTTCGCGCGGCTGGCGGAGATGCAGGACGCCCTGGCCGCCGTGGTGGCGGAGGACCCGGCGGTTGCATCGGTCGCCTCCGTCGCCGGCTCCGGCACGCTGAACCCCGCGCAGAACACGGGACGCGTGACCGCCGTGCTGCGCCCGCGCGACCAGAGGGACGCCGATGCCTTCGCCGTCATGGAGCGGCTGAAGGAGGCGATGGCGCGTGTGCCCGGCATCGTCGCCTATCCGCAGGCGGTGCAGGACATCCAGATCGGCGCCCGCACCGCCACGACGCAGTATCAATACGTGCTGACCGATGCCGATGCCGATGAGCTGGCGCAGTGGGCACCCCTGCTGCTGGAGGCGCTGCGTGCCCGGCCGGAACTGCGCGACGTCGCCTCCGACCAGCGGAACGAAGGGCTTCGGCTGGCGGTGGAGGTGGACCGCGACCGCGCCGCGCGGCTCGGCATTTCCATGCAGGCGGTGGTGAACGCGCTGTACGACGCCTATGGCCAGCGGCAGATCTCCACCATCTATGGCCAGAGCAACCAGTATCGCGTGGTCATGGAGGCCAGCGACCGCATCCGCACCGACGCCACCGCCATCGGTCAGCTGCGCGTCACCGGCAGCGAGGGACAGGTGCCGCTGGCCGAGATCGCTCGCGTCACCCGCACCAACGGCCCGCTGCTGGTCACGCGGGAGAACCAGTTTCCCTCCGTGACGCTGAGCTTCAACCTGGCCGATGGCTACGCCCTGGGCGATGCCGTGAGAGCGGTGCAGCAGGCTGAGGCCGAGCTGCGCCTGCCCTCCACCATCGCCGGCCGCTTCGCCGGAGACGCAGCGGAATTCAACAGCTCCCTGGCCGGGCAGCCCTGGTTGATCCTGGCGGCGATCGTGGTGATCTACCTGGTGCTGGGGATGCTCTACGAGAGCTTCATCCATCCCATCACCATCCTCTCCACCCTCCCTTCCGCCGGCATCGGCGCGCTGCTGGCGCTGGAGCTGGCGGGGATGGACCTGTCGGTGGTCGGGCTGATCGGCATCATCCTGCTGATGGGCATCGTCAAGAAGAACGCCATCATGATGATCGACTTCGCGCTGGAGGCGCAGCGGGACCATGGCATGGCCCCGCGCGAGGCGATCCGCGAGGCCGCGCTGCTGCGCTTCCGCCCGATCATGATGACCACCGCCGCGGCGCTGCTCGGCGCCCTGCCGCTGATGCTCGGCACCGGCACGGGGGCGGAGCTGCGGCAGCCGCTGGGCGTCTCCATCGTCGGCGGCCTGCTGCTCTCGCAGGTCATCACCCTCTTCACCACCCCCGCCGTCTATCTGGCGCTGGAAGGTGCGCGGTCACGCTTCGACCGCTGGCGCAGGCCGCGTCCGGCGGCGGCGGAGTAGCGGCGCCATGCCTTCCTTCTCCGCCCCCTTCATCCGCCGGCCGGTGGCCACGCTGCTGATGGCGGTGGGGCTGGCGCTCTTCGGCATGGTGGCCTTCGCGCGGCTGCCCGTCTCGGCCCTGCCGCGCGTCGACATCCCGACCGTGCTGGTCAGCGTCAGCCAGCCCGGCGCCAACCCGGAGACCATGGCGGCGACCGTCATCGCGCCGCTGGAGCGCCGAATCGGCGAGATCGCCGGCATCACGGAGATGACCTCCAACGCCTCCACCGGCAGCGGAAACATCATCATCCAGTTCGACATCTCCCGCAGCCAGGCCAGCGTGGCACGGGACGTGCAAGCGGCGGTGAACGCAGCGCGGCAGGACCTGCCCTCCGGCATGCCGAGCCCGCCCACGGTACGGAAGTTCAACCCGGCGGATTCGCCGGTCTTCATCCTCGCCCTCACCTCGGACCGCCTGCCCGGGACCGCGCTCTACGACCTGGCGGACAGCACCGTCGGGCCCCTGCTGTCCCGTGTGACCGGCGTGGCGCAGGTGCAGGTGGGTGGCGCCGACCAGCCGGCGATACGCGTGGCGGTGGACCCGGCGGCGGCGTCCGCGGCCGGCATCTCGCTGGAGGATGTGCGCAGCGCCATCACCGGCGCCAACCTCACCTCGGCCATCGGCAGCATCGAGGGGCCGGACCAGTCCGCCACCCTCTCCCTCAACGACCGCCTCAGCCGCGCGGAGCAATTCGCGACGCTGGTGGTGAAGGCGACCGACACCGGCATCGTCCGCCTCTCCGGCATCGCCCGCGTCACCGAGGGCAGCCGCAACCGGCGGCAGGCCGCCTGGTACAACGACAGCCCCTCCGTGCTGCTGCAGGTCTACAAGCAGCCGGACGCCAATGTCATCGAGGTGGTGGACGGCGTCCGCGCCATGCTGCCGGAACTGGAGGCCCTCCTGCCCGCCGGCACCCGGCTGGAGGTGCAGAACGACCGCTCCACCACCATCCGCGCCAGCGTGCACGAGGTGGAGAAGACGCTGCTCATTAGCATCGCCCTGGTCATCATGGTGGTGGCGCTGTTCCTGCGGCGGAAATCATCGGTGCTGGCCGCCACCATCTCCGTGCCGCTCTCGCTGCTCGGCACGCTCTGCGTCATGTGGTGGCTGGGCTATTCGCTCAACAACCTGTCGCTGATGGCGCTGACCATCTCGGTCGGCTTCGTCGTCGACGATGCCATCGTTATGATCGAGAACATGGCGCGGCTGCGCGAAAAGGGCCTGCCGACCCTCGAGGCGGCGCTGGAAGGCGCGAGCGAGATCGGCTTCACCATCCTCTCCATCACCGTCTCCCTCGTCGCGGTCTTCCTGCCGCTGCTGGCCATGGGCGGCGTCGTGGGGCGGCTCTTCCGTGAGTTCTCCGTCACGCTGGCGACGGCCGTGGTGCTCTCCGGCCTCATCTCGCTGACCGTCACGCCCATGGTGGCGGCGCGCCTGGCCAGCGACACGCAACGCCCCCCCGGCCGCTTCGGCAGGGCCTTTGAACGGATGATGGACCGCATCCAGCGCGGATACCTGCGCAGCCTGACGGCCGTGCTGCGCTTCCGGCGGATCATGCTGGTGGCGACGCTCGGCCTGGTCGGGCTGACGGTCTGGCTCTATGTCATCGTGCCCAAGGGCTTCTTCCCGGAGCAGGATATCGGCCTGCTGCGCGGCACGGTGCAGGCGGCGCCGGATACATCCTTCGCCGCCATGCAGGCCCTGCACACCCGCGCGGCCGAGATCATCCGCGCCGACCCGGCGGTGGAGAATATCAGCGGGTCCATCGGCAGCGGCTTCAATGCCTCCACCAATTCCGGGCAGTTCTTCATCTCGCTGAAGCCACGCGGTGAAAGGCCGCCGATCAGCGAGGTCATCGCCCGCCTGCGCGGGCCTCTCTCCACCATCCCCGGCGCCTCGGTCTTCCTCAGCCCGCAGCAGGAGCTGATGATCGGCGGCCGTCCGGGCAACGCCTCCTACCAGTACAGCCTTTTAGGGCCGGACCTGGAGGCGCTGCGCCGCTGGACCGAGACCATGGTGGAGAAGCTGCGCACCATACCCGGCATCAACGACGTCTCCTCGGACCAGGAGCGTACCGGGCTGGTGAACCGGCTGATCATCGACCGCGACGCGGCGGCGCGGCTTGGCGTCGGCATCGACGACATCAGCAACACCTTCAACGATGCCTTCAGCCAGCGGCAGGTCTCGACCATCTATGGCCCGCGCAACCAGTACAGGGTGGTGCTGGAGATCGACCCGGCGCTGCAGCAGGATGCGACGCAGTTCGACCGCATCTTCGTCCCCTCCGCCGACGGGACGCCGGTGCCGCTGAAGGCCCTGGCGCGGGTGGAGCGGGATGTGGCGCCGGTGCGGGTGACGCATCGCGGCCAGTATCCGGCGACGACCATCAGCTTCAACATCTCGCCCGACCTGGCGATCGGCGATGTCGCGCCGCTGCTGCAGCAGGCGGAGCTGGAGGTGGGGCTGCCCGATACCATCCGCGGGCAGTATGGCGGCAATGCCGCGGCGGCGCAGTCCTTCATGTCGGACATGCCCATCCTGATCCTGGCGGCGCTGGCGGTGATCTATATCGTCCTTGGTGTGCTCTATGAGAGCTTCATCCATCCCATCACCATTCTCTCCACCCTGCCCACCGCCGGCATCGGCGCCTTGCTGGCGCTGATGGTCACCAATACGCCGCTCAGCGTCATCGCCCTGATCGGCGTGATCCTGCTGATGGGCATCGTCAAGAAGAACGCGATCATGATGGTGGACTTCGCGCTGGAGCATGAGCGGAGCCAGGGATCGGGCAGCGAGGAATCCATCCTCGCGGCCTGCCGGGACCGGTTCCGGCCGATCCTGATGACCACGCTGGCGGCCATCTTCGGCGCGGTGCCCCTGGCGGTGGCCAGCGGCGCGGGGTCGGAGCTGCACCGGCCGCTGGGCATCACCATCATCGGCGGGCTGCTGCTGTCGCAGCTGCTGACCCTCTACACGACGCCGGTCGTGTATCTGGCGCTGGACCGCTGGCGCCGTCGGCCCGCCCGCCGGCCTGAAAGCCACGCTCCGGCTACCCCGCCAGCCTGAGGCTACTGCACCAGCGAAATGGAACCAGATGGACAGGCTGGCGTTTCCTCGCTGACGGCCACCCCGGCGCCCAGCCGCAGGAGCCGCTGGAGAGGAGCAGGCATCCGATGGCCCGGAAGGACGCCTCGGTCGAGCGCAGGCTGAGCGAGCGCTTGGAACGTATCTACATGGAGCAGGACGCCGCCAGGGCTGGCGGCAAGGCCGGGCAGCCGCCGGGGGAACAGGGCCGCGATGCCGCCAACCCCAGCGACATCCCGAAGGCGGGCTGGTGGTCCATCCTGAAGCGGGTGGCGACCGAGGCCAATAACGACCGCGTCATGACCGAGGCCGCTGGCGTCACCTTCTACGCCCTGCTCTCGCTCTTCCCGGCGCTGACGGCGATAGTTTCCATCTACGGCCTCTTCGCCGACCGGGCGACGATCCAGGAGCACCTCGCCGGCCTCGCCGGCTTCCTGCCGGAAGGCGGCATGACCATCATCAACGAGCAGCTGGAACGGCTGGTCTCCAGCCCGCAGCAGGCCCTGGGGTTCGGGGTCGTCGCCGGTCTGCTGGTCGCGCTCTGGAGTGCCAACCAGGGCACCAAGGCGATGATGGACGCCCTCAACGTGGTCTATGAGGAGGAGGAGAAGCGTGGCTTCATCTACCGCACCCTGCTCTCCCTCGGCATGACCTTCGGCGCGCTGATCTTCGTGCTGATCGCCATGGCATGCATCGTGGTGCTGCCGGTGGTGCTGAACTTCCTGTTCCTGGGCGAAGGGCCGGAACTGCTGCTGCGCGTGGCCCGCTGGCCCATCCTGCTGGTGGCCATCACCGCCCTGCTGGCCGTGCTCTACCGTTATGGTCCCAGCCGGGAGAAGGCGCGCTGGCGCTGGGTCAGCTATGGCGGCATCTTCGCCGCGGTGGCCTGGGCCATCGTCTCGGCCGGCTTCACCTTCTATGTCGGCCGCTTCGGCAACTACGACGCCACCTACGGGTCGCTTGGCGCCGTCATCGGCTTCATGACCTGGATGTGGCTCTCGGCCATCGTGGTGCTGGTGGGCGCCGAGCTGAACGCGGAGATGGAGCACCAGACGGCGCGCGACACCACCACCGGCCCAGAGCAGCGCATGGGCAAGCGCGGCGCCACGATGGCCGATACGGTAGCCAAGAACTGAGGCTGCCCGGCGCAGACCGAGCCAGGTTGGAAGCCCGGCCGGAGGACACCCGCCTTAGAGCCTATCCCGGTAGGGCGCGACGCCATGTGATGATGCCGCAGGCAAGGTGAAGCAGGGCAAGGTGGTTGGCAGGCTTCCTGGTCCATCGGATCAGGACGGAGCGGAAGCGGTTCAGCCAGGAGTGCGTGCGTTCAACGACCCAGCGCCTTGCCCTGGCTCTGGCGTGCCGCTTGGCCCTGACCTCCTCGCCACGTGTGCGCAGGTGCAGGGTGAAGCCGAACCCGGCTACCAGTGCACGCGGCTCATCATAGTCGAAGCCTTTGTCGAGGCAGAGGTTCTGGGGGTGGCGGCGCGTCGGCTTGGGCCGCTTAACAGGGGTGGCCTGCAGGGTCTGGCGCATCAGCTGGTGGTCGTTGCGGTTCGCCCCCTCGACCACTGCACCCAGAGGGAGGCCGCGTCCGTCGGCCAGCACCGAGCGCTTGACCCCGCGCTTGCCGCGATCCGTTGGATTGGGCCCGGTTTTCCCCCCGCCCAGCGGCGCCTTGCCCATGGCGCCGTCAAGTGCGAGCCAACTCCAGTCGATGCCCCGCAGCCCGTCATAGGCCAGCAATCCCTTGCGCCAGAACGCCTCGAACACTCCGGCCTCTGTCCATTCCTGAAAGCGCCGATGTGCCGAGGAGGACGAGCAGAGCTTCGTCTCCCGCAGCGCATTCCACTGACAGCCCGTGCGCAGCACAAAGAAGATGGCGTCCATCGCGGCCCGGTCCGGCACACGTGGGTTGTGGCAGCCCAGCGGGTGTTTGGGCCGGGGTGGCAGCAACGGCTCCATCGCCGCCCAGAGCGCATCCGGCAGGCGCCAGCCGTCATCTCGCATGCGCCGCTTCGTCGTCCGAACAGATCTCCTCATCATGAACGAGGATCTCGGAAGCCCTCAACCCAATGCCTGGTGGGATAAGCTCTTAGCACCCCGGCGCTGCGCTCATTAAACTCTCGGCTGCAGGCGCGGCACCGGAAGCGCTGATAGCCCTGGACCGGACGGTCCCGCCGCTCAGCTACCTCGGCCGAACCACAGTCCACGCACTCCATCTCAGGCTCCCAGTCACCCTTCAGCCAGCAAGAAGGCTACCCACGCCTGCCCCACGCCAATCCGGGCCTCTCTGGCGCGAGAGCTGGCAGAACCCTATGGCGCAGCCAGCTCGCGCGTGCCGCACCAGTCGGCGATGAAACCTGCCAGGCACAGCGTGGTCTGCCGCAGGCTCTCCAGGCTGGTACGCTCGTCGAAGCCATGGTTGCCCTCGCCGGAGGGGCCGTAGCACAGAGCCGGCATGTCGTAGTACAGCCCGTAGTAGCGGGTGTCGTTGACCGCAGTAGTGATGCGCTCGCCCATTGGCGCGCCGAACACCTGGGCATGCGTGGCGCCCAGCACGGCCTCGGCCTCGCTCCCCGGCTCCTGCACGAAGCCATCGGCCTGGAAGCCGTGCCACAACACCTCGGGCGGGTTGTTGGCCAGGAAATTATCGCCGGCGCGGCTCTGCTCGATGCAGCGCTCGACGGCGGCCATGGCGTCGCTGACCTCGGTGCCGGGCAGCAGGCCGATACGGCAGTCCACCTCGCACCATGCGGGGGTGGAGCTGGCCCAGTCGCCGCCGCGGATGATGCCAGGATTGAACTTGATGGGGTCCTGGATGCCGGAGTACCAGCGGTCACTGCGCGCGGCGGCGTTCAGTTCACGCGTGTGCGCCTGCAGCGCCTGAATGATGTGCATGGCGGAGAGGATGGCGTTGGTGCCCTGCTGCGCCTGTGCCACATGCACCGGGACGCCGCGCACGCGGAAGCGGAACCACAATGTCCCAGTATGGGCGCGCGTGATGGTGTGGCCGGTGGGCTCAGGAATGAGGCAGGCGGCGGCGCGGTAGCCGCGCGCCAGCGTCGCCAGCGCGCCGTTGCCGGTGCTTTCCTCTTCCGTCACGGTCTGCACATGCACGTCGGCGGCAGGCTCCAGCCCCGCGCTGCGCAGCGCCTGCATCGCCCAGATCATGCAGGCCACACCGGCCTTCATGTCGTTGGCGCCACGGCCATACAGCCAGCCGTCCCGCACCACGCCGGCGTAAGGCGGGTGGGTCCACATCTCGAGCGGGCCTTCCGGCACCACGTCGATGTGTCCTTGCAGGATCAAGCTGCGACCGGTGGGATTGGCCGCCCGATGTGTCGCCACCACCTGCACCGAGGCCGCCGCATCAGCCTCGATCATCGGCGCGGCCTTGGCATGGGCTGCGAGCGGCGTCTCGGCGATGGTAAAGCGGTCCACCGCATAGCCCCGCGCTGCCATGTCACGGGCGATCCAGTCCTGCAGCGGCGCCTCCTGCCCACGTTTGGAGGGGAAGCGGACGATCTCCTGCAAAAAGGCGACCTCTGCGTCGAAATTGGCTTCGACGGCGGCGCGCAGGCGGTCGAGCAGAACGGGATCGGGCATCGGGACCTCGTGATCAGCGGCGGACAGGATGGGTGGATGGCGCCGGGGCAGACAGGCAGGGGCCCGGTTCAGAAGTCCCTGGCGCAGCCAGGTCAGGCGGGCTGCACGCCCCAGAACCTGGCGAAGCCGGGTCGTAAACCCTGCAGCCCGTGCGCCGCGCTCTGCTGCTTGAACTGGCCAAGCGGGTAATAGGGCACGTCCTCCATGCACCGGCGGAGCCGCCGCCGATGACGATGGTGCCGTACTCGGCCTCGATCATGCCCCGTTGCCTCCCATGCGAGATAGTGGACGCTCTTCGCACTGCTGGGAAGTCCGCGCGGTGCGTCGTTCAACAGGCTCTGCACCGTCATGGAAAGCGCCATGATGTTGGCTCAGGATGGGCCGCGAGTTGCTGAATGGCCTGCGGTTGCTTGCGCACCGAAGCTTTGGCGTGCTAGCGGCGCCCGCCAAGGCAAAGGCCGATCGGAAGATGATCATGAACGACGCCCCGACAGCCTTGGTGCCATTGGACGACGCCAGCCTGGATCAGGTCATTGGGGGTGTCGGCATTCCGGGGGGCAGCCCCACCTTTGAGGCGATAACCCTCTCTCTGGGTCAGGTCACAGCCGGCAGGGAGGACGCGCTGCATGCGTCTGTTCCGACCATCGCCCCCGAACCCACGGCGGACATGCTCGCGATGCAGCAACAGATGCAGCAGTGGTCGATGATGACGCAGATCCAGTCCACTATCGTGAAGGGCCTCAGCGACGCGATGAAGGGCGTCGTGCAGAAGGCAACCTGAGACGGCCGGGCCTCTCGTCGGCACCATCCATCCTGACACTGCCGGATGGAGGCGGCCCGGTGGACGTCACCACTGGCTGGCCTGGCGCCAGTCAGGCGAGACGGATCTGCTCGACCTCTGCTCTGTTGAAACCTTCTGGGCTGAGATCTGAGGATCATGAGGTTATGGGTGAGGACGCGCAGGATGAGTTCGCGGCGCTGCGACTGATGGCTGCGCGCAGTCAGCGCGGAGCCGAGGCGGCGTTCTGCGTAAGCGAGGGTAGAGTAGTGCGGCACCTTCCGCAGCCCAAGGCTCTTCGGAGTTCCTGCCACTCAGCTACCAGGACCACGAGGCCGCGATAGTCGGTGCGCAGGAACTGGGGCAACACCAGGAGCGCGAAAAGCTGGGCCTGGGTGAAGTCATGCCGTGAGGTCCGGCTGCCGTAGGTTGGAAAGGTCCGGCGCCCAACAGCCAAGGCCTCGCGTGCCACCGCACCGCCGATTTCGTCATGCCGCGCATCGAGGACCTCGTGCCCAGACTTTGAAGCCCTTCCAGCGCATTCCCCGCCAGAAGGGTTCAACAGAGCAACTCCGGGGTTAAACAGCTAGCGCAGCGGGAAGCCGAGGTTCCTCAGCACTTCCTTCATCCGGTGCCGTCCCTGCAAGGCGGCGGGGGTGCCGAGGCGCGTGAACATGCGCCGGATCCATCCCTGCGGCCCTATGCCCTGCGAGAGTGAGAAAGCCGTCAGCGTGGCGTCGTAGGATTCCACGGCCTCCTGCTCCCGCGCGGTATTGTAGCGCTCCTGGTGCAGGATGGTGGATTGGGGCAGGCGCGGCTTGATCTGCGGCGCTGGCGCCTGCGGGTCGGCATAGCCGACGCAGAGGCCGAACAGCGCAACGGCGCCGGGGGGCAAGCCCAGTTCCTGCGCCACCTCCTCAGGCCGGTTCCGCAGGGCGCCGATATAACAGGTGCCGAGGCCCAGGGATTCCGCCGCGACCGTCGCGTTCTGCGCCGCAAGCCCCGCATCGATGCAGGCGACCATGAAGAGCTCGAGATAGTCGAGGCCCTCCATGGGCTCGCCATGACGTTCCGACATGCGCCGCAGGCGGGAGGTATCGGCGATGAAGGCCAGGAAGAGCGGTGCCTTGGCGGCGAAGCCCTGGTTTGCAGAAAGCTCGGCCAGCCGCGCCCGGCGGGCGGGGTCGCGTACCACCACCACGCTCCAGGTCTGCATGTTGGAGGAACTGGCAGCCGATTGCGCCGCCGCGACCAGCGTCTCCGCCAGGCCTTCCGGCAGCGGGCGGGAATCGAAGCTCCGCAGGGTACGGTGGGCCAGCAGCGTCTCCAGCACCGGGTTCAGTGGCAGAACACCCTCAGGCGCGGCGGCGCCATAGCGGGCCCCCAGCAAGTCACGGAGGCTCGAATCCATCAGGCGATATCCCTTCTTCTGTCAGGCGATGGCGGCGCGGCGCCGGCGCCGTGCGCCTCGCGGCGGCGGCGGCGAGGGCAGGCGCAGAGCCTCATACATGCCTTCCAGCAGATCGCCGATGGCATAGCGGGAACGCCAGGTGATCCAGCGCTGCCGCCGATGCCATTCCCGGTCCAGCCGCAGATGGCAGGCGCCGCAGGCGGCCACCAGCACGCGGGGGTCGCTCTCCCGCGGGTCGTGGCGCGCATGGCAGCAGGCAAGGGAGACAGGGCGGCGCCAGGCGCGCCCCTCACCATAGGTCAGGATATCCGGGGTCGGTGCCGGGCGGCCGCGGCGATCGTGCCAGCGGCCATCGCCCGCCGTCCAGCGGCCATCCCGCAGCTGGACGATGCGGGCACCATGCGGCTTTCCGCAGTATTCACACTGGCCGGCAGCGCGGCCAAAGCGGACCGCGCTGCTGATCGCCGCCCAGTTGCTGGGATAGAGGCGGCGCATTTCCGGTCGGATCGGCATGGCAATATGGCTAGCACGCTGAATCGGCAGTGTGAATCATGAATGCGCCCATAGGCGTGGCTGCCTGTGCTTTCCGCGCTGACGATCCCTGGCCACCGCGTGAAGCGTGCCTCACGCATTTAGGAATTGCGAATCTTTCGCATTCGCAGTTGGGTGGGGCCGGAAGCCACTCGGAGCAGGAAACCATGCAGCATCACCGGTCCATCGGCACCGCCACGCTCGTCGCCCTGATGGCGGCGCACCGCGAGGCGCAGGGCGGAACCAACCGCCGCCAAGAGGACGACCTGCCGCCGCTCGACCCGCGTGAGGCCGATCGCATCGTGCATTGCCTGTGGCGGGGTAAGGCGGCGCCGGCGGATTCTCCGCCGGCCTGCCCTCCCTCCTCCTGAGAGGCCGGGTCAGGCGGCCCGCGCCAGCTCCTCCCGCAATCCGGCCACCAGCTCGAAGGAGCGCAGCCGGGCGGCATGGTCGTGGATCTGGGCCGTCACCATCAACTCGTCGGCGCCCGTCTCGCGCAGGAAGCCTTCGAGTCCGCGCCGCACCGTCTCCGGCGTGCCGACATAGGCGCAGGCCAATGCCCGGCTCGCGCCCGCCAGCTCATGCGGGGCGGCGTAATCCTCGATACGGTCCACCGGCGGCGGCAGCAGGCCCGGCGTGCCCCGTCGCAGATTGACGAATTGCTGTTGCAGAGAGGTGAAAAGCCGCTTCGCCTCGGCGTCCGTATCGGCCGCGATGACATTCGCCGCGACCATGGCATAGGGCTTTTCCAGCGTTTCCGACGGGCGGAAGCCCTCGCGATAGGCCCGCAGCGCCTGCATCAGCAGATCCGGCGCGAAATGCGAGGCGAAGGCGAAGGGCAGACCCAGCATGGCCGCCAGCTGCGCGCTGAAGAGGCTGGAACCCAGCAGCCAGATCGGCACATTCAGCCCGTTGCCGGGCACGGCGCGCACCGCCTGGTTCGGCTGGGCCGGCTGGAAATAGGCCATCAGCTCCACGACATCCTGCGGGAAGCTGTCGCCATGCGCGTCCAGGTTCCGGCGCAGCGCGCGCATGGTGCGCTGGTCCGTGCCGGGCGCGCGTCCCAGGCCCAGGTCGATGCGGCCGGGGAAGAGCGCCTCCAGCGTGCCGAACTGCTCGGCCACCATCAGCGGTGCGTGATTGGGCAGCATGATGCCGCCCGAGCCCACGCGGATGCGCTTCGTGCCCGCCGCCACATGGCCGATGACCACGGCGGTCGCGGCACTCGCGATGCCAGGCATGTTGTGGTGCTCGGCCAGCCAGAAGCGGTGATAGCCGAGGTTCTCGGCATGCTGGGCGAGCGACAGGCTGTTGCGGAAGGCCTGCGAGACGTCGGACCCGGCGGGAACGGGAGCCAGATCCAGGACGGAGAAGGGAATCATACAGAACGGCCTTTGAAGGAATGGCGGCCAGTGCCGCGCGTCGTTCCTTCACATGTGTCCGCCCCTGCCCCAGTGCCAGTGCGGCGGCCTCATTCCCGCAACGTCTCCGCCAGGGCCGTGAAAATCCCCTCGGCCGGGATGTCCCGGCGCGTCGGCGCCTGGGAGCGACGGTCGCTGCGCCAGAGCAGCCAATCCGTGCGCCGGTCGGTCCAGGTGGTGGCGCCGGGCAGCGCGGGCTGGTGGTCGCCATAGACGCAGAGCAGCAGCGGCCGGTCCAGCCGCGCCGCCGCATCGGCCAGGCGGCCGAGCATCGCATCGGCGTCGCGCAGATGCGCCAGCCAACCCGCGCGCGGGTCCTCCCCCGGCCAGGGGCCATGCGCCTGCATGGTGATGGCGAAGACCAGGGCCGGCCCCGGCGTCGCGGAGAGGTGGTGCAGGACACGCTCCGCCACCGCGGCATCGGCCACATGCACCCCTTTGCGTGCCGCGCCCGCGAAGTGGCGTTGGCTCTCGAACCGCTCGAAGCCCAGCGCCGGCATCACGCGGTGCCGGCCGAAGAAGCGGCGGTCGAAGGGATGCAGCACCAGGGCGCGATAGCCGGCCGCCCGCAGCGTGCGCGGCAGGGAACGCAGCCCCGCCACGGCGAAACGGAAATAGGGGTTGAAGCGGTCCAGCCCCAGCCCGTCCGGCCCGATGCCCGTCAGCGCGGCGAACTCGGCCCGCATGGTATTGGCGCCGAAGCCCGGCACCGTCAGCCGCCCGCGCGCCAGGGCCTCGGCGCCCAGCCGGTCCCAGTGCGGCAGCAGGCCGGGCGGCAGGTCCGGCATGGTCTCGCGAGGGTCCCAGAAGGATTCGGCCTGTACCAGCACCACATGCGGCGCCTTCCCGCCTCCCGCTGGCCGGAAGGCCGGCGGATCGGCGGGATGGGCGGCGCGGCGCGGCCGGCGTTCCGCCCAGGCGACGGAGCGATAGAGCGAAAGGCAGGCGAAGATGCCGAATCGGGCCGTGTCGATGGCGGGGTCGCGGGCCAGGGCGCGGCGCAGGGATTTCGGCGGCATGAGCAGCAGCGCGGCCAGGACCATCGCCAGCGCCAGCAGCGTGGCGCGGAGGGGCCAGCCGAGCCGGGCCTGTGGCTCCAGCATGGCCAGCGTCAGCAACAGCAGCAGGCCGAGGCCCGCGCCGCCGATCACCCAGCCGGTGCCGGCGAATGGCAGGTAGAGGGAGGGGTGCCGCACCACCAGCGGCAGCATGGCGGCATCGCTGAAGACCACGGGCTCATCCAGCACGGCGCGCTTGGTGGCATCGGCCAGGGCCAGGCCGGCCAGGGGCAGGCCGGTGACGAGACCGGTGAGCCAGGGCATGTCGGTCAGCCCCAGCAGCAGCGCCGGCGCCGCGATGGGAAAAGCGATATCCAGCCAGAACGCGTGCCAGCCACGGACCCTGGCGACGCGCCGGCAGGCGAACCAGGCCAGCAGCGGCGGCAGGAAGGCGGGTAGCAGCGAGAAGATCGTGTGCAGAAGCCGTGTCCCTGGCGGTTCGGCTTCATCCTATCGCAGCGGGCGGGGCGGATCAGCCCCCACCCGCCGCGCCGGAATCAGGAGAGCCCGGCCAGCACCTTGGCGGAGGCGCCGGAACGTTCGCCCAGCTTGGCGCCCTTGGTCACCAGGGCCTGGCCTTCCAGACCGCGCGCCTGGGTCTCGATGGCCCGCCGGGCCTCGGCCTCGGCCTCGGCCGGCGGCAGCACCAGCACGCCGCAATCGTCGCAGAGCACGGCGTCGCCCGGCATCACCACCACGCCGCCGATGGCGACGGGCACGTTCATCCGACCGCCAAGGTCGTAGATGCGGGTGGTGATCGGCGCCATGCCGCGGCACCACATCGGGAAGTCGGAGGCCTCGATCTCCTCGATATCCGTGCAGGGGCCATCGACCACGCCGGCCTTGGCGCCGGCCGCCTTGGCGGCCACGGTCACGCCGCCGCCCCAGCAGGCATGGCGGTTGTCGCCCAGCCGGTCTACCACCAGGATGTCGCCGGGGCGCAACAGGCCCAGGGCATGGTGCAGCAGGGTGGAATCGGGACCGGGGATCTGCAGGGTCACGGCGGTGCCGGCCACGCGGCGGCGCAGCAGGCCCTGGATGCCACGGTCAACGAAGCCCCAGTGGCGCCAATGGCCGACGGTGGCCGTCTCGGTCTTCTCCAGCAGCTCCACCACCTCGGCGCTGATCTGGCCCGGCATCGGCTCAACAACATATTTCGGCATCAATTGCGTCCCATGGCGTTCGAGAAACCCATCAGGCGCTCAACGATCAGCACCATCAGGAAGGCGAAGGCGATCAGGCTCATCGCCAGGGCGGCGATCAGCGGGTCGGTTGTCTGCTCCGCGTAGCGGAACATCTCCACCGGCAGGGTCGTCAGGCGCGGCCCGACGAGGAACAGGCTGATGACCGTCTCGTCGAAGCTGACGAGGAAGGTCAGCACGCCGGCGGCGATGGCCCCCGGCGCGGCATTCGGCAGCGTGATGCGCAGCGCCGCCTGGAACGGGGTGGCGCCGAGCGTCCAGGCCGCGGCCTCCAGCTCCTTCGGCACGGCGGCGAAGGCGGTGGTCATGATGCGCGTGGCGAAGGGAATGGCGACGAGGCAATGCCCGAGCACCAGCCCCGGCCAGGTGGCGGCCAGCCCCAGCGGTTGCAGCACCAGCAGGAGGGCCAGGCCCAGCACCAGCGTCGGCAGCAGCAGCGGCGCCGTCAGCATGGCCGCCAGCAGGCCCCGTCCCGGGAATTCCAGCCGGGCGATGGCATAGGCGGCCGGGCCGCCCGCCAGCAGCGCCAGAAGCGCGACCACGGTGGCCAGGATGGCGCTGGTGCCGAGGGCCGACATCATCGCGCCGTTGGAGATCAGCGCCTCATACCAGCGGGTGGAGAAGCCCGGCGGCGGGAAGTTGAGGAAATCGCCCGCGCTGAAGGACAGCACCAGTACCAGCGCGGCCGGCGCCATCAGGACGGCGTAGCCCAGCGTGGCGAAGGCGCGCAGCACCCAGGTCGGCTTCATGCGCGCCTCCCCTGCGTCCAGCCGAAAGCCAGACGCGCCAGCATCAATGTCAGAAGCCCGCCCAGCAGCAGCATCGCCAGCGCGGCCGCCGCCGGCCAGTTCACGCTTTCCAACGCCAGATCATAGATCTCGGTCGCCAGCACGAAGACGCGCCCGCCGCCCATCAGCTTGGGCGTGATGAAGGCGGAGATGCCCAACACCAGGTCCAGCAGCCAGGCCGCCAGCAGCACCGGGGCCGCCAGGGGCAGCGTGACACGGAAGAAGGTCTGCACGCGGTTGGCGCCCAGCGTGGCCGCGGCTTCCTCCAGCCGGCTGTCCAAGCGGCCGAGCCCGGCCAGCAACACCAGCACGGCATAGGGCATCAGGCTTTCCACGAGGCCGATGCGCACGCCGGTCCAGTTGTTGATCATACGGAGCGGCGCATCGGTGATGCCGATGCCCTGCAGCACCACGTTGATCATCCCCTGGTCGCCCAGGATGGCCATCCATCCCACCAGCCGTGCGGTGCCGGAGATCAGCAGCGGCGCGATGCCCATCAGCGCCAGCAGGCCGCGCCAGCGCGGCGAGGCGGCGCGCACCATCAGCGCGACGGGCAGCGCCAGCATCACCGCCACGGCGGAGGAGCTCGCTGAGAGAACCAGCGTGTCCCGCACCAGCTGCCAGGTGAAGTCGTCGCCCAGCAGCCTCGCATAGCTCTCCCCGGTCACCGCCACTTCCATGGCACCGCTTTCCAGCGTGCGGTTCAGGCTGATGCGGAAGAGCGCGGCCAGCGGCCAGAGAAAAGCAAGCCCGAGGATGCAGAGCGCCGGAAGGGCCAGCAGCCAGCCGATCACGCCGCCTCTCCCTGTGCCGGAAAGACCAGCAGGTCACTGGGGCTGAAGGCCAGCCGCAGCGGTGCGCCGGGCTGCATCTCCCGCCAGGCGCCCTCCGTGCCGGCATGGACCTCGGCGGTGACGGGGCCGGCGGCGGTCTGCGCCTCCAGCGAGACGACCTCGCCCGTGTAGACGCGGCGGGCCAGGATGCCGTCCAGCAGGTTGCCGGCACCGGCGGGCGCTGCCTCGCCCGGCCCCAGCAGGCGCACGCGGTGCGGGCGCAGGAAGGCTTCCACCCGCCCGGCCGGCGCGGTGCCCGCGGTACGCAGCGCGGCGCCGCCTTCCGCCCGCAACACGCCGCCGGCTTCCAGCACGCCCTGGATGCGCGCGGCACGACCGACGAAAGTGGCGACGAAGCGCGTCGCCGGGCGCTCGAAGATATCCTCCGGCGCGGCGAGCTGCTCGACCCGGCCGGCATTCATCACCGCCACGAGGTCGGCCATGGCCAGGGCCTCGGTCTGGTCATGGGTGACGAAGACGGCCGTCGTGCCAAGGCGCTGCTGCAACGCGCGGATCTCGTCCCGCACGCCCTCCCGCAGCTTGGCATCCAGCGCCGAGAGCGGCTCGTCCAGCAGCAGCAGGTCGGGCTCGATGGCCAGGGCGCGGGCGAGCGCCACGCGCTGCTGCTGGCCCCCGGAGAGCTGGCGGGGCTTACGCCCGGCCAGGGCGGAGAGGCCTACCAGTTCCAGCGCCGCCTCCGCGCGCGGGCCACGCTCGGCGCGCGGCATGCCCTGCATCTGCAGCCCGAAGGCCACGTTGCCGGCTGCCGTCATATGCGGGAACAGGGCGTAGGACTGGAACACCATGCCCATATGCCGTTTGTGCGGTGGCAGCGCGGTGACATCCTGCCCCGCCACCAGGATGCGGCCGGCATCTGGCGTCTCCAGCCCGGCGATCATGCGCAGCGTGGTGGTCTTGCCGCAGCCCGAGGGGCCCAGCAGGGCCAGCAGCGCGCCGCGTGGAAGGCTCAGCGAGACCTTGTCCACCGCCGGCGCGGGCGCACCGGCATAGTGGCGGACAAGGCCATCCAGCCGCAGATGCGGCGAAGGGTCGGTCTCGGACAAGGTCAGCGCGCCGCCGTGATGACCTCGCGCCGCCAGCGCTGGTTCCAGCTGTCGCGCAGCTTCTGCATCTCCGCCCAGTCGATATTGACGATCCGCTCGCGGTACTGGGGCGCCAGGGCGGTGCGGTTCAGCGCCTCGGGCGAAATCTCCGCCTTGGTGTTGGTGGGGCCGTAGAAGACGCGCTCGGTGAAGGCCTTCTGGGCTTCCGTGCCAAGGGCATAAGCCATGAAGGCGCGCGCCTGGGCCGCGTTCTTGCTGCCGGCGACGACATTGATGGTGTTGATCTGGAAGGCCGTGCCTTCCTTCGGCAGCACCACGCCGACGCGTCCCTTGGACTGCAGGTTCATCAGCTGGGCGCGGGCATTCCAGTTGGTGGTGAAGTCCACCTGCCCGTTCATGACGATGGTCACGGCATCCGGCTTCGGGTCGAAGGTCTGGGTATTGGCCGCGATGGCCTTCAGCGCCGGCAGGGCCTTGGAGATGTCGTTCCACTTGCCGCCATTGGCGTTGGCCAGGATGGCGGTCAGCGCCAGCCCCTGGATGTTAGGCGGCCCGCCGAGGCCGACGCGCCCGCGCCACTGGGGGTCCGCCATGTCGGCGAAGCCCGTCGGCGTGGTCTTCACGTTCTCGGTGTTGTAGATCATGACCAGATTGTCGAAGGTCACGCCGGGCCCGCATTCGCCCCCGGCGTCGCGCGCCTGCTGGGCGATGTCGTTCAGCACCGGCATCTGCGCCGGCGCCACCTTCTCCACCAGCCCCTCGGCACAGGCCAGGGCGGCGGTGGTGGTATCCATGATCACCACATCGACCTGCGGGTCGCCCTTCTGGGCGCGCAGGGTACCGAGCATCTGGGCACTGCCGGGATTGGCGAAATACTGTACCTGTGTCCCGCTGGCCTTTTGGAACGGCTCCACGACAGTCGCGATGTAGTTGTCCCTGAAGACGGCGTCACCGTAAGCCATCACGGTGATCTGGCCATTGCCCTGGGCGGCGGCCGGCACCGCCGCCGCGGCCAGGCTGGCGACGCCAAGCATCGCCCCGATCCATCTTGTCATCTGTTCCGCCCCCTTCTTCGAGGGCCGCATGATGGTCAGGGCTGCGCCGGGCTAGCAACCCGGTATTCGCCGGTCAGCTTGATTTTGGTATCATTCCCGCCCTGTTTTCAGGCGTTTAACGACTGGTCTTGCCCGTTTGGCAGGCATTTTGGCGTCGATACCGGGGACCGGCATCGTGAACTGCGGAAGCATCTGCGGTGCTCTGGGCGATTCGCGCGGCATGAGCCTGAGAAGGCATTTAGTCTCGCTGAGTGGAACTTTCTGTCGCTCTCCGCGCGTGACCGGCAGCTCTGACGGGCGGCCGCGCCTGACATGCCACCGGTCAGATCCATCGCATGCTCTCGGTGACAAATTGTGCAAAACCATCGTCTCGTCGCAAAAAAGCTCACATGGGCGTGACACTCTTATTCCTCTGCCCGGTGGTTTCGGGCATCGTCGCGCCTGCGGATCTGGCCAGGGAGATTGATACGAGTGGCGGAGTTCTGGGCCGATTGGGGGGCACTGGCTTATTTGGCCGCAGCCGCTTGGGCGTTCTTTGAGGGTGAGACTTTCGTGTTACTGGCCGCCGCGGCGGGACGGGCCACCCGCCTGATAGATCCATGGCTGCTGATGTTCTCCGTCTGGATCGGCTCCTTCCTCGGTGACCAGCTCTGGTTCACCCTCGGGCGCAAATACGGCACCCGTGCCGTGCGCAAGATCCCGGGGGCGGAGCGCAAGATGGCCACCGCCATCAGCTTCCTGAACAGATACGGCGTGCTCTTTGTGCTGACCTTCCGCTTTGTCTATGGCGTGCGGAACGTCGCCTCGGCTGCATGCGGCGTCGCGAAGATGCCCTGGTCGCGCTTCGCGGTGCTGAACTTCATCGCCGCCGGACTCTGGGCCTCTTCCTTCGTCGCCGCCGGCTGGTACATCGTCGGCTGGCTGGGGGAGAAGGGCACGCTCTATGCCCTCGGCTCCATCGGCGTGGCGGTGGTGCTCTATCTGGGCGTCCGGCTGGTACAGTACTGGCGCCGGCCTGCGGTCGCGCCGCCGGTCACCGAGAAGACCTGAGCCACCCGGCTCGCCTCAGGGCAGCAGCGCGGCACGGCCGGCCGCCACATGCGCCGCCTCGGCGGTCGGCACGTGAACGCGGCCGCAGAGCACGTCCCGCAAATGCCGCTCCAGCGGGTTCCGCCGGCTATGGGCGTGATTGCCGGCGAGGCCGGCAGCCGTTTCCACCGCGCGGACGGCATTCTCCACCAGCAGCGACTTCAGCGCATGCGCCTCCGCCATCGGTGCGGCTCGGCCGGCATCGAAGTCGCGGGCCAGCGAGGCGATCAGCCGCTTATTGGCTGCCAGCAGGGCCTCGATCTCCCCCATCTTCTCCTGCATCCGTGGCAGCGTGGCCAGCGGTGCCCCCAGCCCCGTCGGCACCCGATGCCGCAGGAAGGTGACGGTCCAGTCGCGCGCCGCCCGCGCGATGCCGGTATAGAGCGCGCCCAGAGTGGCCGCGTTCCAGTTGCCGAAGGCCGGGTCCGGCGCGCCCCAGGCGGCGGGCGGGCGCAGGTCCAGGGCATGATCGCCCGGCAGTGGCACATCCTCGAAGACCACGTCATGGCTGCCGGTCGCCCGCATGCCCAGGTGGTCCCAGCTTTCCTCGATGCGGAGGCCCGGCGCGCCGGCCGGCACAAGCACCAGGCCGATATTCGGCGCCTCGGCATCGTCCCGTGCCCAGACCAGCATCCAGGAAAGACCCGGCGCACCGGTGGAATAAATCTTACGCCCGGAGAGGCGCAAGCTGCCATCGGCCTGGCGGCGGACCAGGGTCCGTGGCAGCCCGCCACGGGAGGGGGAGCCCAGTTCCGGTTCCACCCGCAGCGCATTCATCAACGCACCCTGGCGCACGGCATCCATGCCGACCCGGGCCCGGAGGGCGGGGGACACGCGCTCATTACGAGCCAGCGCCGCCTGTTGCGTCAGCTGCATGGCGAAGATCAGACCCGTGGAGGCGCAGCCTTGCGCGACGAGGCCGATGGCCTCGGCGGCCTCGGCCAGCCCGGCCCCCGCCCCGCCATATGCGCGGGGCACCGTCAGACCGAGGAGCCCGGCCCGGTGCAGGGCGGCGATATTCTCATGTGGGAAGCTGGCCTCGCGGTCGTAGGCCGCGGCCCGCCCGGCGAGTTCCTCGATCAGCGCGGCCGGGTCAGGCGGCAGTGGCGACGTGGCAAGCGCGAGGGACATCGACACACCTTCGGTTCTCGCCCCGCCAGGGAGAGGACCAGCCATGGCCGGGCCATTCCACGGAACGGGATTACCTCCGATGATCAAACCACGATGGAGGAAGAGTCAATCAACAATTCACGCACGAATATCGCGATCCCCCGGCGGTAGCGGCGTCAGCCGGAGGGCTGTGGATCACGGGCGTCAGATCGCCTCGACCGTCGCCGGGCGCAACATGGCCTCAAGCCTCCCGGCTTCCTGCCGCAGCAGAGCGACGACGAAGGGACGCCGCTCCGGCAGAAGCCGTTCCGAAATGGCGGAGCAACTCAAGGCGGCGATCGGCCGCCCCCAGGAGTCCCGTACGGCGACGGCCACCGCCGTCATACCGCTGACGATCACGCCTTCATTCACGGCATAGCCCTGGGCCTGTGTCTCGACGACGCTCCGCCGCAGGTAGTCGTCGGTGATGGGCGCATAACGTCCGACCCGTTCCGGTGCCGTGACGGTGATGGCGCGTTCCACCTCGGCCGCGGGCAAGGCGGCGAGCAGCGCCAGGGCATGGGCACCGCAGCCCAAAGGCCGGATGGCGCCGACGCGGATGGAAGTCGGCAAGATGGGCGAGTCACCCTCCTCCCGCGCCATGCAGTGCACGTGGTGGCCGATCATGACCCCCAGCAGGGCGACATCCCCCGTCTCCTGCGCCACGCGGCGCAGCAAGGGGGTAGCGAAGCCACTGAGATCGAAGCGCTGGGCGGCCGCGCGGCCAATCAGCCAGGCCTGCGGCCCCAGGGTATAGCCACCGGGAAGGGATTGTACCAGCCCCTCAGCCATCAGCCCGCCCAGCAGGCGATGCACGGTGGCCTTGTGCAGGCCGGAAGCGACCGCGAGGTCCGTCAGCCGCCAGCAGCGCATCGGCGCGCCGGCCAGATGCTGCAGCAGGGCTGAGGCGCGGGACAGGGTGCGAAGGCTACTCTCGGACTCGACGGCGATGGGCAAGCGTTTCATCCTCTGAAAGGATGGACGGGACAAATTTTACTGTCCGCTCCCGCCCCCAGCCCCGCAAGCCATAATATGACCGTTTTATACCCAATTTGGCGCGAACTTCAGTGGAATGAATGGAGAAGAGGCAGAATGTCCGATTCCGCGCCACAAGATCTCGTGCATCAGGAGGGGGTTGCGCCTCCGGCCCATCGGCGCCAAGACCCCGCCCGGTCGCTGTTTCCACCCTCTGTTGCCCACCAGGAGAGCCTGTCTTCGGCGGGTTCCTGGCCGTGCCTGTTCTTTCCGCATGCCTGATCTCCGGCAACGAACAGGAAAGATGACAGTTTAGGGGTGTGCTCTGGCGCGGGACTGCCTATGTAAGGCCCCGGCCGCGGAAACGCGTGCCCTCCCCCGACTCCGCATCGCCTGCCCCCGCTCCCTGCGGTGCCAAGGGTGGTGCTTCGCCGTTGGGGTCAGGGTTCCGGTGCGGCATGGCGGGGCGGTCCTCCGCATCCACTTATGAAAGGGCGCGGTTCAGACCATGGACGGGATGTTTACGCAGGCAACGATGGATCAGGACGAGGTGGAGAACGAGCCCGCGCTCCGCGCCCGGACGGGTGCCTTCGAGAATTTCCACGATGGGGCCTGGGGTCGCCGCGAGGGAGATACTCCCGCGGCCGCGCCAAGCAACTGGGTCGGCGAGGATGACGAGGGTCAGCCCGAGCCCGACGAGGAGCTGAACGAGACCGAGGAGGCCGAAGAAGGCACCGAAGCCTCGACAGAGGACGGCGCGGCCACCACGGCGCGCGAGAGCCAGGGCTCGGACGGCAACGTCGACGAAGCCTCGATGAGCCGCACCGATGACCCGGTGCGCATGTTCCTGCGCGAGATGAGCGGCACGGACCTGCTGACCCGTGAGGCGGAGATCGCCGTCGCGCAGCGGATCGAGGCCGGCCGCGACGATATGCTGGCGGGGCTCTGCGAGCATCCCGGCACTTTCACCATGCTGACCTCCTGGTACGACTCCATGATGCAGGGCCAGGTGCCGCTGCGTGACATGGTGGAGGTCGAGGCCATGGCGGCCGCCGATGCGGCGGCTTCCGTCGAGACCAGCCCCGAGGGGGATGAGGCCGAGCCTGGCCTGCATTCCACCCTCGAGGAGAAGATGAAGCCGGAGGTGCTGGCTTCCTTCGAGGCGCTCTTCGCCGCCCGCGCACGCCTGCCGGAGGCTTCCGCCGAGGAAGCGCGGGAGCTCAGGCGCGAGCTGGCGACCCTGCTGGCCAATGTGCACCTGCGCCCGGCCCGGCTGGACCAGCTCGTCGCCACGGTGCGGGAAGCCAAGCGCAAGCTGATGGCGCTGGACGGTCGCGCCTCGCGCGCCGCGCAGGGCTGCGGCGTCTCGGCCACCGACTTCATGCGGATCTGGGACGGCGGCGAGGCCGCGATTCCCGGCGTGCTGAAGCTGGAGAAGCCGCGCCGCCGTGGTGCCCCGGTGATCAACCTGGCCGCGGAGCTGAAGGGCGTCCGTGCCGAGATCGCCAAGCTGGAGGTCGAGAACGGCCTGTCGGCCCCGCGCCTGCGCGAGGTCTGCAATGCCGTGGCCCAGGGCGAGCGCCAGATGCGCCGCGCCAAGGAGGAGCTGGTCCAGGCCAATCTCCGCCTCGTGGTGCATATCGCCAAGCGCTACCGCAACCGCGGCCTGATGTTTGGCGACCTGATCCAGGAAGGCAATATCGGCCTGATGCGCGCGGTCGAGAAGTTCGACTGGCGCCGTGGCTTCAAGTTCGGCACCTACGCCACCTGGTGGGTCCGGCAGGCGATCACGCGTTCGATCGCCGACCAGTCCCGCACCATCCGCGTCCCCGTGCATATGACGGAGACGGCGGCCAAGGTGGCGCGCACCAGCCGCCGCTTCGCCCAGAAGGCCGGCCGCGAGCCGACGCCGGAGGAGCTGGCGGGCGAGCTGGGCATGTCGCCGGACAAGGTCCGCACGGTGCAGCGCCTGGCGCGCGAGCCGATCAGCCTGGAAGCGCCGATCGGCGAAGAGGATGACGGCCGCCTGGGCGACCTGATCGAGGACGAGAACGCGGTGATGCCCTTCGACGCGGCGGCCCGTTCCAGCCTGCGTGACGCGGCGACCAGCGTGCTTTCCGGCCTCAGCCCGCGTGAGGAGCGCATCCTGCGCATGCGCTTCGGCATCGGTGCCGAGAATGAGCATACGCTGGAAGAGGTGGGCCGCACCTTCAACGTGACCCGCGAGCGTATCCGCCAGATCGAGGCGAAGGCGCTGAAGAAGCTTCAGCAGTCCCGGCGGGGCCGGGCGCTGCGCTCCTTTCTGGCGTAAGAGACAAGCAAGGGCGGGATGGGTAACCATCCCGCCCTTCCCTTATCCGGGGATGCGTTCCGCCAGCCGGGCCACCGCGCGGCGCAGGGCGGGCAGGAACAGCTCCTCCACCACCTCATCCGTCGCGCGGCCGGCATGGGCGCCGATATTGATGGCGGCGACGCAGCGTCCCCGCATATCCCGCACGGGCATGGCGACCGAACGCAGGCCCGGCTCCAGCTCCTCGTTCACCAGGGCATAGCCAGCGGCTCGGGCCGTGGCGACGGCGGCGCGCGTGTGCTCCGTCGCCGTTCCCGGCGGCAGCCTGGCCAGGAAAGCCTCCAGCCGCGCTTCCGGCAGGGTCGAGAGCAGCGCCCGGCCGAGCGAGGTGCAATGTGCGGGCAGCCGGCTGCCCACCCCCAGCGACACCGACATGATCCGCCGCGCTGCGCTGCGTGCCACGTAGATCACGTCCGGCCCGTCCAGGATGGCGGCGGAGCAGGATTCCTGCACAGCTTCCCGCACTGCCTCCAGCTCGGGCTGAAGGATCTCCGGCAGGGGCGTGCTGGAGAGATAGGCGCCGCCGAGCCGGAGCACCCTGGGCGTCAGGGTGAAGAACTTCCCGTCGAATTCGGCGTAGCCGAGTTCCTGCAGGGTCAGCAGGCACCGGCGTGCGGCAGCGCGGGTCAGTCCGGTGGCCCGTGCGATGTCGGCGATGCTGGCCTTTGGCCGCAGCGGGCTGAAAGCCTCGATCACCGAAAGGCCCCGCGCCAGGCTGCCGATGGTTTCGGGCTTCTCCGGGAGTGTTCGCATAGCGCACAACGTTGCACGTTCCGCCCAAACAGGTCAATCTCTCGGCAATCGGTCGGGGAGAAGGCGACATGATCGACAAGCAAGTCAGGGACATGGCCGAAGCCATGGCCGGCATCCAGGATGGCGCCACGGTGCTGGTGGGCGGCTTCGGCTCAGTCGGGCAGCCGGATGTGCTGATCGACGGGCTGATCGAGCACGGGGCCAGGGATCTCACCATCGTCGCCAACAACGCCGGCGCGGGGCGCTTGGGACTGGCGCGGCTGCTGGAACTGCGGAGGGCACGGAAGATCATATGCTCCTTCCCCCGCAGCGCCGGATCGGTGGTCTTCGAGGAGCTGTTCCGTAACCACGAGATCGAGCTGGAAGTGGTGCCGCAGGGCACGCTGGCAGAGCGGCTGCGCGCCGCCGGTGCCGGCATCCCGGCCTTCTATACTCCCACCAGCTACGGCACCCTGCTGGCCAGGGGGAAGCCCACCGCCGAGTTCAACGGCAAGCACTGCGTGCTGGAGACGGCGCTGCACGGGGATGTGGCGCTGGTGCAGGCGGAGCTGGCGGATCGATGGGGCAACCTGACCTTCCGCAGCAGCGGCCGAAACTTCAACCCCGTGATGGCCACGGCGGCCAGCCTGACCATCGTCCAGGCCAACCGCATCGTCGAGCTCGGCGGCATCCCGCCTGAGTCCGTCATCACACCCGGAATTTTCGTCAACCGCGTCATCCATGTTCCCGTCGATGGCGAGGGCGTGCAGGAGAAGGCGGCATGAGCGCGACCGAGGCAAACGTGCAGGCACGCTCCCGCCGCCAGATGGCGGAGCGGATGGCGCGCGACATCCCGGAAGGCTGGTATGTCAATCTCGGCATCGGCCTGCCGACCATGGTGGCCGACTACGTGCCGCCGGAGCGCGAGGTTGTCTTCCATTCCGAGAACGGACTGCTGGGCATGGGTCCCGCCCCTGCCCCGGACCAGGCCGACCCCTGGCTGATCAATGCCGGCAAGCAGCAGGTGACGCTGCGGCCCGGCGGCAGCTTCTTTCATCAGGCCGACAGCTTCTCCATCATCCGCGGCGGGCATCTGGATCTCTGCGTCCTTGGCGCCTTCGAGGTGGCGGAGAATGGCGACATCGCCAACTGGGCGACCTCGGCGGCGGATAACGCGCCGGCCGTCGGCGGCGCCATGGACCTTTCCGCCGGAGCCAAGCGGCTCTGGGTGCTCATGGAGCACACCACCAAGGACGGTCAGCCGAAGCTGGTGGAGCAATGCTCTTATCCGCTGACGGCACTGGGCGTCGTGACGCGCATCTATACAAATCTCGCGGTCATCGAAGTGACGCCGAAGGGTTTCGAGGTGCTGGAGATGGTGCCGGGCCTGACGCTGGAGGCACTGCAGGCGCAGACCGGCGCGAAGCTTCACCAGCGCTGACGAGCGGCCGGACGGATATTGAGGGAAGTAATATGACTGAAGCATTCATCTGCGACGCCATTCGGACGCCCATCGGCCGCTATGCCGGCGCCCTGGCCAGCGTGCGCGCGGACGACCTGGCCGCCGTCCCCATCAAGGCGCTGATGGCACGCAACCCCGGCATGGACTGGAGCGCGCTGGACGACGTGATCCTGGGCTGCGCCAACCAGGCGGGCGAGGACAACCGCAACGTCGCCCGCATGGCCTCCCTGCTGGCGGGCATTCCCGATACGGTCGGTGGCACCACCGTCAACCGCCTCTGCGGCTCCGGCATGGATGCCACGGGGATGGCGGCGCGCGCCATCAAATCCGGCGAGGCCGAGCTGATGCTGGCCGGCGGCGTGGAAAGCATGACCCGCGCCCCCTTCGTGCAGGGCAAGAGCGCCGAGGCCTTCGGCCGCGTGGCGGAGATCTATGACACCACCATCGGCTGGCGTTTCGTCAATCCGCTGATGAAGGCGCAATACGGCGTGGATTCCATGCCCGAGACCGCCGAGAACGTCGCCGCCGATTTCCAGATCTCCCGCCAGGATCAGGATCTTTTCGCCTATCGCAGCCAGCAGCGGGCGAAGGCGGCCATGGAGAGCGGGCGCTTCGACGAGGAGATCGTCCCGGTCGAGATCAAGCGCCGCAAGGGCGACCCAATCATCTTCTCCCGCGACGAGCATCCCCGCCCGGAGACGACGCTGGAGGCGCTGGCCAAGCTCGGCACGCCCTTCCGCAAGGAAGGCGGCAGCGTGACCGCCGGCAATGCCTCCGGCGTCAACGACGGTGCCTGCGCCATCCTGGTGGCCAGCGAGGCCGCCGCGGGCCGCTATGGCCTGACGCCGCGCGCGCGGGTGGTGGCCATGGCGACGGCGGGCGTGCCGCCGCGCATCATGGGCTTCGGCCCGGCGCCGGCGACGCGGAAGGTGCTGGAGAAGGCCGGCCTCTCCCTCTCCGAGATCGACGTGATCGAACTGAACGAGGCCTTCGCCAGCCAGGGGCTGGCGGTGATGCGCGACCTGGGCCTCCCCGACGATGCCGAGCATGTGAACCCGAACGGCGGTGCCATCGCCCTGGGGCACCCGCTGGGCATGTCCGGCGCCCGGATCATCCAGACCGCCGTGGCCGAGTTGCATCGCCGCCGGGCGCGTTATGCCCTGGCCACCATGTGCATCGGCGTCGGGCAGGGCATCGCCATCGTGCTTGAGCGGGTCTGACAACCGGTGCGCGAGGGCCGCCCGGCGCGCCGGGCGGCCCTCGCGCGGCATCCCGCCACCGGGGCTTTGGATGCCGGGGCAGCCGGTATAGGCTTTCCGCCTTCATCCCGGGCAACGAGTCCTCCCCATGAGTGCATCCACGAAGCCGCGCGTCGCCTTCATCGGCACCGGCGGCACCATCGCTTCCATCGGCGCGGGGCCCTTCGATACGCTCGACTATGCCGCGACCGGGCAGATGATGCAGGCCGATGAGATCCTGACCCGCTTCCCCGAAGTGCAGGACTGGGCCGATGTGGTGCCGGTGCGCTTCCGCGCGGTTCCCAGCCCGAATATCGCCTTCCCCGAATGGAAGGAGCTGGTGCTGCTCTGCGATCGCCTTGTGGCGGAGGAGCCCGGCCTGGCGGGCATTGTCATCGGCCATGGCACTGCCACGCTGGAAGAGACGGCTTATGCGCTGAACCTGACGCTGAAGGTGCCGGTGCCGGTGGTGCTGGTGGGCTCGCAGCGGCCGGCCTCGGCGCTCTCCAGCGATGCGGGGATGAATCTGGCCAATGCCATCCGTGTGGCGGCCTGCCCGGACGCACGCGGGCTGGGTGTGCTGACGCTTCTCAACGACGAGATCATGGCAGCGCGGGAAGTCACGAAAACCTCCACATTCCGCCTGCAGACTTTCCGTTCTCCCGATTTCGGCGCCCTCGGTCACGCCGATGGCGACGCTGTGGCCTTCTACCGCCGCCCTCTGCGCCGGGCGGCCCCAGACACGGAATTCGACATCCGCGCGCTGGATGCGCTGCCGCGCGTCGATATCGCCTATGCCTATGCGGGGTCGGACGGCACGGCGGTGCGCGCCTTCCTGGCGGCGGGGGCCAAGGGAATCGTCTCGGCTGGCTTCGCCCCCGGTTTCTGTGGCCCCGGCGATGCGGAACCCTTGCAGGAAGCGGCGAAGCGGGGCGTGGTCGTGGTGCAATCGACCCGCGCCGGCAGCGGCCGCACCTTCCGCACGACGAAGCTGCGGCAACAGGGTTTCCTGGTGGCCGATAACCTGACGCCACAGAAGGCGCGCATCCTGCTCTCGCTGGCCCTGACGGTGACGCAGGACCCGCATGAGATCACGCGCATCTTCCGGGAATACTAAGGCCGCGCCGCCGTTTCCTGAGCGCCGGCCGCGTCCTGGCGCTGCTCGGCCTCGCGCACCACGTTGATGGTCCGCAGCAGGCTTGCCGGCGTGACGCTGATCGCCTCGATGCCCAGCGAGACGAGGTATGCGGCGATCTCCGGGTAATTCGCCGGCGCCTCACCGCAGATGCCGATATGGCGGTGGTTGCGCCGCGCGCCACTGACGGCCAGGCGCAACATCTCCAGGACACCCGGGTCGCGCTCGTCGAAGTCGAAGGCCACCGTCGCCGAGTCACGGTCGACGCCAAGCGTCAGCTGCGTCAGGTCGTTCGAGCCGATCGAGAAACCATCGAACAGGGCGGCGAAGCGGTCGATCAGGATCACGTTGTTCGGGATCTCGCACATGACATAGATCTCGAGCCCGCCTTCCCCGCGCTTCAGCCCATGCCGTTCCATTTCGGCCAGCACGCGCTCGGCCTCCTCCAGGCGGCGGCAGAAGGGCACCATGACGCGCAGGTTGGTCAGGCCCAGCCGCTCCCGCACGTAGCGGATGGCGCGGCATTCCAGGGCGAAGGCGGGTGCATAGGCCGGGTGGGCATAGCGAGCGGCACCACGGAAACCCAGCATCGGGTTCTCCTCTGCCGGCTCGAAGCCACGGCCGCCCAGCAGCTGTCCGTATTCGTTGGTCTTGAAGTCCGATAGCCGCAGGATCACCGGCCTCGGGTAGAAGGCGGCGGCGATGGTGCCCACGCCCTCGGCAAGGGTTTGCACGAAGAACTCCTCGGCCGAGGCATGGTGCCGCGCCAGATGCGCGATGGCCTGCCGCTCCTGTGGCGAAGCGACCTTCTCCGGATGGATGCAGGCCATGGGATGCACGCGGATCTGCTCGCTGACGATGAATTCCATGCGCGCCAGCCCGACGCCCGCGCTGGGCAACATGGCGGAGCGGAAAGCGAGCGCCGGATTGGCTAGGTTCAGCATGATCTGGGTGCGCGGCAAGGCCGTGTCATCGGCGGAGACGCGCGTCACCGCGAAGGGGACGGCGCCTTCCAGCACCTCGCCCACCTCGCCCCTGGCACAGCACACCGTCACCTCCGCGCCATCCGCCAGGATATCAGCCGCGCCCGCCGCGCCGACCACGGCCGGCACGCCAAGCTCCCGGGCCACGATGGCGGCATGGCAGGTGCGGCCACCGCGCTCGGTGACGATGGCGGACGCCGTCTTCATCACGGGCTCCCAGTCCGGGCTGGTCGTCTCGGCCACCAGCACCTCGCCGGGCTGGAAGGCGGCGAGATCCCCGGCCCCGCGCACCCGGCGCACGCGGCCGCTGGCGATGCGCTCCCCGACCGATTTGCCGGTCACCAGAACCGGAGCCGTGCCGGTGAGCCTGAAGCTCTCGAAGGAGCCGGCCTTTCGGCGCGAGCCTACCGTCTCCGGCCGGGCCTGCACGATGTAGAGCTGGCCGTCGATGCCATCCTTGGCCCATTCGATATCCATCGGAACGGCCTGCCCCGCCGCGGCCGAGTAATGCCTCTCCACGATCAGCGCCGCTTTCGCGAGGGACAGCACCTCCTCATCGCCGATGCAGAAGCGGTCCTGGTCCTCGGCGGGTGTCGGCAGGTCGACCGTCGCCTGTGCCGATCCGGCTTCGGCATAGACCAGCTTCGTCTGCTTACGGCCAAGGGCGCGGCGCAGCACGGCGCGATGTCCTGCTTCGAAAGTAGGCTTGTGTACGTAGAACTCGTCGGGATCGACCTTGCCCAGCACCACATTCTCGCCCAGCCCATAGGAGCCGGTGACGTAGACGACGTCGCGGAAGCCGGATTCCGTATCGAGCGTGAAGATCACTCCGCTGGCCGCGAGGTCCGAGCGGACCATCTGCATCACGCCGACGGAGAGCGCCACCTTGAAATGATCAAAGCCGTTGTTGAGGCGATACACGACCGCCCGGTCGGTGAAGAGGGATGCACAGCAGCGTCGGTAGGCCTCGATCAGCGCCTCCTCCCCGCGGATGTTCAGAAAGCTCTCGTGCTGGCCGGCGAAACTCGCATTCGGCAGGTCTTCCGCTGTGCCGGAGCTGCGCACCGCCAGTGCCAGGCCGGCGCCGCATTCCTGCAGCAGGCGGCGGTAAGCGCCCAAAATCGCGGCGCGCAGCGGTGCATGGCCGGTGGCTTCGTAGACGATCCGGCGGGCCTCGGCCGAGCAACGAGCCAGGGCCGGGATATCCGAGACGTCCAGCCCGTCCAGCACGGTGTGAAGCGCGGGCCAGGCATTCGCTGCGTCCAGTGCCGCGCGATAGGCATCCGCGGTGACGCAGAAGCCGTTTGGCACGCGGAGACCTGCCGGTGTCAGGCGTCCATAGAGTTCTCCGAGCGAGGCGTTCTTGCCGCCGACCCTCGCCGTATCGCCAAGGCCCACCTGATTGAACCAGAGGATCATTTCGCTTGTGGCCATAGCCTGCACTCCCAGATGTCGTGCCAATCTGGGCTGCATCGCCGCAGACGGCACTGACATTGATCAGGCGAAGCCCCGCATGCGTCGCCGAATCACGCTCGTTGGGCGTTATCAACTTCTTGACTTGAGGGTTCTCGCCTCCTGTGCGTCAAATCCCCCCGTGCCGGTGCAGCCGCGCATCGCGCGGGTCGCAGCGCCCCCGGGACCCCGCTTCGCTCTGACGCCCTCTGGAACCAGCTAGTTGAACATCGACGACCGGAAATCCCGGACAGCATCTTACGTGATTTCACGGAACGTATTTTTCTGGAATAGAGCCTACGCAGCTGTGCCGCGACAGTGCCGCGGTTAGTCTGAGTGTGGAGCGAGCCTATGCAAAACGTCACGCTGGCCACCAGGCCCGCCCCTGGCGTTCCAGCTTCCTTCCCTTTCACGGTCGCGTTGGAGCAGAACAACAGGGCCATTCCCGGACGGCCAGGCCGATACCTCCGTGGCATGGAGATCTATGCAGAGGGCTCCGAGATCAAGAAGCTTTACAAGGTCGTCTCGGGAACGGTTCGCGTATGCCGGATGCTGCCCGATGGACGGCGGTTCATCGTGCTGTTCGCGCTGCCGGGAGAGATCTTCGGCCTCGATGGCGTCCAGCAGCACCGCTTCTCGGCCGAGGCCGTCACAGAGGTCGTCCTGATCGCTTTCGCGCGCAAGGACCTCGATGCCCATATGGGCCGCGAGCCGGTGGCCGCGCAATCCTGGCAGGCCTTCACTTTGGAAAAGCTGGCGATGACACAGGACCGGCTCATCCTGCTGGGATGCCGGAGCGCCACGGAACGGGTGGCTCATTTCCTTCTCGATCTGGCCGACCGCTGTCGGACCCGAGGCAACCGCCTGGAGCTGCCGATGTCGCGATACGACATTGCCGACCACCTCGAGCTTACGGCGGAGACGGTCAGCCGTGTCTTCACCATTCTCCGCAAGGACGGGATGATCGCCATCGAGGACCACCATAACTTGCATCTTCTCGATTACGACAGGCTGGCGGAAGTCGCCGACCTGACAGGCGTGGCCGCCTGAGAGATACACGGCGTTCCGTATCCAGCTGGCCCAACTTCATTGCGACACAGGCGGCCCGCCGGCTGCCCAGCCCAGGAGCAAATCGATGTCGCTGAAAGACATTCTCGTGTGCCTGACGAGCCCTGAGACGGCGCCCGGCATCCTGGACGCGGCCGTATCGCTCGCACGGCGCCATGAGGCGCATGTGACCGCGCTGCATGTGAGCAGCCTGGAATGGCCGCTGCTGGCGGTGGACGGCTTTGTCAGCGCCGACACATGGCAACTGATTCTGGACGAGGCGGAGCAGCTCGCCAGGGAGAAGGCGGAGCAGATCCGCAGGGTCTTCGACGAAGTAACCCGGCGCGAGAACATCCAGGCGGAATGGCGCCTGGAGGAAGGTCTGGTGGCGCAGGTGCTGGTGCAGCAGGCCCGCTACGCCGATATCGCCATCCTCGGCCGCTCGGATGAAGCCGGTACCGAGGCTGAGCTGGCGGAGGCGGTCCTGTTCGACGCGGGCCGCCCGGTGATGCTGCTGCCCCGGACTCCGCCACGCGGCTTCGGTGCTCAGCGGGTGCTGATAGGCTGGAACGGACGGCGTGAGGCAGCGCGCGCGGTCGGTGACGCATTGCCGCTGATCCGCGCCGCGGAGGCAGTGCGGGTGCTGTCCGTCTATGCCCGGCCTGAGGAGCAGGCCGCCAGCCAGGTGCAGACCGAGAACATCGCGCGCCACCTCGCTCGGCATGGCGCAGCAGTGTCCGTGTCCACCGCCATGCTGGGCAGTGGCTTGCTGGCTGAGGACGTGCTGCTGAACGCGGCTGCCGATCTTGGCGCGGACCTGCTGGTGATCGGCGGCTATGGCCATGGCCGGGTGCGGGAGGTGGTACTGGGCGGTGTGACGCGGAGCCTGCTGCACAGCTCGACGATCCCCGTGCTGCTATCGCACTGCCCGCCTTCCATAATAACGCGGCGGCCAGCCCAGAGCGGAAGCACGGCGGCCGCCGCCGGCAGCCACGGTGTGCGATCTCGGCGGCCGCAGCCAGGCCGTGTCGCCGCTCTGTTCGCCCAGCGACAGTGCCGGGGCGAACAGAGCCAGCCCCATGGAGGCATGGTAACCCACGAGATGGGATCACGGGCCACTGGACTTCCCCGGGAGAAGTGGAGAGCGCTCAGGTAAGGTCATGAGAACCTGGAGGGCGCGATGGGAGATCCACACCAGCGTGGCTGGACGGAGGAGTTCAAGCGTGAGGCGGTCCGACTGTTGTCGACAAGCGGGCGGCCGGTGGGCGAAGTGGCGGCCGACCTCGGGGTAGGCAAGTCGACGCTGACCCATTGGAGACGTCGCCTGCAGGAGACGGAGCTGCTGGCCGGCCCTCACCCGGATGCGGAGAAGGAGTTGGCGCGGCTCCGGCGGGAGAACGAGATCCTGCGGCAAGAGCGGGACCTGCTAAAAAAAGCAAAGGTGGGTTCAACTGGTCAGCGCAACATGATTGATTTCATGATGTTCCGGGAGGATCCACGATGGCGCGAACCGGCCGGCCTGGCTTATCTGCGGAGCAGAAAAGGGAGCTTTGGATCCGATGGAAGGACGGCCAGTCGCTCAGTGACATCGGACGGGCTCTCGGCAAGCCCGCGGGCTCGATCTTTGGTGTGCTGCAAGCCAAAGGCGGTATTGCGCCGCCGCTGCGGCAGCGATCTGCCCGCGCTCTGACGCTGGAGGAGCGCGAGGAGATATCGCGGGGTCTGGTGGCTGGCTTATCTTTACGCCAGATCGCGGCGCAACTCGGCCGATCGCCGTCGACCATCAGCCGTGAGATCGGCCGCAATGGTGGCCGCATGCAGTATCGTGCTATGGCTGCTGATGGACGAAGCTGGCAGCAAGCGTGCCGCCCCAAGCCGTGCCTGCTGGCCACCCATCGGTCTCTGCAGGCCGTGGTGGCAGAGAAGCTGGCGCAGCAGTGGTCGCCACAGCAGGTATCCGGCTGGCTTGAGGTGGAGTACCCTGACGACGAGGCCATGCGGGTGTCGCACGAGACGATCTACAGGAGCCTGTTCATTCAGGCGCGCGGCGTCCTGAAGAAAGAGCTGCTGGCGACGCTCCGGAGCCGCCGTCTGATGCGGCGCGCCAAGACTTCCACGACGGAAGGACAACCCAGAGGGCAGATCATCGGCGCCGTGTCGATCCGCGAACGCCCCGCCGAGATTGAGGACCGTGCTGTTCCAGGCCACTGGGAAGGCGACCTGCTCTCAGGTGGCAAGAACACGCATGTTGCGACCCTGGTGGAGCGCCGATCCCGCTTTCTGATGCTCGTCCAGGTGGATGGCAAAGATACTGAGAGCGTGGTTGATGCGCTGGTCCGGCAGGTCCAGCAACTTCCGCGGGGGCTGATGTCGTCGCTGACCTGGGACCGCGGAATGGAGCTGGCCCAGCACAAGCGTTTCGCTGTTGCGGCGGATGTTGCGGTATACTTCTGTGATCCCCGCAGCCCCTGGCAGCGGGGCAGCAACGAGAACACCAACGGTCTTTTGCGGCAGTACCTGCCCAGGGGATCGGATCTATCCGTTCACAGCCAGGATGATCTCGACACGATCGCCCTGCGGCTCAACACCCGGCCAAGGAAAACCCTTGGCTACAAAACACCAGCCGCTACCCTTGCCCAGGCCGTTGCGCTGACCAGTTGAACCACCACCGCCTTCTTCGCCAAGGAGACAAGTCGATGAAGTTCCGGCTCATCGATGCGGAGAAGGCGACAGCACCGGTGCCACGTCTGTGCAGTATTCTGGGCGTGAGTGCGAGCGGGGTACTATGCCTGGAAGGGGAGGATGGCCAGCCGGCGGCAGCGGGCGGACCTGATCCTCCTGGCTCATATTCGCGGTCACTTCACCTGTTCCAACGAGACCTATGGCAGTCCGCGTATGCATGCCGAGCTGAAGGCCCAGGGTCTCTCGATCGGGCGCCATCGGCTAGCCCGCTTGATGCGCGACAATGGGCTGAAAGCGCTGCAGAAGCGGCGGTTCAAGCGCACCACCGACAGCCAGCACACCAATCCGGTCGCCCCAAACCTGCTGGAGCAGGACTTCACAACCACCGGGCCGGACCAGAAGTGGGGCAGCGACATCTCGTATATCTGGACAGCAGAGGGCTGGCTCTACCTGGCTATTGTGGTTGACCTGTACTCGCGCCGGATCGTCGGCTGGGCCGTGGGTGATCGCTTGAAGAAGGAACTTCCCATGGCCGCGCTGCGAAGAGCCCTGCTGTTGCGCAGACCGCCACCGGGCTTGGTGCAGCATTCCGATCGAGGTGGCCAATACTGCTCGGGCGCGTACCAGAAGATGCTTCGCGATGCGGACATCGCCATCTCGATGAGTGGCAGGGGGAACTGCTTCGACAACTCCATGGTCGAGACCGTCTTCAAGACCCTGAAGGCGGAGATGGTCTGGCGAACCACCTTCCTCACACGTCAGCAGGCCGAACTCGCCCTTGGCCGCTATATCGACAGCTTCTACAATCCGCGGCGACGGCACTCAGCACTTGCCTATCAGAGCCCTTGTGCCTTCGAGGCCGTCGCATAGTTCAACAACCGCTCTCCACTTTCCCAGGGCAAGTCCAATCGCAGGACATCACCTGAAGTGGGGGTGCAGGAGTAAGGCAGAAGAGCAGCTTCCAGGGGAAAAACATGACCGCCTTGACCGTGGAGCCTGGGACGCCATTGCCGCTCGGTGCCTCCGAGGCGAGTGACGGGTTCAACATCGCTGTCGTCAGCCGGCATGCCACGCGTGTTTCAGTGCTGTTGTTCGATCCCGCCGGTGCCCTGCTGCAGATCATCGCGCTCGATCCGGCGCGGCACAGGACCGGGGACGTCTGGCATGTTCGTATTGCCGGCGTGACAGATGGATACAGCTATGCGCTTCGTGCCGAGGGGCGCTGGGCTCCGGAAGAAGGCCATCGGTTCGATCCACGGCGTCTGCTGCTGGACCCTTATGCTGTTGCCGTTGTTGGTGCACCGCGCCCCGACGAAGCGCGAGCATTGCTGACCACCCATCGGTTCGACTGGGGTGGCGACACAATGCCACGCCATCCCTGGCGCGAGACCCTGATCTACGAAACCCATGTGCGTGGCTTCACCATCCATCTGTCCTCAGGCGTGGCCCATGGCGGCTGCTTCATCGGCGTGACAGAGATGATCCCGTATTTGCAGGCTTTGGGTATCACAGCGGTGGAACTGATGCCGGTGCAGGAAGCGCCGGAATGGGTCATCCTGCCGGAGGCGCCGGATCGCCCCGTAAGAGACTACTGGGGTTATGACCCGATCGCGTTCTTCGCGCCACGGTCTTCCTACGCAACTGCGCCGGGCTCCGCCACGCTGACGGAATTCAAAGCCATGGTGCAGGCGCTGCATAAAGCCGGGATCGAAGTGATCCTGGATATCGTGTTCAACCACACTGCCGAAGGCGGCGCAGACGGACCAACCTTCTCCTTCCGGGGCCTGGATAATTCCATCTACTACATGCTCGGGGCGATGGGCAGTTTTTCCGACTACACCGGCTGCGGCAATACCTTGAACTGCAATCACCCGATCGTCCGAAGCATGCTGGTGGACTGCTTGCGCTACTGGGTCATGGAAATGCATGTGGACGGCTTTCGGTTCGATCTGGCTGCTGTCCTGGGGAGGGGGGAGGATGGCGCGCTGCTCGCCAACCCACCGTTGCTGGAGCAGATCGCCGAAGATCCCGTGCTCCGTGGAACCAAGTTGATCGCCGAGTCATGGGATGCTGCCGGCGCATTTCAGCTGGGAGAGATGCCAGGTGATCGCTGGGCCGAGTGGAACAGCCGATTCCGTGATGACGTCCGCCGGTTCTGGCAGGGTGCCCCAGGCGCCGCCGGGGCCTTTGCCACCCGCCTCTGTGGCAGCGAGGATTTGTTCGGAGGCGATGCAAAAGGCCCGCTCGGCAGTATCAACTTCATCACCTGCCACGACGGACCGACCCTGAATGACTGGGCGAGTGACGATCTCAGTCATAACCAGACGCAACTTGCTCCCGATGCTTCTCTTTCACCGATATCCGGAGCGGATACCGGAGCCAGCGCACCTCCAGGCGATCCATCGCTGGAGGCGATGCGGGCGCGGCAATGCCGGAACATGTTGGCCACACTTCTGCTGGCACGAGGCATTCCGATGCTGCTCGGCGGCGATGAGTTCCTCCGTACTCAGCGTGGCAACACCAATCCCTGGGACCAGGATAACGAGATTTCGTGGTATGACTGGACCAATGCGACGAAGCACGCTGACCTCGTGCGCTTTGTGCGCCGCCTGGTTGCCTTCCGCCGTGCCCATCCCGTGTTGTCTGCGGACCGCTTCTACACTGCAAGGGACATAACCTGGATCGGACCTCACGGCGGTGCCGTGGACTGGCACGGGCCGGACAACCAGTTAGGTTGTATCATTCATGAGGACGCCGCGGCGCCAGCCGCGCTGTGCCTGCTGTTCAACGGCTCGCCCAACCGGCCGGCGCAGTTCGATCTGCCGCTGCCGCCCGCTGGGGAATGGCGCCTCGCGATTGATACAAGCGCGGCAAGCCCGCATGATGTCGCCGATACGAGCACGGAGCCTCTGACATCAAGAAGCCAGATCCTGCCGCCGAGAAGTCTGTTTGTATTGGTCTCTCGTTGAAAGTTTGCGCCGTCGCGCGTGGCGGTCACGCGCTAGAGGCGCCTGGTATAGATCATGACGTGGTGCGCTGGCGCGCCTCTCTCCTGGTGATTGAATGGGTGCAAGCGATATAATGACATGCAGCGTGGTCGCCGTTCTTTCGGATACGTCGACCAGCACGCTTGCCCGTTTGCTGTCCGGCCACAGCACTTTCGGCTGTCCCGATTATCGAATCCAGCGACAAGCTGTTCGAGGTTGTCGGGGAATCCGACCTCATTTCCGTCTGGCGGCAAGTTTAGAGCAAAAGGCGGGCTGGCTGTGGAGCATGATCATCCGCGGCCTCCGAAAGCAATCGATTACACCTCGGTAGAAGAGGTGGCGAAATCGGCAGCCTGCGGGCAGGCGGTATCGGAACCTGATGCAGGTCAGGGCAGCAGGCACAGCGATAATGAATCCTTGTGCCAGGGAAGCGATGCGGTTCGCCGCATTATGCAGGACCTGGAGGAATGACTATGAACGATATCAAAATCGCAGCTCTGAAGGCTTCACAACAGCCTCGACCCGTGTTGCCTTTCTCTGTGGCGTCGGAGCGGTTCTGGCAGCCGCAGGTGGATCTGCGGGGAGAGGTTGATCGCGTTCTCGATAACCTCCGGCGTGGCTTCGACGGTGGCTTGTTGCGCCGGGGTGAGATGGCAGCGCCCTGTCGTTCCGACATGCAGTTCACGGCTGTCGAACCCGCGGTGGATGTCGTCGAAAGCGACGAGGAATTCCGCATCATCGCTGAGCTGCCTGGCCTGGGGCCGGAGGATGTGGAACTGAGCCTGTCCGGCAAGATGCTCGTCATCAAGGGTGAGAAGAAGGAGCAGCATGAGGAGAAGGCAACGAACTACTCCTTGTCCGAGTGCCGCTTCGGCACCTTCCGCCGTGTCTTCGAGCTGCCGCGGAGCGTGAAGCAGTAAGCGTCAGCCGAGCCTGGCCTTGAGTTGATGGTGCTGGTCCGCCGAATTGGTTGGCATGACGGACAGCACGACGACGGCACTACTCGCAAACTCCTCTTACGACGGTAGCAGGAGCGGCTCCGGAGTTCGCGCGGGCCGCCGCGTCGAGGTTCGGGTACGGGAGGTCCGGCGCCGGATCTGGTCGACGGAGGAACGGCTTCGGATTGTCCGGGAGACGCTGGAGCCTGGTGCGATTGTCCAGGTGGTGGCGGAGCGGCACGGCGTCAGCACGGGTCAGCTCTATACCTGGCGCAAGCAGATGCTGGCCACGGCGATGGCGGGCTTCATGCCGGTGGAGGTCGTACCGGAGGCGCCGCAGCTCCCGCCGTCTGGCCCGGCCCAGTCGCCTGGCAGCGGCGCAGCGCCTGGCGTGATCGAGATCACGCTGCCCTCTGGCGCCAGCATCCGCATCACCGGATGCGCCGACGCAGCGACACTGCGCGTCGTGCTGGCTGGGATGGGTGTGCGCTGATGCTGGGCCCGCCGCCGGGTACGCGGGTGTTCCTGGCCTGCGGCACGACAGATATGCGCAAGGGTTTTGACGGTCTGGCCGCGCAGGTGCAGACGATGCTGGCGCAGGATCCCTATAGCGGCGCGATGTTCTGCTTTCGTGGCCGCCGTGGTGATCTGCTCAAGATTTTGGTCTGGGACGGACAGGGCCTGATCCTCATCGCCAAGCGGCTGGAAAAGGGCCGGTTCGTCTGGCCTCAGACGCAGGGCGGCGTTGTCTCGCTGCCCGCGGCGCAGCTCTCGATGCTGGTGGAGGGCATTGATTGGCGCATGCCCGCCTGGACTGCGCGGCCGCAGGCCACGGTGTAGTCGGTCTGCCATTGCAGCGGCCATTGCGTTGCGTAGAATCATGGCGTGCACGCCGCGTCGCTCGACACGCCTGACGCCGAGATCGCAGCGCTCCGCGCGCTGCTGGCGGAACGCGACGCGGTGCTGGCCGAGCGCGATGCCGAGTTGCGCAGCGCGATCTTTGAGATCGAAAAGCTAAAGGTCCAGCTCGCCACCCTGCGGCGGGACCGCTACGGCAAGTCGTCGGAGAAGCTGGCCACCGAGATCGGTCAGCTCGAAATGCTGATCGGCGATGCCGAGGAGGACCAGGCGCAGGCTACCGCCGCGGCGGAGAAGGCCAGGACGAAGGGACAGCCTGGCAACCCGCGGCGCCCGGCGCTCCGCAAGCCGCTGCCGGAGCATCTGCCACGGGAGACGATCCTGCAGGAGCCGGTATTCGCCTGCCGCTGCGGCTGCACGGACCCGAAGCGCCTGACGAAGCTGGGCGAGGACGTCACCGAGATCTTGGAGAAGATCCCGGCCCGGCTGAAGGTCATCCGCCACGTCCGGCCCCGCTATGCCTGCCGGGCCTGCGAGGCCGTCCTGCAGGCGCCTGCCCCCGACCTGCCGATCGAGAGGGGGCGGCCGGGCCCCGGCCTGCTCGCGCATGTGCTGGTCTCGAAGTACCGCGACGGCCTGCCGCTCTACCGCCTCTCGGCCATCCTGGCGCGCGAGGGCGTGGAGATCGAGCGGCAGACCCTGGCCGACTGGGTCGGCCGCGGTGCCTGGTGGCTCAGCCGCCTGGCCGAGGCGATCGGCACCTATGCGCTGCGGCACGGCCTCATCTGGACCGACGACACCCCGATCGCCGTGCTGGCGCCAGGGCGAGGCCGGACGCGGCAGGGGCGGTTCTGGGTCTATGCCATCGACCCGAGGCCTTGGAACGGCCATGGGCCGCCCGCGGCGTTCTACCGCTACTCGCCCGACCGCAAGGGAGAGCGACCACGCGGGCACCTCCAGAACTTCGCGGGCTGGCTGCATGCCGATGGCTACACCGGCTACGACGCGCTGACCCAACCGCGCGGCAACCAGCCGCCGCAGGTCACCCATGTCGCCTGCTGGGCGCATGCCAGGCGCAAGCTGTTCGAGGTGTTCGAGGCCACGAAGTCACCGATCGCCGAGGAGGCCCTGCAGCGTATTGCCGCCCTCTACGCCATCGAGGCCGAGGTCAACGGCAAACCTGCCGATCAGCGCCGTGCCGAGCGCCAGGCCCGCGGCAAGCCGCTGCTCGACGACCTGCACGACTGGATGCTGACCCAGCGTCGCCGGTTGTCCGGCAAATCGACGCTGGGCAAGGCGATGCAATACGTGCTGAACCGGTGGGAGGCACTCGCGCGCTATCTCGAGGATGGCAGGCTCTCGATCGACAACAATCTCGCCGAGCGGCTGCTGCGCGGCCTCGCTTTGACGAGGAAGAATTTTCTGCTCCTCGGATCAGACGCAGGCGGCGATCGCGCCGCCATCATCTACACCGTCGCCGAAACCGCAAAGCTGAACGGCTTGGACCCAGAAGCCTACATCGCCGCCGTGCTCGACCGCCTCGCCCGCGGCCACACCATCAGCCGCATCGACAAACTCCTGCCGTGGAACTTCAGGCTTACCGCATCACCTGCGTGGACGGGATGACGCTTACCTTGAGCACGTGCAGTATGCCGCTGATCGCCCGCCGGTCATCCACGCGGGGCTTGCCTGGCCTGCCGCGCGGCAGGTGTGGCTCAATGGCAGCCCAAGCCTCATCCGACAGCCAGAACAACCGCGCCATCTCAGCCTCCTGAGCCGTTCAAACCCGTTCAGGAGATAAAACACCAGCAGCGCCAATAAGTTGTATGGGTTTCCTGCCTAGATTATCGCCATCGCTTTGAGTGCCTGCCACGCGCTGTCCTGGGGCGGAGGTGAGTTATGCACCAGATCCACGCGAATGCCCGCACCACTCCGGCCGTCCGCGCCGAGATCGCCCGCTCCTCGGAGCCTTCCGGCCTGCTGACCCAGCGCTACGGCGTCAGCACCGAGACCATCCGCAAGTGGCGCCAGCGCGGGCCCGCCGACTGCCTGGACCGCTCCGCCCGCCCCCATAGCTTGCCCTGGAAGGCGACCGCAGGGGAGCGCGCGGTGGTCTGCCTGCTGCGCGAGAGGACCAACTTCGCCCTCGACGACCCGACCTTCGTCGTCCGGCACTTCCTGCCGCACCTCAACCGCGACAGCATCTGGCGCATCCTCAAGGCCGAGGGGCTGAACCGGCGTCGTCCCGTAGCCTCGGAGCGTCCCGCCAGAGGTGCGGAGAAGTTCCAGGACTACGATTTCGGCTTCATTCATATTGATATCAAGCAGCTGCCCATGCTGCAAACGGCCGATTTTCAGCGCCGCAAGCGCTACCTCTTTGTGGCCATCGACCGCTTCTCGTGCTCCGTCCATCTGGCCGTGAAGGACGACATGACGACGAACAGCGCGGTCTCCTTTCTGCGCGAGGCGGCGGCTGCCTTTCCATTCCGCATCACCCATGTGCTGACCGACAATGGCGGTTGCTTCTCGCCGACCTTCGAGAAGGCCTGTGCCAAGCTGGGTGCCGAGTATCGTCACACCGGTCCCTATACGCCGCAGACCAACGGCATGGTGGAACACTTCAACGGCTGTATCGAGAGCGAAGTGCTGGGCATCACGATCTCTTCCCATCGCGACCTCGAGCAGATGCTGCGCGGGTTCAACGCCGCCTATAACGCCCGGCGACAGCGCGTCCTGCAGGGCCGGACACCAAACCAGGTTGTCGCCGAGCGCCTTGCCGCGCGACGAAAGCCGCGCGGCACCAAGCCTGCCGGGCAGGCCGGGCCGCAAGACATCGCCAAGGCCCGCATCATCGCCGAGAATGCCAAGGATGTCTCACAACCAGACAGGTAGTTCTGCCCGGAGGAACTTCAGGGCTCAGGTCACCCGCTCCAGTGCGTAGAGGATAAAGCCTGCATAGGCCGTCCGCGCCAGTCGACGATGCGGCGGGCAATGGTGACGTAGATGACCCCTTGCCACGTCGCGAGGTAGGTGGAATCTGACAACCGCAGCACGTCCGGCGCCGACGCCAGGAACTGCCGATCTACCATATCCGCCGGACATGGCGTAGCCGGGCTTGAGACGGTGGTCCTCATCCCCTTGCCGCGCACCACACCCTGTAGACCCGTGGCGCGCATCAGCCGCTCCACCGTGCAGCGGGCCACCGCGACGCCCTCGCAGCCGAGTTGCCGCCAGACTTGGCGGGCGCCGTAGACCTCGCGATGATCGTCGATGAAGGCGATCGCAGCTTCGGGCGGCGGTCGAGCTCCGCAACCGCGAAATATAGCGACGCCTTGCGCAGGGTTTAATTGGCCTGCGCAACTCGCGGGCCTCGCGTTTCAGAGCTTTGATCCGTTCTCCCTCAGCGCTGGTCGGCCCCGTCAGCAAGCCTCGGTCGCGCTCAGCCTGCCTCACCCAGCCGCCCAGCGTCTCCATCGTGCAGCCGATCTCGGCCACAATCGAGCAGATCGCCGCCCACTGCGAAGCGTGGTCGCCTCCATGCTCCAGTATCATCCTTACCGCACGCTGCCGAACCTCCGGCGAATGCCGGTTCGAGGTCTTCTTCGTCATGGCTCCATCCTCTCAAGAATAGGAGCCTCCGGGGAACCGGGGGCGGTGCAGGTCGACGTGTCGTCATAATAACAGACCTCACACGTCAGACGCAGGCAGAAGTGACGGCTACCGGTATTCCCGTGATGAGGGTCGCGCCACAGCCGACCAGAGCGGAGGTGATTCTCAGACGCCTCTCAAACCCTGCCGGTGCTGCCTGCGCGAACCAGATAAGCACAAGACCTCCTCCGCAGAGCAACAGCCAACTGGAGACCATGACCCAGCGGAACAGCGTTCCTCCAGCCAGCTCTATTCCGTGCCACCCATAAGCACAGCCAATTCCATGCAGGCCATAAAGGGCAGAGAAGCCGAAGATCCAGAACAGCAATCCCGTGCCTGCGCGAGCCAATAGCATCATGACAGCACCACCGGCGCCAAGACACATGCCAGGACGATCAGTGTCATGGCTCCCGCATAATCGTTGAATAGTTGTGCCACAGAGGGCTCCAGCACGCGGCCCTTCCGGATATGGCCCGAGGCGATGCGCGCCCGGATGAAGGCTGCACAGAGCAGCGCGATCACGGCGTGGATCACAGCATAGGCGATGAGCGCCCAGCAGACGGCGGCATAGGCGTGGCTGTCAGGTGCGGGAAGCTCGGCGATGCCCAGCCATACCAGGGTAACGATGACGATGGCCTGGGCACCCATGGCAAGGCGGGCTGACCAGCAGGCGGATGCCCCGGCTCCCGCCATGCTGGCCGATGCTGCCCGGCGCGTCAGTACAATGCCTGCCACTGCCGCCAAACCACCAGCGAAGCCCAGCGGCAGGCTGCCTTCGATCAGCACGGGCGGCGGCCAGTTGGGCGCCACGACCCAGAGAAAAGCGTAACCGAACAGGAGTGAGCCGAACAGCGTGCCGTCAGCCACCAGCAGAAAGACGGCCCCCCACCATCCGGGTGCGCCGGATGTCTCCCGGTGGGTCAGGGCTGTCTCGCCGGCCCGGATCGTCACAGGGCCGATCTCCTCCCGCCAGCCCAGCGTCCAGGCCCATCGCCATGTCAGCGCAACGACGACGACGACGGGCAGCAGTGCGGCCCAATAGAAGCCGAAGAGCAGCGCGAGGAAGAAGCATCCGGTTGCCAGCGCGGTCAGGATGGGGAGACGGGTGTTGCCAGGCAGCACGACAACATGGTCTGCCGCCCCCGTCGTGATATCGACGGCCATCGTCTCCCGCCAGCCATTCCGGATCTCGGACAGATAGCCTTCCCCACGTGCAAGCCGCAGCGGGAGCCCCGGATCGGTCAGTGGCTCGTCATTCTCCACATGCGGCTGGCTGGCGAAGTTATAGGCGGGGGCGGGAATGATCATGGCCCATTCCAGCGTATGGGCGCCCCAGGGATTGCGACGGCTACGACGCGTCAGGAAGATCTGCAGCGCAACGTCGACCGCGAACATCGCGAAACCGAAGGCCATGATGAAGCTGCCGACGGAGGAGAGCAGGTTCAGCCAGGTCCAGCCTATATCGGCCGGATAGGTGTAGATCCGCCGCGGCATGCCCAGCAGCCCGGTCAGATGCATCAGGAAGAAGGTGAGATTGAAGCCAATGAGGATAAGCCAGAACGCCGCCTCGCCCAAAAGAGGCACGCGGACACGGCCGGTGAAGTGGGGCAGCCAGTAATAGGCACCGGCCAGCATTGGAAAGATGAAGCCGCCGACCAGGACGTAGTGCAGATGCGCCACCACGAAGTGTGTGTCATGCGCCTGCCAGTCGAACGGTACCATCGCCAGCATCACACCTGTCAGCCCGCCGATGACAAAGACCAGGAAGAATCCCATCAGGTAGAGCATGGGAAGCTTCAGCTCAGGCTTTCCCTTCCACAACGTGCCCAGCCAGGCGAAGATCTGCAGCGCAGTTGGTATCGCCACGAGGGCCGAGGCTGCGGAGAAGAAGCCGAGCGCCATGTGCGGGATGCCGGTCGTGAACATGTGGTGCACCCAGAGCCCGAAGCTCAGAAATGCAAGCGCCAGCAGCGCTGCGACGATCCAGCCATAGCCAAGGATACGGGTACGGGCCATCGCCGGCAGCACCGTGGAAACCACGCCTGCGGCCGGAAGAAAGATGATGTAGACCTCAGGATGGCCGAACAGCCAGAAAAGGTGCTGCCAGAGCAGAGGACTGCCGCCGCGCTCCGGATCGAAGAAGGGCCAGCCGAAGGCGCGTTCCAGCTCCAGCAGAATCGAGCCCAGGATCAGCGGCGGAAAGCCCACGATCATCATCAGAGCGGTGATGAGCAGGTACCAGGCGAGGAGCGGCATCCGGTCGAGCCGCATGCCCGGCGCACGCAGCTTCAGGATCGAGACGGTAATCTCGACCGCCGCGGTGACCGCCGAGATTTCAACGAAGGTGATGCCAAGCAGCCAGACATCGGCATTGATGCCCGGCGTATAGGTCTTGGACGAGAGCGGCGTGTACATGAACCAGCCACTATCCGGCGCGACCCCCAGCACCAGCGCCACGATCAGGATGGTGCCACCGAAGAGATAACACCACCAGCCATAGGCAGAAAGGCGCGGGAAGGCCATGTCGCGACTGCCCAGCATCTTCGGCAGCATATAAAGCGCCAATCCCTCGAACATCGGAATAGCGAAGAGAAACATCATGATGCTGCCATGCATCGTGAAGAGCTGGTTGTAGATATCCGGCCCCACGAAGGCGCTGCCTGGCGTCGCCAGCTGCGCGCGAATCAGCATCGCGAGAACCCCGCCGATCGCGAAGAAGGCGAAGGAAGCCAGAATGAAGCGCTTGCCGATGTCGGAATGGTTCACCGAAATGACAGTGCCACGCCAACCGCGCGGGGAGCCCCAGACCGCAGTCAGCGCACGATGACGGGCAAGCACGTTCATGGCTGGTCTCCACGCTGGAAAGCGGCCCAGCCGGCCTCGTCATGGGCGATGACGCGAAAACGGTGCTCGGCGTGGTCCAGGCCGCAGAACTCGGCACACTGGCCCTCGAAGACGCCGGGCTGGGATGCCTCGATCCGCAGCACGTTCACATGGCCGGGAATGGCATCCATCTTTCCCGCCAGCCGCGGCACCCAGAAGCTATGAATCACGTCGGCGGCCTCCAGCCGCACGTTCACGGGCCGACCGGCCGGGATATGCAGGACATTCCGCGTCACGATCTCACCTTCTGCGCCGGCGTGACGGAAATCCCAGTACCACTGGTGGGCTCTGGCCTCGACCACGACGACACCGGCCATCGAGCGCGCGATGGTTTGCTCACCCAGCGCAAGCGCGAAGCCCAGCAGGACCATCACCACGGTGGTCGGCATGGCAACGCCGAGCCAGCCGATCCACAACGAAGTTCCTCCGGGCGCACGGCGGGGGCCACGGACAAAGGCCAGCGCGAGCAGCGTCAGGACCAGGAGCGTCAGCACCACGGAGCCAGCCAGCATCGCCCACCAGAGGGTCGCGATGGAGGTGGCGGCAGGGCCAGCGGGATCGAGAGTCGAGAGCGGACCGGAGCAACCGCCGACAGCCAGTGCCGTTGTCGTGGCGCGGAGCCGTTTTAACATGGGGCGATGGTCTTGGATTCTGAACATTCTGAAGATCCCGGGAAGGGCGGCGCGCTGGTCGATCCCATCTCGGCTCACCCCCATTTCCACCGGACGGAATCGCGGATCGCTCTCGCGGGGCATCCGATCCACGCGATGCTCGTCGCCTTCCCGGTCGCGCTTGCCATGAGCACGCTCGGCGCGGACGGCTTCTACTGGTGGACAGGCGATGTCTTCTGGGCGCGCGCTGCGCTCTGGGCCAGTGGCGGTGCCTTCCTGATGGGGCTGGCGGCGGGCCTGTCGGGCACGGTGGAACTGCTGATGGTGCGGGGCATCCGCATCCGTGCGGCGAGCTGGACGCACTTCATCCTCGCGGTGATGCTGCTTTCCATTCTGGGCGCCAACTGGGGCTTCCGGCTGACGGGCTACGAGCAGGCGGTACTGCCCTGGGGGCTCCTGCTGTCCTGCTTCGCGGCGGTCTTCACGGGAATGACGGGATGGCATGGCGGGAAACTGGTCTTCGACTATCACATCGGCACCGCGGCGACGGGCAGGGATTGACCCCGCGGCTCCAGCAGCCAGGCCGGGACTGACCAGTCCCCGATGGGAGGCTTGCCCAGCACCAGCAGCAGGATCGCGGTCATGGCCAGGAGCGAGGCCGCGACCAGCGGGCCGCCAGCGGGCGCGTCGTAATGGCCCTGCTGCTCACCGACCTGCAGCGTTACATGCCCCAACCAGGCATGGATCGCGACGAGGACGCCCACGGCAACCAGCTTCACGAACATCCACGGGACGAAGACGCCCCGCAGGAAGATCAATGCCGTGCCTGCCGCGATGGCAATGACGGCAGCGGGCGTGATCAGCCGGACATAGGCGTTATGTGTCACCAGCCGACGTCTCGAGAAATCCAGCTGGCGATCGCTTGGCCCATGCCGGGCCAGCAGCAATGGCAACCCGATCAGCCCCGCGCACCACACGGAAAGGGCAGCGATATGCAGGAACTTGAGGGCCGTGATCATCATGCTGCCGTGGCAGCCTTGACCCAGGCACGGCGGGCGATAACAGCCACCGCCAGGGCGTAGGGGATGATGCCGGGAACCCACATGATGAGCCCCGCGATCTGCTGGTCTGCGACCTGCTCCAGTCCCCAGGGCAGGGTGGTGGCGACATGCGTTGCATAGAGCGGGGTCGTTGCAAAGGTGAGCAACGCCCCCAGCATACCCATCTGCGCCATGCCAAGGGTGGCGAAGAGCGCGCCGGTGACCGGGGGGGCAGCGAACATGGCCTGCCAGAACCAGAAGGCGCTGGCCAGAAGCGTGGCCTGCATCAGCCAGTAGATGACCGTATGAGCCAGCGCCGCATCATAGAAGGAGGGCAGGTGCCAGGCCCACAGCGTCGCCGTGGCGACGGCGAAGGCCACACCCGGAAGCACCGCCAGACGAGCCGGAAAAGCCATTGCCAGCAGAGGAGCCGCCGCCGTGACAATCAGCAGATGATGCACGGTGCGGACGGAGAACAGGGAGACGCTCAAGGCGCATAGCGGCGACACGAAAGCCAAGGCCAGCACCCCGATGGCAGCCAATACTAGGTTCGGGCGCTGGGATCGCCGCGCAAGGAGCGCGCCGGCGCCGAGCGCGACCAACAAGGCCGGATCCAGGTTCCAGCGGCTCATCAGCTCCACGGGATCTGGCGGGGCGCCACAATAGCTGGTCATGAACTTGGTACCTTGACGTTGCCGGCTGATCACCCCGGGGGAGCGAGGGACAGCACCATCGGGTGGATGTCTGGTGCTCATCCCTCCACCCATGTGGTTGACGTCCTGGTTCCGGTTACGGTTTCACCGATGATGCGAAAGGGTGAAAATATCGTAACTGCGTGTCAGGCATTCTCCCGAAGTGCGTCATGGCCAAAGGCCGAGTGCGAGCAGAGATCCGCCAGGAAGGTTACCCAGGCTGCTCAGCACGAGATTCCGCAGGCCTGCGATCCAGGCGACGCCCTCAACGGGCATGGTCAGCCACCCAAGAGGAATGATGAACATGTTGGCGGCGGAGTGCTCCAGCCCGGCCGTGACAAAGATCATCACCCGACCGACGATGGCCAGGACCTTGGCCGACAGCGTGGGTGCGCTCATGGACATCCGCACCGCCAGGCAGACAAGCATGTTAGCGAGATAGCTGAGCAAAAGATGGCAAAGAGCGTCTAATGCTCTGTCGAAACCTTCTGCCTAACTGTCCGGTTGTGAAACCTCCTTGGCGTCCTCAGCAATGAGGCGTGCGCGGGCGATGTCCTCTGGTCCGGCTCGACCTTCAGGTGTTTCGGGTTTGCGGCGGGCGAGCTTTCGTCGCGCCCGGAGGCGTTCCTTGACAACCTGGCCGAGCGTCCTGCCGTCGAGGACGCGCTGGCGGCGGGCGTTGTGGGCGGCGTTGAAGCCTCGGAGCAGCTGGACACTTCGAAGAACCTCGCTGCTGAGGCGTGAAGCTGATTCACTGCCACTGGTCAGCGGAGGCAATGACGATGGCGGGGCAGCCTGGCTTCTTCGATGTCGAGAAGCGGTATGCGGCACTTTCCGCCGCGGGCGATCCGTTGGAGCGCCTTGCGGCCGTGGTCGATTTCGAGGTCTTCCGTCCGGTGCTGGATGCGGCGCTGGCGCGGTCGGACCGCAGTCGCGGCGGACGTGCGCCCTATGATGCGGTGCTGATGTTCCGCATCCTGGTGCTGCAGGCGCTCTACAGCCTCTCGGATGAGCAGGCAGAATTCCAGCTGCGCAACCGGCTGTCCTTCATGCGCTTCGCGGGCCTTGGCCTGCACCAGGCGGTGCCGGACGCCAAGACGATCTGGCTCTACCGAGAACAACTCAAGCAGGCCGGTGCGATCGAGGGGCTGTTCCGCCGCTTCGATGCGGTGCTGGCGGCCAAAGGCTTTCTTGCCATGGGTGGGCAGATCATCGACGCCACGATCATTGCCGCGCCGCCAGAAGCTCACCCTGGAGGAGAAGGCCACCATCCGCGACGGCGGCATACCGGCGGATTGGTCGCCAGCCAAGCGGGCGCAGAAGGACCGGGATGCCCGCTGGACGCTCAAGCGCGGAAGGGCCAAGCCTAAACCAGAAGGTACACCGCGCCGGGCCATTCAGATCGCGGTGCCGATCTTCGGCTACAAGAGCCATATCGGCATCGACCGACGGCACGGGTTGATCCGCCGCTGGGCCGTCACGGATGCGGCCCAACATGACAGCCGCAGCTTCGTGGGCCTACTTGATCCCGAGAACACGGCCAGCCGCGTCTGGGCAGATACCGCGTATCGTACGAAGCGCAATCTGGAGGTGCTGGAGCGGCGCGGCCTGTCCGAGAGGATCCATTCCGCAGACCACCGCGACGCCAACTCTCCGAACCGCAGGCGAAGGCCAATGCATCACGCACCCGGATCCGCTCCGGCATCGAGCATGTTTTCGCCGTGCAGAAGCATCGCATGGCGCTGTTCGTGCGCACCATCGGCATCGCCCGCGCGCAGGGTAAGCGTCGTGGCGACAGCACGGTTAGAACTGCGTTGACGGTGGATGGCGGTTGAGCCTCGGCGGCTATGCCGCGATAGCGGATGCCGTAGCAGGGCTGCTGCGCTTCCACTGCCACGGCAGCAGCATGTCCAGTTCGGTAGCCTTGGTCTGCCCGGAGACGATGCGTTCCAGCACATCGATGAGCCAGGCCATCGGGTCGACACCGTTCATCTTGGCCGTCTGAATGAGCGTCATCGCAATCGCCCAGTGGCGGGCACCCCCATCGCTTCCGGCGAACAGCGCATTTTTGCGCCCGAGGGCGACGGGGCGAATGGCGCGCTCGACCACGTTTGTGTCCATCTCAATCTGGCCATCGTCGAGGAACGCCGTCAGGCCCGGCCAGTGCCGCAAGGCGTAGCGGATGGCCTTGGCGAGGTCGGAGGCGGCGGAGACGCGCTCCTGCTGTGCCTGCAGCCAAGCCTGCAGGGCCTCGACGATCGGCCGACTTCTCTCCTGCCGCGCTCGGTGTCGGTGTTCGGCGGAATGGCCACGGATCTGGCTTTCGACCGCATAGAGTGCCTGGATCTGGGCCAGCACCTCGGCTGCGAGCGGTGACTGGGTGGAGGCGTGGAATTCGTAGAAGGACCGCCGCATGTGCGCCCAGCAGAACGCCAGGCGGACCGAACCATCGGCGCGGTCGCCCGCCAGCCGTTTGAACCGGGCATAGCCATCGACCTGGAGCATGCCCTTGAACGCCGCCAGATGCCCGGCGGGGCGGGCGCCCTTGCGGTCCTCGGTATAGACATAGGCTGCCATCGGAGCGCCTGGGCCGCACCATGGCCGGTCATCGACCGCGTAGCACCAGAGCCACCCGGTCTTGGTCCGGCCACGGCCCGGGTCGAGCACCGGCAGCGTCGTGTCGTCGGCGAACAGCTTGGCCGTGGACAACGCTGTGCCGACAATCAGGTCGTAGAGTGGCGTCAGCCACCAGCAGGCCCGGCCAACCCAATTGCTGAGCGTCGAGCGGTCGAGCACCACGCCCTGCCGCGCCAGCATCTGCGCCTGGCGGTACAGCGGCAGGCTGTCGCAGAACTTGCTCACCACCACATGCGCGACCATCGCCTCGGTGGCCATGCTGCCGTCGATCGGCCGCTCCGGCGCGGGCGCCACGACCACACAGCCCTCGCAGGCCCGGCAGGCATAGCGCGGGCGGCGGGTGACGCGGACCCGCAACTGCGCGGGCACGATGTCGAGCTGCTCGGTGCGCGACTCACCGATGGCATGCAGTGCGCCGCCGCAGCAGGGGCAGTCCTGCCAGGCGACGTCGAGCAGCACCTCATAACGTGGCAGATGTTCTGGCAAGGCGCCGTGGCTACGCCGGGGTGGCGCCTGGCGGCGGCCCTGCCGGACCGCTGCCGCATCCTGCCCCGCCTGGTTCTCGGCGACGGTCTGCTCGAGATCCTCGAGCCCGAGTTGCAACTGGTCCGGGCTGAGCTGTTCCGACCGGCGGCCGAACTGCTGTCGCAGCAGACGTTGGATCAGCAGCCGCAGTTTGTCGTTCTCGGCATGCAGCGCGCCGTGCTGATGCACCGCATCGCGCAGCATCTGCTGCAGGATGGCGGGATCATCGGGCGGCCTGTCGAGGTCGATCTCCACGCCACGATGATGCCGGATGCCGCCGCGTCGCAGCCAGCATTTCCGTCCTCGTCGCGGCGCTGTTACCCGGCCAGCTCTGGCCTGCGGCGCGGCCCCAGGGCACGCCATTCGCAGCCATCGAGCAGCGCCGCCAACTGTGCCGTGGACAAGGCGATGCAGCCCGTCGTGGCGGTGGTCGGCCAGGGGAACTGGCCATGTTCCAGCCGCTTGGTCAGCAGGCACAGCCCAATCCCATCGTGCCAGAGCAGCTTGATCAGCCCAGTCCGACGGCCGCGAAAGGCGTACACCGCGCCGTTGAAGGGATCCTCCGCCAGGCCCTGCTGCACCAGCATCGCGAGGCCTGTCATGCCCTTGCGCATGTCGGTCACGCCGCAGGCCAGCCAGACCCGCAGTCCGGCCGGTGGCGCGATCACCGGCGGCCCAGTGCGGACAACACGCGGCGCAGCGCCACCTCGCTCATCGCCGCGCCGACCCGCACTGTCACGCCGTCCGGCAGCACGATCTCGATCAAGGCGGAGGTGTCGCTTAAGAGTGCGGCCGAGGCTGCGGTCTGCCGCACCGGCGGCTCCGCCGCCGCGCCTGTGTCGTCTGGGAGCGCGGCAACCGGCACAAATCCCGGCGGGACTGGCAGCCGCGCCTTGAACTGACCCTCCACCATCTGCCGACGCCAGGTGTAGAGCAGGCCGCTGCCAATTCCATGCCGCCGGGCGACCGCGATCGGGGAGACGCCCGGCTCCAGGCTCTCCACAACGATGTCGCGTTTCTGTTCTGGCGTCCAAATCCGCCGCCGCTCACCGCGGGTGATCACCTCGACCGGCGTCTCGCGCACACTCCTACGATTAAACGTAGGAGCGTCCTCAGCATCGATAATCTGCACTGGCAGCGTCTTGCCCATACCGCGTTTGCATCACAACGCTATCCAACGCCGCAATGTGCTGCTGGCGCGACGCTTACGGCCTTCCTGTGCACCGGCTGACACAGCGGGCGTCTTGCATGAAAGCACCGCCCCTGGTTTGCCGGGGTCCTGTGAGCTGAACGGCTCAGGAGGGGAAGTCTTTATGTGCGGACATGGCAAATCCGCCCTGTGCGTGATGCACTGGGGCGGTTTGGTATGTTTGTTATTTGATGTTGGATGCGGGGACAGGATTTGAACCTGTGACCTTCAGGTTATGAGCCTGACGAGCTACCGGGCTGCTCCACCCCGCGGTGGTGTGTGTATTTGTGCTGTTTGTTGGATGAACGGTCCGGCTTGGTGGCCCGGCGGCGACCTACTCTCCCGTGCCTTGAGACACAGTACCATGGGCGCTGGGGCGTTTCACGGCCGAGTTCGGGATGGGATCGGGTGTAGCAGCCTCGCGATGGCCACCGGGCCACCGAGCCGGATCGTTCTCCATTGGCAGCACAGATGCTGATGAATGGGAGTTGGTGATATCTGTATTGAGTGTTGAGTGAGTGTGTCGCGGTTGGATGCTGCGTGCGGTGTCGTGTTGCCACGACAGCGGTGCAGATGAATGAGATCGATCGGGCTATTAGGACCGCTCGGCTGAGGCCATTACTGACCTTTCACCTGCGGCCTATCGACGTGATGGTCTATCACGGCCCTTAGGGAGACCTCGTTTAGAGGCTGGTTTCCCGCTTAGATGCCTTCAGCGGTTATCCGTTCCATACTTAGCTACCCAGCGATGCCGCGGGCGCGACAACTGGTACACCAGAGGTATGTCCATCCCGGTCCTCTCGTACTAGGGACAGATCCTCGCAAGTCTCCTACACCCATGGCAGATAGGGACCGAACTGTCTCACGACGTTCTAAACCCAGCTCACGTACCGCTTTAATCGGCGAACAGCCGAACCCTTGGGACCTGCTCCAGCCCCGGGATGCGATGAGCCGACATCGAGGTGCCAAACCTCCCCGTCGATGTGGACTCTTGGGGGAGATCAGCCTGTTATCCCTAGAGTACCTTTTATCCGTTGAGCGATGGCCCTTCCACGCGGGACCACCGGATCACTAAGGCCGACTTTCGTCTCTGTTCGCGCTGTCGCGCTCACAGTCAGGCGGGCTTATGCCTTTGCACTCAACAGCCGATGTCCGACCGGCTTGAGCCCACCATCGCGCGCCTCCGTTACACTTTAGGAGGCGACCGCCCCAGTCAAACTGCCCGCCACGCAGGGTCCCGACCCCAGATAAATGGGGCTCGGTTAGATGCCAGAAAGGCGCAGGGTGGTATTTCAAGGATGGCTCCACCAAAGCTGGCGCCCCGGTTTCATAGCCTCCCACCTATCCTACACAGCCCCTTCCTGGCACCACTGCGAAGTTGCAGTAAAGGTTCATAGGGTCTTTCCGTCTGACCACGGGTACCCCGCATCTTCACGGGGAATTCAATTTCGCTGAGCCCATGCTGGAGACAGTGGGGAGGTCGTTACGCCATTCGTGCAGGTCGGAACTTACCCGACAAGGAATTTCGCTACCTTAGGACCGTTATAGTTACGGCCGCCGTTTACCGGGGCTTCGGTTCGATGCTTGCACATCTCCCCTTAACCTTCCGGCACCGGGCAGGCGTCAGACCCTATACGTCATCTCTCGATTTCGCAGAGCCCTGTGTTTTTACTAAACAGTCGCCACCCCCTGGTCTGTGCCACCCCACCCTGGTTGCCCAAGATGGGGTCTCGCTTATCCCGAAGTTACGCGAGTAATTTGCCTAGTTCCTTCAGCATGGTTCTCTCAAGCGCCTCGGTATACTCAACCAGTCCACCTGTGTCGGTTTCGGGTACGGACCATATGCTAGAGCTATTTCCTGGACCGATCCGGCAGCCCCTCCAATCCAATAAGGAGGAACAACGGTTCACGGCCGTCACTTCTAGCGGGCTCAGGAATATTCACCTGATTTCCATCGGCTACGGCTGTCGCCCTCGCCTTAGGGACCGGCTCACCCTGCGCGGATTGGCCTTGCGCAGGAACCCTTGGACTTTCGGCGAGAGGGGTTCTCACCCTCTTTGTCGCTACTCATGTCCGCATTCGCACTTCCGATACCTCCAGGAGCCCTCACGGGTCTCCCTTCGCAGGCTTACGGAACGCTCCGCTACCACGCATCATTGCTGATGCATCCACAGCTTCGGTAAGTGGCTTGAGCCCCGTTACATTTTCGCCGCAAAACAGCTATTAGACCAGTGAGCTATTACGCTTTCTTTAAAGGATGGCTGCTTCTAAGCCAACCTCCTGGTTGTTTTGGCCGTCTCACATGCTTTCCCACTTAGCCACTATTTGGGGACCTTAGCTGGTGGTCTGGGCTGTTTCCCTCTCGACAATGGACCTTAGCACCCACTGTCTGTCTGCCAGGTAGCACTCACCGGCATTCGGAGTTCGGTAGGGTTTGGTAGGACTTTGGGTCCCCCTAGCCCTTCCGGTGCTCTACCTCCGGCGGTGTTCGCCTGACGATCTACCTCAATAGATTTCGCGGAGAACCAGCTATTTCCGAGTTTGATTGGCCTTTCACCCCTAGCCACAGCTCATCCCCGACTTTTTCAACAGGCGTGGGTTCGGCCCTCCAGTGGGTGTTACCCCACCTTCAGCCTGGCCATGGCTAGATCACTCGGTTTCGGGTCTTCTGCCAGCAACTCAGCGCCCTGTTCGGACTCGCTTTCGCTGCGCCTACACCTAACGGCTTAAGCTTGCTGCAAACAGAAACTCGCGGACCCATTATACAAAAGGTACGCCGTCACCCTTGCGGGCTCCGACTGCTTGTAGGCGCTCGGTTTCAGGTCTCTTTCACTCCCCTTGTCGGGGTGCTTTTCACCTTTCCCTCACGGTACTTGTGCACTATCGGTCACCAAGGAGTATTTAGGCTTAGAGGGTGGTCCCCCTAC
>NZ_CP061095.1:0-77500 GCF_017654485.1 Roseomonas marmotae | reverse complement strand
CCTTGTAGCAGGCCTGCATCACCTCCCGCGGGAAGGGGCGCAGCTGCGTGCCGGCCGCGATCAGCCGGCGTAGCGCCGCCGGGTTCTGTACGTCGTATTTGGCGATCGTCTCGATGGTCGCGTCGCGGCAGGCACTTTCCAGCACCTCCCGGTAGAGCGGCGGCAGCTCCTCCATCTTCGCCTTGTTGACGTAGAGGGAGAGGTTGAGTGAGCCCTCCCAGAAGCCCGGGTAATAATAGAAGGGGGCGACGCGGTGGAAACCGAGCTTCTCGTCGTCATAGGGGCCGACCCATTCGGCCGCGTCGATCGTGCCCTTCTCGAGCGCCGGATAGATGTCGCCGCCGGCGATCTGCTGCGGGATGACGCCCAGCTTCTGCATCATGCTGCCCGCGATGCCGGCGATCCGGAACTTAAGCCCCTCCAGGTCCTTGGCTGTCTTGATCTCCTTGCGGAACCAGCCGCCCATCTGCGCGCCGGTATTGCCGGCAGGGATGGAGACGATGTTATAGCCGGCGAAGAAGTCCTGCATGATCTCGCGCCCGCCGCCATGGGTCAGCCAGGCATTGATCTGGCGCATGTTCAGCCCGAAGGGCACCGCGCCATCGAAGGCGAAGGTGGGATCCTTGCCGGTGAAGTAATAGGATGCCGTATGGGCGCAGTCGACCGTGCCGTTCTGCACCGCGTCGGCCACCTGCAGGCCCGGCACCAGCTCGCCAGCCGGGAAGGCGCGGATCTGGAACTTGTTGTCGGTCAGGGCGGCCACGCGCTTGGCCACATGGTCGCCCGCGCCGAAGATGGTATCCAGGGAACGTGGAAAGCTGCTGGCCATGCGCCAGCGAATCTCCGGTGCGGTCTGGGCGATAGCCGGGGCAGCCAACGCGGCGGTCGTGCCCGCCAGCGTGCTCGTCGCCAGGAGACGGCGGCTGATCATTCTTGTCCTGCTCCTCATGCCTGCGGTTATTGCGCCGCTGCAGGCAGGAGTGTGGTGCGGATCAGGCCATCTGTCACCGGTTCTCATTTTCATCCGGAAACAAAATTAGCGGTGCGGAAGGACCTTCCTCTCCCCCTGCCCTAGCGCCCTTTGAAACGCGGCGAACGCTTCTCCGCCCATGCGCGGCGCCCCTCGGCGAAGTCCTCGGAAGCCGTCAGGGCCTCGGCACGGGCGCCGATCGCGGCGTCGTCCGCCCGCCCCCGGGCGATATCGTTCAAGGCCTGCTTCATGCCCTGCACCGCCAATGGCGCATGGGCGGCCAGTCGAGCGGCCAGATCCGCCACCCGCCCAGCCAGCTCCGGCGCCGGCACCGCCTCATCCAGATAGCCGCAGGCCAGAAGGGCGGCGGTGTCCAGGGGCTCGGCGGCCAGGAACAGCCGCTTCGCCACTCCGAGCCCAAGACGGCTGACGAAGCGGCGCATGCCGCTGGGGTAGTAATGCAGGCCCAGCCGGGCCGCCGGCATCACCAGCCGCATGCCCTCGACGCCGATGCGGAAGTCGCAGGCCAGGGCCAGGTCGGTCGCCCCGCCATAGACGCTGCCGTTCAGGGCGCAGATGGTCGGCAGTCGCATTCGCTCTAGCCGCTCGACCACCGCCTCCAGCGACGGGACCGCCTGGGCATCACCGAAGGCACCGATATGAAAGCCGGAACTGAAGGAGGTCCCGGTTCCCGTCAGCACCAGCACCCGCAGCCCGGGCCCGGCATCGGCCCGCTCCAGCAGCAGCATCAGCTCCGCGAGGTCGGCGGGCTCCAGCCGGTTGTGGTGGCGCGGCCGGCGCAGGGTGATCGTGGCGCATTCCCCCTCCAGCAACAGGCCCGGCATCTGGCCTTCCGCCTCCTGAGCCTTCATCCGGCGACGGCGAGCGGCGCCGCGGCGACAGGCACGCTGGAGGCGGCGCGCAGCGTGGTCATCAGGAAGTCGATGAAGACACGCACCTTCTGCACATTCTTCAGTGCAGGGGAATAAAGGGCGCAGACATGCAGGTCGAAAGTCCCCATGGTCGTCACTTCGTACTCCGGCAGGATACGCACCACCTGGCCGCGGCGCACATGCTCCTCCGCCACCCATTCATGCGCGACGCTGATGCCAAGGCCGCTGGCCACCGCCGTCTCCAGCGTGCTGACATCGTTGCTGCGCAGATTGCCCCGCAACTGCAGCGTGCGGTCGTAGTCGCCCCTGCGGAACCGCCAGCTGACGGGAGCATCGGCCAGGCTGAAGACCAGGCAATTGTGCTCGTGCAACTCATCCGGCGAGGAGGGCATCCCATGCCGTTGCAGATACCCGGGCGAGGCATAGAGGCCCTGGCGGGTGGTGACGATCTTGCGCGTCACCAGCGAGGACGGCTTCGCCAGCCCATAGCGGATGCCGACATCCGTGCCCGGTGAGAGCGTCTCCAGCGTCCCGTTGGTCAGGCGCAGATCCACCTGGATGGTAGGATACCGTTCCAGGAAGCGCGGCAGCACCGGGGCCAGCAGCCAGGCGCTGAGGCCCGGGCGGGATTCGATCCGCAGCATCCCTTCCGGCATGCGGGAGAAGCGTGAAACCGCGAGATCCGCCTCCTGCAGATCCGCCAGGATACGTGTGACGGATTTACTGTAGGCGCTGCCCGCATCGGTCAGCGTGACATCGCGGGTCGTGCGCTTGAACAGCGCCACGCCCAAACGTTTCTCGATCGCACCGATGCGGCGGGAGACGGAAGATGGCGGCAGCCCCAGCTGTCGTGCCGCAGCGGAGAAATTCTCCGCGCTCGCGACACTCATGAAAAGCTGCAGGTCAGCCAACGAATTCAATTCTGGTTTCCTCATCCGACGTGTGACCCGCCGTCATTCCCGATCTCGCCGCAAGCCGGCGGCCATGTCCAGCCCCTCCGATGGCCTTCTCCGGCGCGGAGGGCAAGGGGGTAAGCTTGAACAAGGCCTTTTATGCCTTGATCTGTGCTGAAAATGCACAGGTTCTTTGCCTCTGACCTCCCGGACGGCCGGGGCCGCGCCTGTTAGCATCGGGGAAGGGGCTGACAGGCCCGTGGCCGTGCCCCAGCACAGTCCAATCAATAGAGTGAGTTGAGGGAAGGTACTGCGTGCCAGGTCCACTTTCGCATATCCGCGTGCTCGATCTCAGCCGTATCCTGGCGGGCCCCTGGGCTGGACAGGTGCTGGCCGATCTGGGCGCCGACGTCATCAAGGTGGAACGTCCCGGGGCAGGCGATGATTCCCGCGCCTGGGGCCCGCCCTTCCTGAAGGACGAAGAAGGCCGGGACACGCGGGAAAGCGGCTACTTCCTCAGCGTGAACCGCGGCAAGCGCTCCATCGCCATCGATCTGGCGAAGCCGGAGGGGCAGGCCGTGGTGCGAGAGCTGGCCAGGCGCTCGGACATCCTGCTGGAGAACTACAAGGTCGGGAACCTGGCCCGCTTCGGGCTGGCCTATGACGACCTGAAGGAGATAGCGCCGCAGCTGGTCTATTGCTCCGTCACCGGATTCGGCCAGGACGGCCCTCGCGCGCAGGATGCCGCCTATGATTTCGCCATCCAGGCCATGGGCGGGCTGATGAGCGTGACCGGCGAGCGCGACGACCTGCCGGGCGGCGGCCCGCAGAAGGTGGGCGTGCCGATCATCGACCTGACCACCGGCCTCTATACCGCCATCGCCGCCCTGGCGGGCCTCGCGCGCCGGAATGCCACCGGGCGCGGCGACCATGCGGATATCGCGATGCTGGACGTCGCCACGGCGCTGCTGGCCAACCAGGGCATGAACCACCTGCTGACCGGCAATACGCCGAAGCGCAGCGGCAACAAGCACCCGAACATCCAGCCGCAGGATGTCTTCGCCTGCGCCGATGGCAAGATCGCGCTGGGCGTGGGCAATGACGCGCAGTATCAGCGGCTCTGCCACGTCATCGGCATCCCGGAATATGCCACTGACCCGCGCTTCGCGGATAATCCCAGCCGGCTGAAGAACCTGCCGGAGCTGTTGGAGGCGGTGCGTGGCGCGATGAGCCGCATGCCGGTGAAGCAGGTCGTGGAGGGGCTGACAAAGGCCGGCGTGCCCTGCGGCCCCATCAACACCGTGCCGGAAGTGCTGGCTGACCCGCAGGTGCAACACCGCCAGATGGTGCGCCACCTGCCCCATCCCGCCAGCGGCACCGTTCCCCAGATCGTCAGTCCGCTGCGCTTCCGCGAGGCGCCGCTGAGCTTTGACCGGCCGCCGCCGATGCTGGGCCAGCATACCGACGACGTGCTGCGCGAGCTGGGGCTGGATGACGCCCCGGCACAGAACGCCTGACCGACCAGAATACAACGGGAGGATCAATAATGATCAGACTTGAGGTCTCCGACAACATCGCCGTGGTGACGCTGGACCGCCCGCCGGTGAATGCGATGAACCGCGAGATGCGGCACCGGCTGATCGAAGTCTTCGACGAGATCAGCGACCGTGACGATGCGCGCGTGGCCATCCTGCGTTCCGCGCACAAGGTCTTCTGCGCCGGTGCCGACCTGAAGGACCGCCCGGACCCCAGCCAGCCCGGCGTCTTCGGCGCGCATAACCGCGTGACGCGGGAGACGGGCAATTCCATCATGGAATGCAAGAAGCCCGTCATCGCCGCCGTCAACGGCGCGGCGCTGGGCCTTGGCTTCGCCCTGATGGCAAGCTGCGACATCATGCTGGCGGCCGAGGAAGCCATCTTCGGCATGCCGGAGATCGATGTCGGCCTGGCCGGGGGCGCGGCGATGCTGAGGAGCCTGCTGGGCCGCTCCCACATGCGGCACCTCTTCTTCACCGGCAAGCGCATCCCCGCGGCCGAGCTGTATCGCATGAATGTCATCGAGGCCGTGGTGCCGCAGGAGCGGCTGATGCCGGAGGCGATGGAGATCGCCCGGACCATCGCCTCCAAGAGCCCGCTGGCCATCGGCTATGCCAAGCGCTCCTGCGACATCGCCGATCTGATGCCGCCGCGCGATGCCTACCGCATCGAGCAGGACTTCACCGTCGCCCTCTCCCGCACCGAGGACGCGCAGGAGGCGCGCCGCGCAACGCTGGAGAAGCGCGCACCTGTGTTCAAGGGCCGCTGACCATGTTGAAGCGACGCGACATCGCCCTGCTCCTGGGCGCCGGCGGGCTGGCGGCGATCGGCCCCGCCCGCGCCCAGCAGGCCTATCCCAGCCGCAGCGTGCAGCTGATCGTCCCCTATGCGGCGGGCGGTCCCACGGATATCTTCGCCCGCGCCATCAGCGCCCCGCTCTCGGGGCTGTGGAAGCAGCCGGTGGTGGTGGACAACCGCCCCGGCGGCGGCACCATGATCGGCGCCGCCGCGGCCTCCCAGGCGGCGCCGGACGGCTACACGCTGCTGCTGACGGCCTTCGGCTTCGTCATGAACCCGCTGATGATGCGGGACCTGACCTTCGACCCGAAGGCCATGGTGCCCATCGCGCAGATCGGCGTCTCCATCGGCGTGCTCTATGTGCGGAAGGATCTGCCGGCCGATAACCTGCAGGAATTCATCGCCTTCGCGAAGAAGCAGCGCGGCGGCGTGAGCTTCGGCTCCTCCGGCGTCGGCAGCAGCACGCATACGGCGGCGGAGATGCTGGCCAGCCAGGCCGGCTTCGAGATGACGCATATTCCCTATCGCGGCTCGGCGCCCGCCATCACCGACCTGATGGCCGGCAATGTGGATGCCGTCTTCGACACCGCCGGCACCATGGGCTTCGTGCGCGAGGGCCGGCTGAAGGTGCTGGCCAGCGGGCGCGCCACGCGTGGGCCGGACATGCCTGACGTTCCGACCTTCCGGGAGTCGGGGGTGCCGATGGATTCCGAGACCTGGTACGGCTTCCTCGGCCCCAAGGGCCTGCCCACCGCGCTGCGCGACCGCATCGCGGAGGATGTCCGGGCGGCGGTGTCCGATCCGGCGACGCAGGAGAAGCTGACGCGCGGCGGGCTGGAGCCGCGCTATAGCGGCCCCGCCGATTTCGCCGCCAAGCTGGACTCCGAGCGCGAGATCTGGGGCCGGCTGGTGAAGGAGAGGAACCTGCGGCTCGACTGAGCCGCAGGAAGGCGTCAGCCCGGTGCCGCGAGGACGCGCACCGGGTTGCCGCGCAGCCAGCCGTCGATCGCCTCCACCGCGCCGCGGTAGTACATGCGGTAGTTGCGCTCGGTGACATAGCCGAGATGGGGCGTGGCCACGAGGTTGGGCAGGCTCCGCCAGGGGCTGTCGGCCGGCAGCGGCTCCTCCTCGAAGACATCCAGCGCGGCGCCGCCGATGCGGCCATCGCGCAGCGCGGCCTGCAAGGCGGCGGCATCGACCAGCGGCCCGCGCGAGGTATTCACCAGCAGCGCGCCCGGCTTCATCAGCCCGATCTCCCGCGCGCCGATCAGGCCGCGCGTGCTGGGCGCCAGCACCATGTGCACCGTCACCACATCGGCTTCCGCCAGCAGCGCATCCAGCGATGGCGCGAGACGCGCGCCCGCGGCCTCGCAGCGGTCCTGCGTCAGGTTCGGGCTCCAAGCCAGCACGGACATGTCGAAGGCGCGGGCATAGCGCGCCATCACCTGCCCGATGCGGCCGAGGCCGATGATGCCGATGGTCTTGCGCGCGAGGTCGAAGCCCAGGCTGTTCTGCCAGTGGCCGCCGGCGCGGAGATTGGCGTGTTCCTGCGGGATCTTCCGGGCCAGGGCCAGCAGCAGGCCCCAGCTGAGTTCCGGGGTCGGGTTCGGTACGCTGGGCGTGCCGCAGATGGTGATGCCGCGCGCCGCCGCCGCCGGCATGTCGATGGCGGCATTGACCATACCCGTCGTCACCAGCAGCTTCAGCGCCGGCAGCCGCGCCAGCATGGCGGCATCGAAGGGCGTGCGCTCCCGCATCGCCACCACCACCTCGGCATCGCCGATGGCTTCCGCCAGCGCCTCCCGTGGGAGGTGATCGTGCAGCGCCTCGACACGCAGGCGGTCCTGCAGCCCAGACCAGTCGGCCGATGACAGGGCGGCCTGCTGGTAGTCGTCCAGGATCACGCAACGGGGCAGCGGCATGGCGTCAGGGCTCCACTTTGGCGGGATGGGACGCCGGGCCGATGGCCCCCTGGCGGCGCAGTTCCGCGATCTCCTCCGGGTCCAGGCCCAGGACGGATTGCAGGATGGCATCGCTATGCTGGTCGAGCAACGGCGCGGGCCCTGGCACGCGTGGCGGCGTATTGGAGAGGTGGATGGCGTTCCGCACGGTGCGGATCTCTCCGGCGGTGGGATGCTGTACGGCGTGCAGCATGCCGCTGGCCTCGGTCTCCACTGCGTCCAGCGCCTCCAGCGGCGTCCGCACGGCGCCGATGGGCACGCCGATGCGCCGCAGCTTCTCCACCCAATGGTCGCGCGGCTGCTCGCCCAGCCGCTGGGACAGCATGGCGTTCATGGCATCCAGGTTCTCCAGCCGCGTGGCATTGCTGGCGAAGCGTGGGTCCGCCAGCATCTCCGGCAGGCCCATCCCCTCGCAGAGCTTGGCGAAGAGGCGGTTGTTGCCGGCGCTGATCATCACCTGGCCGTCCGCGCAGTCATAGACGCCGTTCGGCGCCATGAAGAAGGAGGTATTGCCGAGGCGGAGCGGGTTCTGCCCGGTGAGCAGCGGCCCCTGCATGATGAAGCCGAGCGAGGAGAGCGCGGTGTCGTAGAGTGACAGGTCAACGAACTGCCCCTCTCCCGTCCGTGCCCGTGCATGCAGGGCGGAGAGGATACCGAGGCCGGCATGCATGCCCGTCAGCACGTCGATGACCGAGCCGCCGGAGCGGATCGGCGGCATGCTGCTGTCGCCGGTCATGTACATCAGCCCCGTCTCGGCCTGGGCGATGGGGTCGTAGCCCGGGATGTCGCTGAAGCGGCTGTGATGGCCGTAGCCGGAGATGGAGCAATAGATCAGGCCCGGCATCTCCTCGCGCAGCGCTTCATAATCCAGCCCGAGGCGTCGCATGGCGCCGGGGCGGAAATTCTCCACGAGGATGTCGCATTCGCCGGCCAGACGGCGCGCAAGGGCGCGGCCTTCCTCCCTGGCCAGATCCAGCACCACGCTCTGCTTGTTGCGGTTCAGGCCCATGAAGATGGCGGACTCGCCGCCCTTGCCCGGTGGCTGGCTCAGCCGGGTATCGTCGCCATGCCCGGGGCTTTCGACCTTGATGACCTCGCAGCCCAGGTCCGCCAGCATCATGGTCAGGTAGGGCCCGGCGATGACGCGGGTGAAATCCAATACGCGCAGCCCCGTCAGAGGCGGCATTCCCGCGGCGGCACCCATGGCATCATCCTCCCCAGCCTGTCTTGGCCAAGTGTTATGGGGAAGTGGGCGGGCTTCGGCACGCGCGGGCACAGCACAATACCTGTGCTGCGCCCGCACGGATCAGAAGGCCGCGTCCTCCAGCGCCATCACGGGCGCGGCCCCTGCCCGCAGGGCAAGCTCCAGCCCCAGGGTCTGCGGCAGGATGCGGGCCATGAAGAAGCGCGCCACGGCCTGCTTCGCGGGCGGCGCCGAGGGCAGCAGCGCCATCCTCGCCCAGATCCAACCCAGCGCCACCAGGGCGAAGAAGCGGAGGTAGTCGGTGGCCGCGGCACCCGGCTCGGCCGGGTCGGCGGCGGCGCGGCCGGCCAGGGCCTCGGTCGCTACCTCCAGCCGCTCCAGCGCCGCCAGCACGGGCGCGGCGAATTCGGAGGCTGCATGGGGCGCCAGGCTCTCGCGGATCTCGGCGAAGAAGGCGCGCGGCAGGGCGCCGCCATCCTGCGTCAGCTTGCGGCCGACCAGGTCCATCGCCTGGATGCCGTTGGTGCCCTCGTAGATCTGCGCGATGCGGGCGTCCCGCACCAACTGCTCCATGCCCCATTCGCGCACATAGCCATGGCCGCCGAAGACCTGCTGCGCCAGCACGGCGGACTCGAAGCCGAGGTCGGTGAAGGCCGCCTTGATGACGGGCGTCAGCAGCGCGACCATGCCCTCCGCCCGCGCTCGCGCCGCGATATCGGGGTGACGGGCGGCCTTTTCCATCTCCAGCGCCGTCCAGGCCGCCAGCGCGCGGCCGGCCTCCGAGAAGCCCCGAATGGTCAGCAGCATCTTCCGGACATCGGGATGCACCAGGATCGGCTGCGCCGGCCCGCTGGCCGCCCCCGGCGCGCGGCCCTGCACCCGTTCCCGCGCATAGGCGCTGGCGCCCTGATAGGCGGCCTCGGCGATGCCCAGGCCCTGGATGCCGACGAAGAGCCGCTCGGCGTTCATCATGGTGAACATGGCGCGCAGGCCCTGATGCGGCGCCCCCACCAGCCAGCCCGTCGCGCCATCGTAGTTCATGACGCAGGTGGGCGAAGCCTTGATGCCCATCTTGTGCTCGATGGAGCCGACGGACATGGCATTGCGCGCGCCCAGCCCCCCTGCCTCGCCCGGCAGGAACTTCGGCACCAGGAAGAGGCTGATGCCCTTCACCCCCGGCGGCGCGTCCGGGAGCCGTGCCAGCACGAGGTGAATGATGTTCTCCGACAGGTCGTGGTCGCCGGCGCTGATGAAGATCTTGCTGCCGGTGACGCGGTGGCTGCCATCCGCCTGCGGCTCCGCCTTGCTCCGCAGCAGGCCGAGATCGGTGCCCGCATGGGCCTCCGTCAGGGCCATGGCGCCCATCCAGCGGCCCTCCACCATGGGAGGTAGATAGGTCTCCTTCAGCGTGGCATCGCCATGGCGCTCGATGGCCTCCACCGCGCCGCGCGTCAGGCCGGGAAAGAGGCCGAAGGAGAAATTGGCCGAGGAGAGCATTTCATCGAACAGCACCTGCAACACGCGCGGCAGGCCCTGACCGCCATGCTCCGGCGCGTGGGCAAGGCCGGGCCAGCCGCCTTCCACGAAGGCGGCATAGGCCTCGGGGAAGCCTTTCGGCGTGCGGACGGCGCCGTTCTCCAGCACGCAGCCTTCCTCGTCGCCGCTGCGGTTGATGGGCTGGGCCACCTTCTCGCAGAAGCGCCCGGCCTCCCCCAGCACCTCGCCCATCAGGGAGAGGGAAACCTCCTCCCCTCCCAACCCGGCCAGGGTGGCGGGGGCATCCAGCAGATCCCCCAGCACGAAGAGCATGTCGTCAACCGGGGCGGCATAGGCGGGCATCAGAAGGCTCTCCTTGAATGGTTCAGATCACGCCGCCGGACCGCAGCCGCGCGACATCCTCGGCTGTCATCTGCAACAGTTCGGAGAGGATGTCATCGGTATCCGCGCCCATGGCGCGGCCGGCATGGCGCAGGACGGGCGGGGTTTCCGTCAGATGCGGCATGCCCGCCGGCAGCACGATCTCGCCCACGCGCGGGTCCTGCACCCGCAGCAGGTTGCCGCGCGCCTCGTATTGCGGGTCCTGGAAGATGTCGGCGATGCTGTTGATGGGGCCGCAGGGCACGCCGGCGCCGTCGCAGGCGGCCATCAACTCGTCGAAGTCCAGGCTGCCGACCCAGTCCGCCACCAGCTGGTTGGTCTCCTCCCGCCGCGCCAGGCGGTTCCTGGTCGGGCCCAGCGCATCCGGCGCCGCCAGCTCCGGCTTGCCCATGACATCGCAGAGGCGCGCGAAGATCTTTTCGCTGGTGCAGGCCAGGGCGATCCAGCGGCCGTCCCGGGTCTGCCAGTGGCCATGCGGCACCACCTGCGGCACATCGGCGCCCATCCGCTCGCGCACCGTGCCATGGCGGGCATAGGCGGGGGCGATCTCGTCCAGCAGGCGGAAGACGGATTCATAGAGGCCGATATCCACCACCTGCCCGCGGCCGGTCTTCTCCGCCTGCCGCAGCGCCATCATCACCCCCAGCGCGCCCCAGACACCGGACATGTAATCGGCCAGCGAGGTCGAGCCGGGCACCACCGGCGGCCGCCCCGGCTCCCCGGCCAGATAGGACAGGCCCGCGAAGCCATGGGCGATGCGCGCGAAGCCCGGCTTGCCGCGCATCGGCCCGGTCTGGCCATAGGCGCTGATCCGCAGCATCACCAGCTTCGGGTTGACCTCGCGCAGCACCTCCCAGCCCAGGCCCCATTTCTCCAGCGTGCCCGGGCGGAAGTTCTCGACCACCACATCGACCTCGGCGACCAGCTTCCTGAACAGCGCGGCGCCATCGGGCGCGCGCAGGTCCAGCGTCATGCAGCGCTTGTTCCGCGCCTCGCTCAGCCAAGCCAGGGTATCGCCGCATTCGGTGGGGGTGCCGAACTTCCGCATGGGGTCGCCGTCGCGCGGATGCTCGATCTTGATCACGTCCGCGCCGAAATCGCCCATGATGGTCCCGGCGAAGGGCCCCGCGATAAAGGTAGCGATATCCAGCACGCGCACGCCCGCCAGCGGCCGGTCCTGTTCCGTCATGTCCTGCATCCTTCCCTGTCCTGAAAGCTGTTGCGGCCCCTGCCGGCGCGGAGGATAAGCCCGGGGTGAACGTCAACCTGAAGCTCCTGCAGGCCTTCATCGAGGTGGCCGAGCACGGCAGCTTCCGCCGTGCGGCGGAGGAGATCGGGCGCACGCAATCCGCCGTCAGCATGCAGATCCGCCAGCTGGAGGAACAGCTGGGCCTGCGCCTGTTCCAGCGCACCACGCGCCAGGTGCGGCTGACGCCGGAGGGCGCCAGGCTGCTGACCCATGTCCGCAGCGCGATGGCCGAGCTGATGGCCGGGCTGCGGCTGGCCGAAGGGCTGGCGGCGCACCGGGGCCGCGTCGCCGTGGCCTGCGCGCCCAGCCTGGCCGGCAGCCGCCTGCCGAGGGTCATGGCCGCCTTCCAGGACGCCTTCCCGGGCGCCCAGGTGGAGGTGCGGGAATTGCCGCTGGCCGGTATCCTGGATTGCGTGCGGGCCCAGGACGTCGATTTCGGCGTGGGCCCGCCGCCGCCGGCCTCGGCGGGGCTGCTGTTCCGCCCACTGCTGGAGGACCCGATCTGCGCCCTGGTGCCGCCCGGCCTGCTGCCCGCCCGCCCACGGGCCAGCCTGCGGCTGCTGGCCCGCCACCCGCTGGTGATGATGGCCGGGCTGCGGGAGCTGGTGGAGGAGGAGGCGCGCGCCCAGGGCCTCGCCCTTTCCATCCGCTATCAGGCGCAGCAGATCCTGGCCGTGGCCGGACTGGTGGAGGCGCGGCTGGGCATCGGCATCGTCCCGCGCCTGGCGGCGGAAGGCCTGGAGGGCGACAGGTTGCAGGTCTTGCCGCTGGTCACGCCCCGGCTGACCCGGCAGGTGGGCATCCTGACACGGCGCAACAGCACCCTCTCCCCCCTGGCCACGGAGCTGGAGCGCCGCTTCGCCGAGGTGATGGGCAGCCGCCCCGCTGCCCGCTCCGGCCGGCAGCCCACGCCCTGGAGCGGCCCCGTCGATACGGTCTGATCCGGCACGGCGGCCGCATGGCGCGGCCAGTGCGATCATCTCTCTCTGCTTCCCCCTCACGCGCCACGGCGTGCATTCCGACCGGGAAACTAGAGGCGGCCAGGGACAAGTCCAACTCATTTAACTGACGCATTCATCAGAGAAGCTGATGAGTGCGCGGCGTGGCGCGGCGTGGCAGGATGAGGCTCATGAGCACCGACGGCCCCGCCATCACCCCGCGCGCCGAAACCCTGCCCGAGCCCGGCGCCGGTGACCATCCTGCCCTCGCCCACGCCCTGCTGCGGGAGGCGCTGACCGCATCCCTGGCGACGCTGGACCCGGGGGCGGCAGGCGCGGGCGGGCATCCCTTCGTGTCGCTGGTGACGGTGGCCACGGACTATGACGGCGCACCGCTGCTGCTGGCCTCTCGCCTGGCGCTGCACAGCCGCAACATGGCGGCGGATGGCCGCGTCTCCCTGCTGCTCTCGCGCGGCGGCAAGGGAGACCCGCTGGCGCATCCGCGCCTCACCCTCTCCGGCATGGCGCAACCGGCGGAAGCACCGCATCTGCGGCAGCGCTTCCTGGCGCGGCATCCGAAATCGGCGCTTTATATCGACTTTCCGGACTTCCGCTTCTGGCGGGTGCGGCCCCTGGCGGCGCATCTGGTGGCCGGCTTCGGCCGTGCGCCGGAACTGCCGCCCGCGGCGCTGCTGACCGACCTCACGGGCGCCGGGGCGCTGCTGGCCGCCGAGCCGGAGGCCGTGGCGCATATGAACCAGGACCATGCCGAGGCCATCGGGCTCTATGCCACCCGGCTGGGCGGCGCCGCGCCCGGCCACTGGCGCATGACCGGCCTGGACCCCGATGGCATGGACCTGATGCTGGAGGGGCAGGCGCTCCGCATCCCCTTCCCCGAGCGCGCGCTGGACCCGGGGGCGCTGCGGGCCCTGCTGGTCCGCCTCGCGAAGCAGGCGCGCGAAGCCGGCTGATACCTCCTCTTTGTCGCGCGCGGCCGGCGGGCTAAGTCCCGTCCAGGTAAAGCGAGCATGGACAGCATGACCCAACCCGACCTTTCCCTGGCGCTGTCACGCCTGCGGCAGGCGGCGCCGCTGGTGCACAACATCACCAATCAGGTGGTGGCGAATGTCACGGCCAATGCGCTGCTGGCCATCGGTGCCTCCCCCGCCATGGTGCTGGCGGAGCAGGAGGTCGGGGAATTTGTCCGGTTGACCGCCGCGCTGGTGATCAACCTCGGCACCCTGACAGCGCCGCAGCGCGACGCCATGCTGGTGGCCACGGCCGCGGCGGGCGAGGCCGGCGTGCCCTGGATCATGGATCCCGTGGCCGCCGGGGCCACCGCCTTCCGCAAGGACACCGCCCTGCAACTTCTGGCCCGGGGGCCGCGCGTGGTGCGCGGCAATGCCTCGGAGATCATGGCCCTGGCGGGGCAGGCCGGCGGCGGCAAGGGCGTGGACAGCGCCCATCGCTCCGACGCGGCGCGGGAGGCCGCGCGGCAACTGGCGCGGCAGTCCGGCGCCGTGGTGGCCGTGACCGGCGCGACCGACTACGTGACGGACGGCACGGCCATGCTGGCCATCGCCAACGGGCACCCGATGCTGACCCGCGTCACCGGCACCGGCTGCACCGCCACGGCGCTGATCGGCGCCTTCCTGGGGGCCGGGCTGGACGGGATGCAGGCCGCCGTCGCCGGGCTGGCGGTGCTGGGCGTGGCGGCGGAGCAGGCGGCCCCGCTGGCCAGCGGCCCCGGCAGTTTTCAGGTGGCGCTGCTGGACCGCCTCTATGGCCTGGAAGGTGCCGAACTGGCTGGGCGGGCGCGCATTTCCCCGGTCTGAGGTGGGGGTCCGGCCGCGCGGCGGGGCCTTGGTGGCGCCTAGCTCTCCAGCCAGCGGCGCCAGAGGCCGGGCCCCTGCCCCGCCACGCTGGCGGGGTCGGCCAGGACCGTCAGGATGAAGGCAGGACTTTCGGCGCGTGGTCGGCCGACGCCGTCCAGCATCGCCTCGATATCCCGCCGCAGCGCCGCGCGGGCAGCGGCCACCTCCGGGTCGCTGTGCACGGGCCGCGGATCCCCTAGGCCCGCACGCTCGGCGGCGATATCCCGCAGGGCCAGCAGCGCGCGATGGTCTTCGTCGCGCAGCCCGGCCTCCGTCCCGGGAACCGGCACCTTCAGGGCCCGGCGCCCCTGGGCGCGGAGGCGGAAGCGCCCCAGGGCCATCAGTCCCAGCATCCGCAGCCGCCAGTCGGCATCCGCCAGCGCGCCGGCCACCAGCATCTCGTCCGGCTGATCCAGCAGCATGCCACGCAGCAACGCCCAACGCGTCGGAGCCGCGCCCCCGCCGGGCGGCAACAGGCGGATGCCGCGCAGCGTCAGTTCGGTGCCGCTGCCGGGCTCGCGCAGCCGGCCACGAGCGACGAAGCTCAGTGTTTCCAGCACCTCAGCCAGCCGTGGCAGGCGGTCCACGCCACTGTCCCTGTAGCTGAAGGCCATGGCCTCCAGGCTGTCGAAAAGCCGTTCCTCCAGCATCCCGCCTGGCATGTCCGTGCTGATGGGCACCACTATGGGGGGTATCTCGGCGGTCAGGATCTCCATCTCCCGCCGGGCGATGGCATGGCCTTCCAGCACCAGCGCCTCGGGGTCCAGCAGGAGCGCGGAGCCGAGCGATGACAGGAAACCCGCCAGCAGGTCGAGGTCGAAACTCTCCCCCAGCGCCTCGGTCAGCGCGGTGCCCAGGATGTCGGCGGGTCGGTCCCCGATATGCCCCAGGCCGTCGGAACTCTGCCACCAGGCCATGGCGCGCTACCGGCAGGGACTGTGCGGCACGCGCTGCTCGCGCGTGAGGCTGCCGTAGTATTTCTCGAAGCCGTTCTGGCCGATGGCGGCGGCGTTGTTCACCAGTTGGCCCTGCCTGTTGTTCGCATTGATATGCGCCTGCTCGACGATGGCCAGCGCCAGGTCGGTGAACTGCCCCTCGACGACCACCTGCACGCGGACATCGCCGAATTCGTGGGTGGGCAGACCGTTCTCCATCCTGACCACCTCCCTGCCTCGGGCCCGGTCGTAAGCCTCCGCCCAGGCGCGCTTGCGCTCGGTGAAGTCCAAGTTGCCCGGTCGGCCCTGGCCGACATGCTCCAGGAAGCGGGCCCGGGTGAGCCCTTCCTTGTTGGTGCTGCCGACATAGGCCAGGACCCAGACACCGTTCCGCCGCACCGAGATATAATAGATCTGACCGAGATAGGCGGTCGTGCTGTGGTAGCTGCGCGCCGCCTCGACATCCCCATTATGCACCACCACGCCGGCCGCACCGACCAAGAAGGTGTGATGCGCCACTACTTCCAGGTTGCAGGTCGGCGTGGCGCAGCGCAGGCGCCGCACCGCGCGGACGGAGGCACCACGGCCATCTCCCGTCTCCAGCACCATGCCGGGCCGCAGCAGCCGCGCCGGCTGCCAGCCGCCGCCCACGGCGAAGCGGTGCGACCGGGTGGCCAGCACCGTCTCCCCCGGCAGGTGGATGGCCACCAGCCAGTCCGTCCAGCCATCGAGCCGCGCCGCGACACGGGCCACCACTTTTTGTCCCGCCGCACTCATCGCCAGCACCGTGGCACCGGCACGCAGCGCGGCGATGGGCACCCTGCCGCCGGGGGTCGCGACGCCCGTGCCCGGCGGAAAGCAGACGCCCTCTGGCCCGCGTGACAGGGCCGCGTAATTCAGCTCGGCGTTCAGCCGGCCCAGCAGTTGCGCGCGGGGCGGCAGCAGCGCCAGCTCGGCGCGGATCTTCGCCTCCGCGCGCTCCATCAATTGCATCCGCGCATGGCGGTCGGCGAGCGTCTCGCGGAAACCGTCGAGGGAGCGGAGCACGCGCTCGGCCTGCTGGCGCAAGGCGGGGTCGCTGCGGGCCAGGGGCTCGCGCATGAACAGCGGCTCACTGAGGGGATCGGGGCCGCCGAAATGCGCCAGCAGCTCCCCCTTCCATCGCTGCAGATGCGGCGGCAGCCTGCGCAGCTCGAGGTCGATCCCGGTCAGCGCGTTGCTGCGGTCCCTCATCGTGATCTCGCGGGAGCGGGCGAAGGCGGCGAGCCGGTTCTCCAGGGCCAGGGCAGCGGCATTCGCCTGCAGATGCGCCTGCATCTCCGCCGAGAGCGGCGGGGGCGCCGCCGCGCCGGGCTTGGGCTTGGTGGATCTGGCTGCGACATAGCCCTGCGGCGTCGCCACCACCTCCCCGGTCAGGATGCGCCGCGCGGCTTCCTGCTGGGCCATCAGGTGGCGGATCTCCAGCTCGATCGCGGCGTGGCCGCGCGCATCGCCGGCCAGCATGTAGCGGCGCATCCGCTCCTCAATGATGGGCGTCAGCTTCCGCACCTCGCCGGCGGCCTCGAAGCGCGCGCGGTCATGCGGCGTGACGATATCCAGGCCCAGCCGCTGGCCAAAGCCGGCCAGGGCCTGCCGCGCCTCGCCCATGCGCCCCATCCAGCCCCGCACCCGGTCCAGCTCACCGGCATGCAGCGCGACATCGACCGGCCGCGCCTCCGGCCCGACATGCAGCTCCACGCGCTGAAGCGGCCCGCCCTCGGGCGGGATCAGCACGACGCGCACCTCGTCGCCATGCAGGCCGGCGCCCCGGCGTACCGGCACGGCGTCGCGCAGGCGGCGCGGCAGGGCAGCCTCCAGCGTCATGCCGCCGGCATCGGCATAGACGCGGCCGCGCAACTCGCTCAGCAGGGGCCGCACGGCGGAGGGCGGCGCGCCGTCGCGCAGCAGGATCACCGCCTGGCCGTCGCGCACCACCAGGGCTGCGTCGCCGGTACCGCCCAGGCGGCGGAACTCCGCCTCCCCCAGCGGCAGGATCGGCACATCGGCGAAGCCGCCGCGCTCACGGCCGGAGAGCGGCTGACCTTCCACTTCCCCGGAGAGCAGGGCCCGGCGCGCCTCCCGCACGCGCTGGCGCTGGGCGGCGTCGGCGCCGCTGGCGGCGATGGCATCGGCCAGCCGCGCGGCATAGAAGTCCCGCATCGAACCCTGCGGATTGGCCTCCCGCCAGCGGCGGAAATCCGCCAGCCGGTCCTCCGGCCGGCCCATATGCGCCAGCACGTCGTCGCTCCGCAGATGCGGCTCGGCCACTGGCTGGTTGCGGAAGGCGCCTGTCACCATGCCGAAGCCGTGGGAGGCGACGTGATGCGCGGCGGCGAAGCCCATGCCGCTCGCCACGCTTTGCAAGGTGCCCTGCAAGGTGCCCTGCAGCACCTGCATCGGCCCGCCGGGCTGGCGCCAGACGCGCTCGTCCAGCATGGCGCCGGCAAAGGAGCTGGGCAGCGCCTGCACGCCCTGCTCGATCAGCTGCGCCGCACCCTGGGCCGCCAGGCGCTGGTACAGAGGCCGGGTCTCGGCGGCCAGGCCCGCCAGCATCGCCCGCCCCTCCAGCGCGCGGGCCAGCGGCCCGGCGGTACCGAAGCGCCCGAGGGTGGAGGCGATGCGCGCCTGGCCCCGCGCCGCCATCGCGCCCAGGCGCCCCATGCGGGAGAGACCCTGGAACAGGCTGGACCGGCCGACCGGCGTGATGCCCTTGGCCAGCCTGCCGAGCAGCGCATGGCCCAGCCCCGCCGTCACCGCCGAGACCACCGCATCCACCGCGCCGATAGCGAGGTCGGTGCCGATCTCCTCGGTGCCATAGGCACCGCCCTTCACCAGCGCCTTGGTCAGCATCGAGGCGGCGGTCGCGGTCAGCGAGGCGATCACCGCCGCCGCCACCACCGCAGAGCCGCCGCCGGTGAAAGGCGAGAGCAGCGCGCCCACCACGACGGCGGCCACCACGGCGGCAATGGTGGAGAGGGTGTCGGCCAGCGAATCCACCGCCGCGCGCTGCACCTCGATCGCCGCCAGGGTGCGGTCGACGCGGATCTCGAAGGCGGCACCGACCGCGCGCTGCTGGGCGGCCGAGAGCCGGGGGTCGCGCATCCGCGCCAGGCTGCCCTCCAGCATCTCCAGCTCCCGCTTCGCGGCGGCGCTTTCGGACCCCGTGAGGCCGGAGCCGATGAAGGTCTCGTCCCCGCGGTCGCGGTCGTAGCGGCGGCGGGCCTGGTCCACCATCTCCTGGGCGGTCATCGGCCTGCCATGGGTGGCCATGTCCACCAGGTCGTCCTGCTCGCGGCCGCTGGTATCGCCCTCGATGGCGCTGATCAGGCTCTCGCCGCCATGCTCGTCCTTCCATTGCCGGTCGGCTTCCTCCAGCTCCTCGCTGGTCATGCCGGACAGCGTTCCGCGCAGTTCCGGCATATCGGTGCCGACACCCTCGATGGCGAAGCGCAGGCGCTGGTACGGCGTCAGCACGCCATCCTGCGCCACGCGGGCGAGCGCCTCCTTCCGCGCCACGCCGCTCATATTGTCCTCGATCATGGCGGAGAGGCTGCGGCCGCTGGCGGCCTGGTAGTTCACCCCGAGCGCCTGCATGCGGGCGCGGGTGCGCTCATCCGCCAGCCGGGCCATCTCCCGCTCGCCCTCGCGCTCCAGTTCCAGGCGGCGGTTGAAGCGCTCCTCGGCGGTGCGGTGGGTGGTCCTGTCCTCCTCCTCCAGCCGGTCGGCGGTGCGGGCGGCGAGCACCGGCCCGAGGTCGCGCTGCAACTCCGCGCGGCTGCGGCTGGCCTGGTCGCGGAAGACGCCGTTGATCGCGGCATCGGAGGCATAGACGCCCTGATCCTCCAGCCGCAGTCTGGCGACATCGGCGGCGGCCAGGTCGTTGCGCGCGATGGCGCCGAGCAGATCGGTGGAGGCACCGCCGGCCTGCTGGAAAGCGGCGTGCAGCGCGGTTCCCTGCGCATCCTTCGCCCAGGGCGCATTGGCGAACTGGGTATTGAAGGCGCCCTCGACCTCGTTGTTCCGCAGGGCGATCTCCGCCTCAATATCCGCGGTGGTCCATTCGCCATGCCGCCTGGCTTCCTCCTCGACCTCCCGGCGGATGCGGGCATAGGTCGTCATGGCGGTGCCGCGGTCGAAGGAATACTGCGTCTCGCCACCTCCCATCTCCGGGTCGCCGCCGGTGGTGTAGCTGGACATGGCGCCGCCCAGCTCGATGGCATCCGACCTGCGCAGGTCGCCCTCGGTCAGGGCGGCCACGGATTCCTGGTCGGTATTGCTGATCCACTCGCCGCGTATGGCGGTCGCGAAACTCTCGCCATGGATGCGCTCGTATTCCGCCAGCACCTCGGTCCGCAGCTGCGGGTCCATCCGGCGCAGCAGTTCCTTGGCTTCCTCGGTATCCGTGCCGAGGCCGGTGATGGCGGAATAGAGGCTTCCGACCGCACCCGCGATCACCGCCGCGCGGTTGCGGTTGCCTTCCAGCAGCCGGTTGGCGGTCGCCATCTCCTCGTCGTTGAGGTCGCCGCGCAGGTCGTCATCCAGGCTGTCGCCATAGGATGCGCGATACTGGATGCGCAGCGCCTTGACGGCCAGCGGCGAGAGGTTCTGCAAGGCGGCGAAGATCTTCGCCTCGTCGGTGCCGCGCCAGCGCGTGACGGAATCATGGATGTCGGTCGCTGCCTTGTTGAGATCGAACTCGGGCTGGGAGGCTTGCAGCAGCATGGTGATGACCGCCATGGACTCCGCCTTGTCCGGCAGCGCCATCACCTTGTCTTCCAGCAGCGGCTCCAGCACCGGCTGCTGCGCGGCGCGCACCCTCTCACGCAGGCCCGCCGTCAGTCCCGCCACCAGATCGACCACGCCGCCGGCACCCAGGATGCCGTTCACCACCGCCTGGCTCTCGCGGCCCAGCGAGGCGCGGTATTCGCGCGCGGCATCCCGTTGCCCGGCCTCCTGCAGGGCCACGATGCGCTGCACCGCGGCCAGATCCTGCGCCAGGGCGACGCGGGAGGCCTGCGCCTGCGCGCCCTGCCAGGCGGTGGTCTGCGCCGTGGCGTCGGTGGCCCAGGTGTTCAGCTGCTGGTCGAGTTCGGTCCACCAGGTCTCGGTCGCGCCGGACTGGCGGGATCCCCAGTCGCGCAACGCCGCGAAGGCGTCGCGCCCCGCCGCCTCCAGCTCCGTCTTGAAGCCGGCGACGGCGGTGCCCGCGGCGGTATTCAGGCTGTCCCGTGTCCGGTTCAACGCGGTCGCCGCCCCATCCGCCCAGCGGCGCACCATGGCCCGGCGCCCCATAGCCGCCAGGCCGAGCGGCTCCAGCGCCAGCTCGTCCCGCGTCTGCGCCATGCGGTAGGCATTGCCCTGGCGCCGTACCGCCTCGTTGATGGCGCGCTGCCGGTTGCGGAGCTGCGCGTCGAAGCGCGCCTCGGCTTCCACCACCTTGTCGCGGATGGCGGTGACGCTGCGCTCCACCCGCTCCCGCGCCGTGGGCCGCCCGCGCCGGCTGCCGCGCCGGTCCCGCATGGCGGCCTCGCGCGCCGCATCGGCGCTGGCGCCGGCCTGGGCACGGAGGCCGAGCGCGGCGGCGGAGGCCGCGCTGCGCGCGTCGCTGACGGCGGCGGCCGTAGCCATGCAGACGCCATCGCGCTGCTCCTTCAGCGCATCGCGCCGCGCCACGATGGCGCCTTCCACCTCCATCTGCGCCATGCCCAGGCTTTCCGCCAGCAGCCGCGCCTCGCCCCGCACAGCCGCCAGGACGGTGGGCTTCAGGTCGTCATCCCGCAGCACGCCCTCGCTCGCCAGCCAGGCCTGTTCCAGGGCGCCACCGGGAAAGGCCGCATGGGTCTGCCGCACGGTGGCCAGCACCTCGGCGGCCTCCGCCTCGGCCTCCCCGGCCACCTGCCCGACCACCTGGGCGAAGAGCGCGCGCTGCTCCGGCGTCAGCGCCTCCCCCGTCACCGGCTCGTCCAGCACCGGCGCCGAGGTCAGCGCGGGGCTGGCGACGCTGGAGGTAGCAGGCGGCGGCATGGAGGCGACGGCGCCCTGGCTGAGCTGCTGGCGGATGGTCTTGAGCCGGGTGGCCTCCTCCGCGCTCAACCCGCGCGCATCGATGGCGACATCGCCCAGCCGCACCAGCCGCAGTTCCTCCTCGGTCAGCACCGGCCCGCCGAGATTGGGCATGGTGCCTTCCGGGCTGGCCTGCACCTCCGGCAGGGCGGCGGGCGGCAGCTCCCGCCGCGCCTTGGCCTGCAGCGCCTCCATCTGCGCGGGGATTGGGCCGGGGTCCTCGCGCGGCGGCGGCGCGGGCTGGCGGGCGCCACGGACCAGATGGCGCGGCGCCACGCGCGCGGCGCCGATCCGCGCCTGGCCCCGCGCCTCAATGGTCCGGCCGGCGGACTGGATGGGCGCGACGGCCGCTTCGGCCGAGAAGGCCGGCATGGGCAGCGCGGCGGCTCCTGCCGCGGCGGCGGCTCGCAGGGCGGCGGCATCGCGCGGCACCGCACCGCCCGCCGCGGGCATGGGGCGCGCGGCCCAGAGGGGGCCGTGTGCCGGCTCCGGCACTTCAGGCCCCGGTGCGGGCGCGGTCGTGGCGCCGGGCGCGGTCACGGGCTGCGGGGCTTCGGGCGCCGTGGCCTCGCTATCCACGGCGATGGCCGGTGCCTCCCCCTCCTCCGGCACGGGGGCGGGGGCTGCGTCCAGGGCTTCGGCCCGCCGACCGGCGATGGCCTGGTTCCCGGCCAGGGCCTGCGCCCGCTCCAGCACCGCGCGGCTGGCGGGCGGCTCCCGCTCCTCCTGTGCCCAGAGCGGCCCGTGCCGGGCCTCCTCGGGCACAGGCGGGGCGCGGGCGGGTGGGCTGCCCGCCGGCTGGTGTGTGGCGGTCCTGCCGAGGGTCTGGCTCATGGCCCGCCCCTCAGGCGGCCTGGCCGGCCAGGCCGACGCGGCTCGGCACCCGGCCGAGCTTCCGCATCTCCCGCGTCACGGCACGCAGCGCGTCCGCCATGCCGATGGCACGGCCCTCCACCGCCGCGCGCTGCGCCGCGCCCAGCGCGGCGTTGCGGATATTGCCCCCCGCCAGATCGAAGCCGCGCGCCAGCACCGCCAGGTCCAGCCCAGGCGCCAGCGGCGCCGCCGGCGGGAAGGCGCGACGCCAGAGTTCCAGGCGCATCGCCTCATCCGGCATGGGAAAGCGCACCACATGGCCAATGCGGCGCAGGAAGGCGGGATCGACATGCCCGCCGAGATTGGTGGTCAGGATCACCAGGCCGTCGAAACACTCGATCCGCTGCAACAGAAAGGCGACTTCCTGATTGGCGTAGCGGTCGTGCGCGTCTCGCACCTCCGTGCGCTTGCCGAAAAGCGCGTCGGCCTCGTCGAAGAGCAGCGCGGCCCCGATGGCCTCGGCCTCCCGCAGCACCTGATCCAGTTGCTTCTCGGTCTCGCCAATGTATTTGCTGACAACGGCGGAAAGATCGATGCGGTGCAAGGGCAGCCCCGCGCGGCGGGCGACCAGTCCGGCGGCCATGGTCTTGCCGGTGCCGCTTGGCCCGGCGAAGAGCGCCACCAGCGCCGCCTGCCGCCGGCCGAAGCCCCAGTCCGCTAGGCGCGCGCCCTGGCTCGCGGCCGCCAGCAGAAGTTCCAGCTCCTCCATCGGCTCAGGCGGCAGCACCAGATCCTCCCATGGCTGCTGGCCGAGAACAGGCTGCGCCAGGCGGGCCAGCGCCGCGCCGGCCCCGCTGCGCGCGGCTTGCGCCAGTGGCTCGGGCGTCGCCGGCGGCCATTCGCCGGGCGGGGCCAGGCGCCGCGCGCGGGCGACAGCCGCGGCGATGCCAAGGGGTCCGAGGCGCGTCTGCCGCGCGAGGGCGACGCCAAGCTCCGCCGCGCCCTCCGGCACCAGCGCGGCCTGCCACCAGCCGGCGCGGCGGGCCTCGTCCGCCGCCGGCATGTCGATCTCCACGACCTCCAGGCCGGCTGGCAGGCAGGCATCGGGAACGGGCCCGGCACAGAAGACCGGCCGCCCCGGCCGCGCTGTGGCGCGCAGCAGCGCATGCAATCGGGCCGGAGGCAGGTCGGCGGCCGGCAGGAGGAGCGCGGCATCCACCAGCCGCAGGGCACGACCGCAAAGCGCAGCGAAGGCCGCATCCTCCAGCCCCGCTCCGGCAGGGTGCGATGGGTCGAGGGCCAGGAGGCCGGCACCCTGCCGGGCGGCCTCGGCGGCGGCCAGCGCGGCCTGGCCAAGGTCGCCCCCCGGCCCCGTCAGCAGGACCAGCGACGCCTGCCCGCGCAGGGGATCGCATTGCCGGGCCAGCATCGCCGCCAGCCCGCCATCGCTCCCCGGTGGAACGGCGGGCAATGGCGCCAGCGCACCCCCTAGCGCGGTATCCGCCTCCCCCAGCAGCAGGCCCATCAGCGCCGCGTCGGGCAGCAACGGCATGGTGGGGCGCGGCGAGGCCATGAATTCGGCGGGCGGTGGTGCCAGCAGCCGCTGCGACAGCAGCACGCCGTCAGGCTGCAGGAGCCGGAACAGCGCCACGCGCGCAGCCGGCTCCGGTGCCAGCAGTTCCAGCATCAGGCCCAGCGTCGGCTGGCGGGCGGCGGCGTCGTTCTGCGCATAAGCCAGCAGCACCGGCAGGCGTGGGTCGAGCAGGGCGCCGGCCGCCGCCACCAGGCACTCCGCGCCCGGGCGGCCGAGGCCGAAGTGCCGCGTCAGGCAGGGGATCGGCAGGCCCGGCTCGGCACCGGCGCGCTGGCGCAGCAGCAGGTCGCGCGTGGCGATGCGCTCGGCCAGGATGGCGGCGCGGTCCGCCCAGCTTCCCTGAGGCGGGACATCCTCCGATGCGGCATCGGCTTCCGCCTCCCCGATATAGAGGCCACGGAAGGGGTCCTCGTTGAAGCGGCCGGTCGCGCGCAGCAGCGCGACCTGACGCGCCAGCCGCAGCCGCAGCAGCGCCAGATGGTCCAGCAGGTCGGCCAGGGGCGCGGTGGCCATGGCTCAGCCCGCCGCCAGCAGCAGATCGACCCGCGTCCCGTCCGGCAGCCGGTAGCTGGCCGGCAGCAGCCCTCCCATGCGCAGCAGCAGCGCCAGCGGCGGCGGGTCCAGCACCACCTCCAGCCAGGGCGGCTCTCCGGGCGGATGCCCCCGCCGCAGGGCACCGGGGCCCAGCAGATTGGCGCGCAACCAGTCCGGCCCGGCATGGCCAAAGCCCGGCAGGCGACGCGCGAAGCGGCGCAGCACCGCCTGGGCCAGGGCCGCCCAGGCGAGGCCGGAACCGGCATCCGGCGCACCTGGCGGGGTCAACGCCACAGCGTCCCGCGCCGGGCGGTCGGGCTGGCGCGCCAGGGGTGGCGGGCTGTCAGGAGGTGCGGGATGCCAGAGGCCGCCCGCCAGCACGGGAAAGCCGAAGCTTTCCGGGTCCGGCGCGGAGCCATCACCACAGTGGAGCCACGCGCCTGTCGCGGCATTCGCCAGAAGCCACCCTTGGCCGAGGGGGAGCAGCAAGGTGGCTTCCGTCCGGGCTGGAGGCCAGGCCTGCGCGGAAAGCCGTGACAGTACCTCGGCGGCCGGGCAGCAGGATGGCGGAACCAGTCCCGAAGACAGGCCCAGCGGCGCCAGGGCCGCATCACCCGCCGGATCGGCCCGCCCTGTCCCCGCCAGGGCACGCGCCAGCGCCGCCGCACCTTTTGCCGCATCGCCCGCCATGACGGCGGCGAGATCCAGGGCGCCGAGGTCGAGCGCATCGCGCCAGAGCAGGTAGAGCCAGGCATGAGGCGTCAGGCCGAGCCATTCGGGCCCCGGGCGCGGGGGCGGCGCGGAGGAAGGCGCTTCGCCCGGGCGTGGCGCGGCGTCGCGTGAAAAATCATCGACGCCCGGACGCGGTGATGGCGCGCGCGGCGGGCCCGCCGGGACCGGGGCAGCCAGCAGGAAGGCGATGGCCGGCGCCAGGGCAGCCGGTTCACCCACCCGCTCCGCGACATCGCGCGAGAGGAGGAAGAGGGCGGCGCGCGGTGGCTCCCGCCACAGGTCTGGCGGCACCGCCCGCGCGAGCGCGGCAAGGCGTGCGATGAGCGAAGGCATCGGGGCCACCGGCCCCCGGCGCGCCCCTGGCATGACCCGCCAGGATCCCGCCAGCCGAAGAACCTCCGGCTGCGGCAGATGCCGCACAACCCGGGCAGCCGTTTCAGTCGGGAGCAGGGACAGGGCGCGCGGCCCGTCCTCTCCCGCCTCCTCCAGCACCGCCGCCAGCGCCTGGGGCATGGGCCGCGCGGCCATGGCCTTGCAGGTTCCATGCTGCCAGAGCCCTCCCCGGCCCGCGGCCACATCGGCCAGCACCTGGGCCCGGTGCGCGGCACGGCTGCCGTGTTGCAGCACCGCCTCCCCCTCCCCGCGAAGCGCGGCACCGAGCGCGGCAAGGATGGCGTCCGCCAGCCGGGCGGCGATCCGGCGGGCGTCCCACCGCGCCATGACCGCCAGATCGACACGCAGGCGGCGCACCACCACCACTCCGCCGCCGGCCGGCAGCATCGCCGCGATACGCTGGCCCAGGGCCGGCGCCAGCAGGCGCTGCGCCAACTCCCGCAGGTCGCCCGCGAGGCCGGGCAGCGCCGGCTGGTCGCGCGGTACCCTGGCCGTGATCGATACCCTGCCGATGGTCAGGCGCGGTGACATCGGCTCAGCGCGGCGGCGGTTCGAGTTCCGCCTCCAGCAGTTCTATCGCGCCGGCGATTCGCAGCATCATGGCCTGGAGGCTGGAGCGTTCCTGATCCAGCGCCGCCAGCCGCCGCTCGCCCAGGGCGAATTCCCGCCGCAACCCGCCGAGCCGCGCGACCAGCCGCTGCTCCAGGGATGCCGTATGTTCCAGTGGCAGGTCCATGCTCGCCTCCCTCATGCGGTGAAGACCGCGATCCAGCTGAACTGGCGGAGATTCCCGTCGATATCGTCCACCTGGAAGCGTATGGAGAACCGCGCCCGGTTCCCAGCCAGGCGCTGCGGCGCGCCCTCGGGCGCCACGCGCCAGCGGGCATTGGTCGCGGTGCTGTTGTTGGAGATGTCGGAGAGCGCGACCATGATCGTCGCGCTTCCATAGTTGTCCAGCGCGGTCGTGACGTCGATGCCGTGGATGCCTGTGGCGGAACCTGCCGGGGATGGCACGATGTTCACCGTCTCCACCCCGCTGCGTACATCGATCAGCGGCACGCGCTGGCCGCGGCTACGGATATCGCCATCGGCCACCAGGTCTCCGCTGGCGCGCACCCCGCCGCTGACCGTCAGCCCGCCCGGCTCCAGCCGCATCGCCTCCTGGCCTCCGCCGGCATTGCCGCGCAGGTCGCTATGCGTGCCGCCGCGATACCAGCGGAAATCGGCATCGCTTCGCTGGTAGAAGGTCCGGTCCTGCACACCGACGCCATAGTTCTCGCCCCAGAGGTTGAGCATCTGCTGCGTGCGGTTGCCGAAGAAGAAGCGGCCACTGGCATCGAGCAGCAGCAGCCTGCTGCCGCCCGCGCCCGGATGGCCGCGCGAATCCACATGCGCGCCGCCGCGATGCCAGGCGAAATCGAAATCCGAGCGGGAGTACAGCGTGCCGTCCTGAACGCCGAGCCCGTATCCCGTGCTCCAGAGATTGAGCATCTGCCGCGTGCGCGCACCGAAGAAGAGGCTGCCATCCTGGTCTAGCCGCAGCAGCACGCTGCCGCCGGCGCCGGGATCGCCTGCGGCATCGGCATGCTTGCCGCCCTTGTACCAGTAGGCCTCTGCCTTGCTTCGCAGATAGGCGGCGCCATTCTGTACGCCGATGCCATAGGCGCCGTCCTCGTCGTCCTTCTCCAGGCTGAGGTCGATGGACTGGCGCGGCGCGCCGGGCAGGCGCAGCTTGCCGTCACGGGCATCCAGCTTGCGGTCGCCACGGATGGCCAGGGCGGGCACGGCCGTCTCATCCGCCCCGGCCCCGATGGAGAGACGACGGTCCGGTTTCTCGTCATCGCCGAGATGCAGATGCAACTCGGTCGTCACCCCCGGCGCGGCGCGGCGCTGCATCCAGAGCGGGATGTTCTCGGCCTCGCCAAGCACATTCTGGAAGCGGAGCTGGCCGCCATGGATCTCCACATCCTTTTTTGCGGTCAGCCGGCCCTGCACCACCAGCCGCCCCTCAAGGGTGGCGAAGTCCCGGGCATCGGCATCCGCCGCCGCCTGCCGTGGCGCGAGGCGCAACGCGCCGGATTCACTCAATACCGAGGTGCCGTTGAGGCCGGCCCAGCGGCGGCCCTCCATCAGGTCGGCCGGCGCCGCCACGGGGCGGAACTTCTGCGCGCCGCCATCCCAGCGGAGGCTGCCGAGCCGGATGAGCCAGGTCTGGATCTCATCCTCGGCGACGAAGGTCTGCGCGGCCATGGTGCCATCCGCCGGCAGCCGCGGCGTGCCGGGGACCGGATCAGCCGAGGGCGGAAGCGCCGCCTGCCCGCCTACCGGCAGCTCGGCCCTCTCCAGGTCCCAGAGCGCGCTGTCCTGCGTGCCGGCGAAAAGGCGGAATCCCTCGGCCACGCGCGGGAAGTTCTCGGTGCCCGTGCAGATCATGGCGAGGGTAGCGCCATCCCGCATGGCGGCCTCGGCGAAGGCGATCCAGACCTCACGCTTCTGATCGCCCGCCATGGCGGCGAAGAGCGCCGGTTCCACCCGCGTGGGCGCCGGCACCAGCACCTCGCGGCCAAAGATGTCCACCGCCATGCCCGGCATCAGCAAGACGTCGCAGAACTGCGCGTCGCCCTCGCGCGGAATCTCCACCAGCTCCAGGCCGGTGATCACCCCCCAGAGATGCGGCCCCAGATTGTGCCGGCGGCGCCAGTTCCGGTGGTAGCTCTGCTCGACGGTGAAGTCGGCCGCGCCCAGCATCTGGCGCTGGAAATAATGCATGCGCTGGGTGGCGTCGCTCATTTCCTGCTCCGCTTGCTCAGGGTGGCCACCTGGCTCCGCAGTTCCGCCAGCTCCTTCCGCAGGACCGCCAGTTCCTTGGACGGGCCTGCCGGGGACTGCGTAGCGGCCTCCCTCATGCTGGTCCCGTCGCCACCGGCCGCCGCCGTCGCGCCGCTGGCGAAGCCCACGACCTTCCCGTCCCGGACGAAGAGGGTTGCCTCGCCCGAGGGCCGCGCAAAGAAGCGCCCGAGCCCGGCCCTGCCCTGCGCCGCGACAGTGGCCTCATCGGCTTCCCGCAGGGTGACCCGCAGGCCCTGCGCGGAGAGTTCCCGTAGCGCGATGGCTGAATCCTGACCGACCGGCGCCACCACGGGCGGCGCCTGCGCGACATCGGACAGCCAGCGAGAGGCGAGCGCCCCGAGATCGAGGTTTCGCGCCATGTTCAGCAGGTTACGCGGCGTGGCGAAGTTCCCCGCCGCCAGGGCGCTACGGAAACGCAGGGCGCGCTCATCCCGCCGACCCAAGCCGAAGAGCGCGGCGAGGGGCGAGCAGCAGAGCAGCGCCAGCAGCCGGGAAACCAGCGGTACGACTGGCACCACGGAGAGGAAGTGCATCAGTGTCGGGAAGGCGCCGGCATATTTGCGGCAGCTATGGTTGCAGATGCTGACGACCTTGTCCCCGCGCATGGTCACGCAGGCGATCGGCACGCAATCCTCCAGCGGATCTTCCGAGCAGCGCGGCAGGATGGCGGCGCAGAGGCAGTCGATGACGGACTGGAGCCAGAGACTGAACAGCCCCTCCGCCACGCGGCTCGCGCGGTCGGCATAGCTGGCGGGGCTCTCCCCGGCAGGCAGGTTGGTGCCCGGCACATTGTCACCGGCCTGCGGCAGCGGCACGGAAAGCTGGTCCAGCTCACGCAGCGCCTGGCAGCGCACGGGGTCATGGCGCATCATGAAGTCGATCAGCGCCTGCCGCAGCCGGCAGAGAGCGTCACGCATCTGCTGCGCCGTGACCTCCGCGCCCGGCTGCTGGTTCAGAAGCGCCGCGATGGCGCGCATATCCGTCTCGGTCAGCCGGTCCTGGAGGATAGCCAGGGCTTCCTTGACGCAGCCCATCGCCCGCCCCAGCAGGCTGTCCGGCGTCACGAGCCCCTGCGTCAGTCCGGCCAGGCCCTCGCGCAGATCGGGGCCGCAGGGGCCCTTGTGCCGCACCACGCCCAGTTCCGCGCATTCCACCAGCCGCCGGGGCGTGCAGCCCGGCAGCGCGTAGCCCAGCACGCCGGTAGTGGTGCTGCCGCTGGTCACCGCGCTGGCGGTGAGCCGGGTGGCGGAGCCGCCGCATCCGCAACCGCCGCCACAGCCTCCCCCGCAGCCGCATTTTCCGCCACAGCCGCAGCCCTGGCCTGCCGGCTGGCGCATCAGCGAAAGGCTATGCGCGCTCTCCACCTCCCTGAAGCGCAGGGTGACGCACCAGTGGGTCTCGAGATCGGCGCAGCCGGGATCGGGCGCGGGAGTGAAGGGGTCGCAATCCCCCAGTTTCGGCCGGCGCGCATCACGGCAGGCGCGGATGGCCTTGGCGATGTCGAAGCGCGTGGAATCCGCCAGCACGATGTCGTTGCCGCAGCGGTCGATGGCATAGCCCGTCTCCACTCGCACCGAGCCGTCGCAGTCGTCGCAGACCACCTGCAAGCCGCAGACCACGCCCCAGCCATGCAGGAAGCGGTTGTGCAGCCGCATCTTGGCCCGCACGAAAGCCTGCTCGCTGGCCAGATCCTCGGCCGAAAGCGTTGCGCCCGTCGCATATTTCGGTGCTTCGAAGATCTGCAGCCCACGGCAGGCGGGGCAGCCGCAGACCGTCGTCCCGTTGGATCCGGTGGTCATATTGGCATCCATTGCACGCCTCCTTGCGGATCAGACCAACTCGAACCAGCTCACGAAGCGGCCGCCCTCCAGCCCGTTGCCGGTGGGGCAGCGGCGCGGCATGGCCGGCAGGAAGTCGCCATTGAGGCCGGGGCCGAAATGCTCGGCATCCAGCGCCGGATTGGCCTGGATCATCTCGCCCCCGCCCAGCGGCCCCGTCACTTCGGCGACCTTCTCGCCCAGGATGAAATTGCCTTCGATGACGACGCGGTAGCGTCCGGGCGGCCAGATTTCCTGGTTGGGAAAGACCCGCTCCCCGTCCCGGTTGCCGGGGCGGAGGCGCAGGCCGGTGACGGGCCCGTTGGTGATCGACGTATCGTCGAGGATCGTCGGCGGCTCTCCGCAGCGGCCCTCCAGCATCACGCCCGTCACCTCGGTGTCGATCTGGCAGTAGCAGCTGAGCGAGAAGCCCGGCTCCATCCGGCCGGTCCGGGCCACCAGGAACTGCGCGACGTTGTCGCAGACCTCGCGCGCGGCGAAGCTCTCGGCCAGGACAGGATAGTCCCGGTCGAAGGCCACCAGCAGGCCGAGCTTGATCATCTCCTGCGTGCGACCGTCCTCACGGTTGAGGATGCCGGCATGGGGCCAGTTGAAGGCAACGATGCGCGGCAGGTCGAGCTTCGGGGCCGCTCCGGGATCACCCTTGTCGCCCTTCTCCCCTTGCGGGCCCTGTGGACCCTGCGCGCCCGGCGGTCCGGCTTCGCCCGGCGGCCCCTGCTCACCACGCTGGCCGGCGGGGCCCTGCGGCCCTTGGGGGCCGGGGGTGCCTTCCCCGCCGCCACCAGGGTCGCCCTTGTCCCCCTTGTCGCCCTTCGGGCCCGGGTCGCCTTTCGGCCCAGCGGGGCCGGCCGGGCCGGGGATGCCACCGGCCACGTGGTCCATGACGCAGAGCAAGGCTTGCTGCAGCGCCCCCGTGCTGGCCAGCTCCCGCCGCGCGGGGCCATGGTCCAGCCGGGCATCGGTGACGGCATCGCCGAAGCGGTAATCGGCGATGGTGGCCAGTACCAGCGCGTCATCCGCTCCGCAGGCCGGGCATTCCTCCGGCGCGTGCAGACGGGCGCGGCAGTCATCGCCCTTGGCTTCCAGCACCGCCACGCCCCCCGCGGGCGGCGCGGCACCGGCATAGACGGCGTAGAGCAGGCCGCCATCCGCCGCGCCGAGGAGCGCCCTGGGCTCATCCCCGACCGGCAGCGCGGGCCCCACCGGGTCCACCACGCCGCTGGCGATGCGCGTGACGGATGCCGCGCGGGCCACGCCGCTGCCATCCGCCGCCTCCAGCAGCAGCCCCGCCCAGTCCCCGGCGGGCGAGAGCGTCACGCCCACCGGCGCGCCCCCCAGCCCGGTCAGCGGCGCACCCAGGGCGACGGCCTGGTCCGCCGGGGCGGCGGCATCGGGGCTGGCCTCGATCAGCAGCACGGCGGCCCCGGCGCCATCGGCCACCGCCAGCAGGTCCTTGCCCCCGCGCCGGGCCGCAGCCAGTGCCACCGGCCGCGCCGTGCCGCCGCTGCCGAGGGGCAGGATGACCGGATCGAGGTCCGACAGCCGCACGGCGGCGATACCCGCCGCGCCGGTCAGCGCCACATAGAGATGCGTCGCGTTCACTGGCAGCGCCATCGCGCCCGGGCCATCGGCCAGCGCCACGATGGAGGGCGCGCCGGGGGTGGCGGTGGTCAGGATGTCGCTGCCCCAGATCCGCAACTCATTCGCCGCCGTGACCGTCACGGCCAGCCGGTCATCCGGCAGGAAACGCAGGGCGACGGCGCCCCCGTCCCCGCCCGCCAGCGGCAGCGGCGTGACGGCGGTGGCCGGGCTGGCGGCATCCAGCACGCGCAGTTCCGGGGCGCCGCCCCCCTTGGGCGCGACGGCCAGCACGACCCGCTGGCCGTCGGCGGAAATGGCGATGTCCAGCGGGTCGAAGCCGCTATCCGCCATCCCCAGCAGCGGCGCGCCGGTTTCCAGATCCACCACCAGCAGGCTGGCCGCGGCCCCGCCGGCCAGGATGAAGCCACGGCCGGAAGGCTCGTGCAGCGCCATCCGCGTGGCGCCCGCCCCGCCCAGCGTCCGCGCCCATTCCAGCGCCGCGCCTGCCTGGGGCGCGGCGGGGGACGGCCGGTCGATCAGCAGGTCGAGGGAAAAGCCCTCCAGCGCCCGGCTCGGCAGGCAGGCCTCCCCGCCCGGCGCGCAGCCCTCGAAGAGCACCGGCACCGGCTCGGCCGGGCACTCGGCATAGCGCAGCACGATCTCGACGCGGTGGGTGGCGGCATCGGGCTCGGCCGCCTTGCCATGAGCGGAGCGCCAGGCCGAGAGGAAAGCGGCGCGGAGGTCGAAGAGGGTCGGCTGGTCCACCCGCACCTCGCGCCCGCAGCAATCCAGCGCGCTGCCGGGGCGCACCACCACCCATTGGGCGCGGCAGGCAGGGTTCGGGTGCTCCACCACCCGCAGCCCGCAGACCACGCCCCAGCCATGCAGGAGCCGGGCGTGCCGGCGGTGCTTGGTGGCCCAGAAATCCTGCTCGGTCACGAAGTCGACCGCAGTCACCACGCGCCCGTCGAACCAGACATTCCGCGCGAAACCTTCCGTCGCGCAGTCGGGGCAGGCGATCGGGCCATCCAGTGCCATGTCATGCGGCATCTTGCGCTCCCCTAACCACTCAGTCTGGTTTCACTGCCCAGCCGGGCGCCGCCACGCGGGCCGAGCCGGAAGGCCCCGGCGCCGGCCAGAGCGGCCTGCCCCAGCGACATCTCGTCCAGCCGGGCCGGCCGGACACGGCGCGGCAACTGCGTCGTGGCGCCCAGCACGGCGTCGCAGCCCAGCTTGAAGCCGGCCTCGATCATCCGGACTGTCAGTTGCACATGCGCGGGCGCCGCCTGGGCGGCGATGCGCTCCACCGCCGCCTGATGCCGCGCGGCTTCTTCGCCCCGGAGCCCGGTGGCCGGCACCAGCAGCGTGGCACGATGCGCGCCGGCGGCCAGCGGGTCGGTCAGCGGGTCGCCCGTGTCGGTCAGGACGAAGCGGCCGATCTGCGCGAAGGCATCCAGTTGCAGCCGCGCCACCACTTCCGGACCCCAGAGCTGCAGCCCGGCATCCAGCCGCCCGCTGCCCAGGGACATCCAGCGGCGCAGCCGGAAATGCTCGATCAGCCGTGGCTCGGTGCCCGTGTAGATGGCGACGTGGCGCCGCAGCCCGCGCGGCGTGCCGCGCAGGCGGTAGAGCGCGACGGCCTCCTTCACCAGCCGCCGCCGCGTCTCCACCGGCCAGGCCCGCTCCAGCGAAAGGCCGATCCAGTCGCCCAGCCAGTCCAGGAAATCCGTGCCGAAGGTCCCAGGCGGCGCGGCGGGCGTGGCCATGGGGTCGAAGAATCCCGCCAGATCGTCCAGCTTGCGCGTATAGCCCGCGCGCACCTGATCGAAGACCATCAGAAAACGGTCCATGAAATCCGCCGCTTCCGCATCCGGCGCCAGGGCGGGCGGCAGGAAGCGGCGGCTGGTGAGGCGCGGCCAGTGTGCTTCTATGCGCGTGAGCGCGGGCGTCGCCATGCCGTCGCCCGAGAGCGTCAGGCGCAGCCAGAGATAGCGGCCCGGCGGGCTGAGCACCGCGAGATCCCAGCAGCCGTCGGCATCCATGGCCGTCATCTCCAGCCCGCGCCAGCGGTCATCGGGCAGGGCCGTGACCTCCGCGGCACTCCAGGGCGCTTCGGCGGTAAAGCTTTCCAGCATGACCCGCGTGCCCATGGGCAGCGCCGCCGTCAGCGCGGCACGGTCCCAGAGGCAACCGCCGAGGCGGCTGTCCAGCGGCCCCAGCAGGGCGCTGCCATGCCCGGGATACCGCGTCGTCTCAGCGCGCATCAGGCAGGGGCGCCGCGCATCGCCCAGGATGGCCATGCCATCGCGGCCGAAGGCCAGCACGGTGCATCGCGCCGGCACCTGCCGCCGGATGGCCGCCCCGCAGCGCCCGGCCGCATCGCGGCAGAGCAGCATGGCGGGGCCAGGGGTGCGCGGGGAGATCCAGATCGTGCCGTCGGCGTCGACGGCCAGAGCGGGCGGGCCGAAGCGGTCCCGCAGGCTCCCGGGCAGCGCGACATCCTCGATGAAGGCACCGTCCGGGCCGATCACGCGGATCGTGTCCAGCCCCTCCTGCACCACATGCAGCCGGCCCTCATGGTCCCGCAGCAGGGCAACAGGCGCGGTGGCAGCTGCGAACTGGCTCACCTGCCCCTGCGCTGTCACCCGCCAGAGCGCGTCATTGGCGCGGTCGGCGAGGATGACCCCGCCTTCCGGCAAGGCGGCCAGCGCGGCCGGCTCCCAGGTGCCGGATGGCCAGTCGCGGCTGCCATCCGGCAGCCCGTACTGATCCTGTCCGGGAATCGGTCGGACCGGCCAAGCCTCTCCATGGGCCTCGGCCGCCAGCGGCCCGATGACCGCCACCACCCGCCCCTGCGCCGGGTCCACCACCTGCACACGACGGTTGCCGGTATCGGCTACCCAGAGCCGCCCCCGTGGGTCCAGCGCCAGGGCGCGCGCACCGTCCAGCTGTCCTGTGGCAGCGCCCTTTCCACCGAGACAGGCCAGTGGGCGGAAACGCTCCAGGCAAGGATCGTAGATCAGGATGCGCGTGCCCGCGCGGTCCAGCAGGAACAGCGCGTCCAGCGATGCCGCCACGGCCCAGACGGGCGTCGTCAGCCCGCCCAGGGTGCCATCCGGATCGGCCAGCGGCGGGCCGGGGGCGGGAATGGCGGCCAGGGCCAGCGTCGCCTCCGCGCCGGTGTCGTTCAGCGCCGCCGCCTGCCAGCCGATCCGGCCATCGAGGACGATGCGGCTCATCGCACCACCCGCGTGGCCATGCGGACCCGGACGTCATGACCGTCTGACCAGGTCAGGTCATAGGGGCAGATCTCCGTGTCCCGACAGAAGGTGCCGGGCTCGCCATCCACGCGCACCACCATCTGCCCATCGGCCATGCGGAGCACGCCAGGCGTCTCCAGCACGAGGCGGAAGAGGTCGGAAACATAGATGCTGCCGCCGAAAGGCCAGCCGCCGGTACCGGGCTCGCCGGTCAGCGGGTCCATCCCGCCGGTCAGCGGATGGAAGAAAGCATCCAGCCGCCCCTCCAGCGCGCGCTTCACCTGTGCCGGATCGGCATCCGGCCGGATCTCGACATCCACCTCCACCCGCACCTTTCGGTAGCGCGGCGCGACAACGAACATCTCGGTCGTCAGCAGCCGCACCTTGTCCAGATGCGCGCAGACGGCGGCCAGCGTCGCCTGGTTCGGCATGGGTGCCGGCCCCTCGGCATCCGGCACGACGATCAGCGTCACCGCGCCGGGCACCTCGGCGCCGGGATAGTTCGGGTGCAGCAACGGCACGGCCCTGGCGCGGCGGATACGGGCCCCGGGCGTAGCCAGGGCGCGTGTCTCGAAGTCCTGCGCCGTGACGGCGCGGCCATTGCTGGCGATTTCCGCGGCGGCCCGGCGGCGAAGGTCGGCCATCGGCTCCTCATCCGCGCCGCCGGTCGCGGCATAGGGGTTGGTGACGGCCTCGATGCCCGCCACGAAGCCCTGCATGCTGGCGATGCTGCCGGCCGGCAGATTGCCCCGCCGCCCGCCGCCATACTGGTAACGCCGCGCCACCACGCCGCCGCCCGCGGCCACCAGCGGAATCCGGCCCCGCAGGTTGTCGCCCAGCACAATGGCGCCGCTGCCGCGATCCAGGGTGTAATGCGGGTCCTCCGGGCCGGAGGCGAGGAAATCCGGCACCTCCTGCCAGGGCTGGAAGCCGTCGCCCTCGTCGATCTCCAGCAGCAGGCTCTCGACCGTCACCCGCCCTCCATCCGGCGCTGCGACCTCACGCGCCAGGCGCAAAGGCACCACAGGCAGATTGCCGAGCGTGAAGCGCTGGTCCGGGCGGCCATCGCTGCGGCCCAGGAACTCGCCTTCCACCGTCGCCGCCTGCACGGCCGCGACCGCGTTGGGCAGCACCGCATCCAGCTTCGGCGGCGCCTCGTAGCTGCTGGAGACCAGCCGGCAGCGCAGCCAATAAAGTGGCTGCGCCACCTCCCCCAGCCTGACAGGACGCGCCCGCCCGCCGGGACCGCGTAGCACCATGCTGCCGTCCTGCGTCAGGCTGCGCGTGCCGTCGGAGATCAGCGCCAGCGGCTGCCAGCCGGCGGCGTCACGGAATTCCCATACCAGCCCGGCATGTGCGGGCAGCCCGGTGCTGCCGCACCGGAAGGGCACGGGTGGCCTGGCACTCTCCGGCAGGCGGTAATACAGCGCGAAATCCTGAGCGGTGAAGGCCGCCTGCGTGGCGAAGCCCAGGCAGAGCGCCGATCCCTCGTCCGCGCGCGGGCCGAAGGGATGGAACCATTGCCCGGCGGCCTGGGCCCGTGTGGTGACCTGACTGAAGCCGATGCCGTCGAAGACCTGCACCGCCGTCAGCGGTGTGCCGAGCACCACGGCCGAGGCTTCGGTCTCGAAGAGGATGGGCCCTGCCTCGTCCGCGGCGGCAGCGACCTGGGTACCGCGCGGCACGATCACCTCGCTGACGGTCTGCAAGGCAGGCGTGAAGACCAGCAGCGTATGCGAGGGGCCGGCAGGCTTTGGCGTGATTTCGAGCAGTTCCAGGAACTTGATAGTGGCGCGATCGGGGATGCGGTTGACGCGGTAGAGCGTCAGCTCGGTCATCCAGGCGAAGAGCTTCGCCAGGATGATGCCGGGATCGCTGTCATTGTGATCCGTCCATTCCGGCGCGTAACGCGGAATGCGCCGGCGCACCTCGGCCATCAGGTCGTCGAAGCGGCGGTCGTCGAGTTCGGGGGCGACGAGTGGCATTAGCTCCGGCCCTCCCGCGGATAGAAGGGATAGACGAGATTGAAGAAGGCGTTGTCGGCGCGCAGGCGGTAGTCGATCTCGATCGCCATCACCGTCTGCTCCCCGCCCTCACGCACGCGGATATCGACGAGGTCGATGCGCGGCTCCCATTCCGAGAGTGCCTCCGTCACCAGTTGGGCGACGACGCCGCGGGAGGCGGGCGTATTGTCGGCGAAGACCAGCTCCTGAATGCCGCAGCCGAAGCGCGGCTGCATCGGCATCTCGCCCCGCGCGGTGGAGAGGATGATCCAGATGGCGCGTTCCACCGCCGCCGCCCCCTCCACCCAGGGCAGGTTCCCTCGCGGGCCCACCCGGAAGGGGAAGCCGACGCCTCGGCCCAGGAAAGGGCGCGCCATGCTCATCCCGGGATCCCCTCGGCGATCTGCTGCAGCGTATCGACCAGATCCCGCAGCGATTGCAGCGTGGCGCGCATGCCCTCCAGATCGGCGCCGGGAACGATGGAGGGTGTTTCGATCTTGATATCGGCGAGGCCGAGCAACGGTTCCACAAGGCCGATCAGATTGGTCACAGGTCCTATCGCACCCTGCAGATGGTCGGCGGAGGTCATGGCATTATCCTGCGCGCATTTCAGCACGCGCTGCAGTTCCTCGTTTCCCGCCTCCTCCGCAAACCGCATCTGCAGCGCAAGCCCGGAGAGCAGGTCGATGACCGTGGAGAGCTGGCCGATGAAGCAGTTCAGGAAGCTGCAGATGAGCAGGATGATGTCCTTGATGAAGAGCATCAAACCACCCACCGGCGTGAAGGCCGTGATGCAGCCCATCACCTTCTCGGCCGCCTTGCCGAAATCGAGCAGGACCTGCGGGCCAGGAGGTGCGGGCAGGCCGTTGATGATGTCGATCAGCGGCTTCAGCAGGCCGAGCACCTTCACCAGGCATTCGATGGAAGCCAGCATCGGCGCCAGCTGCATCACCAGACTAAAGGACATGGTGCAGTCGGTGGGGATTCCCTTGGAGATATCGGTGAAGGCGGAAAGCTGTCCGCCGCCCGGCAGGCGCAGCCTGGCAGGTACCGGCTTGGGAAGGGAGAGCAGCTTGCAATCCGGCAGTTCCAGCAGCTTCTGGATATCCGGGTTGATGGTAATGGGCTGCGTCATCATCCATCCCCTCAGATCGGGTTGGAGCTAGGCGAAACCACGCGGCTCCATCCCGTCCCCGAAAGAGTGATGATCGGTGCCTCCAGAGCCAGGAGCGCGACCGCGCTGATGGAGATCCGGCCGTTCGACAGGGTGATACGGTTGCCGTGCGCGTCCTCGATGACTACCGCACCCTGCGCCCCCGCTTCGGGGTCGGCGTCGATCAGCCGGATGGTATGGCCGTTCAATGAGCGGATCATGCGCTCCCGCGCGCTCTTCGACGGCGGCTTGTCACGGCCGTTCCAGAGGAAGCCCAGCACCAACGGCGCCTTGGGATCGCCGTGCAGGAAGCCGACCACGGCTTCGTCGCCCACTTCCGGCATCAACCAGCAGCCCCGCCCGCCGCCAGACATGGCGGCCGCGACAGGCGCCCAGTCGGTCAGCGGCTTTCCGGGCATGTTGTCGATATTCACCCTGATGCGGCCCTCGCCCAGCGGGTCGTCGACATCGGCGACTGTGCCGGTCACCAACCCTTCCATGCGACTGACGCTCTCGGTGCCGGAATGGAATGCGTTCATCGTCCTGGCTCCGGCCCGATACGCTTGGCCTCGAAACTCGTGCGGTAGCCGCTCTCGCCAATGACGTGACGTGTCGCGGTGATGAAGTAGACGCCGTCAAACGGCAGGCCCGTGCCACGGATCATCACCTTGCGCCCGGCCCGCAGGTCAGGCAGGCCGACCGTCGCGCAGGAGGCGGTGACCATCTCATGCTGCTGGCCACATAGCCGGCTGATGGCGAGGCGACGCGCATCGGCGGCGCTGCTCACCGGCTCATCCGTCACCACATCCTCCCGGTTGGCGGCCCGCGCCACGGCGACGAGGTCAGGGTTTGGCAGCTCCGCCGGCGCGATCTCATCCAGCGTCACCCGCTCCTCGATCCGCTCCTTCGTGCGCCGGTTCCAGCCGCAGACGCGCACCGAGTAGAGCTGCCCCGCCGAGGAAAAGAGGGGCCGGAAGCTTTGCAAGGACTTGCCCCATTCCAGCACATAGGTGACATCCGGGCGCTGGGTACTCGGGCCGAAGAAGAGAACGCGGCGAGGACTGGCCTGCCCCGCTGCCGCCTCCTCATCGATGGAGATCTCGTAGCCAAGGCGGCGCGCGCGCTCGAGCAGGAAAACGATCGGATACTGATTGTTCATGAAGATATGTGGCTGCGGCACCTCCCGCCCCCGCGCCGCCGCGTCAATACGCACGGGAATGCCCAGGCCCGGGCGTCCGCGATCATCGCCGGGCGGACCTTCCAGCGCCTTGGCGACGTCGCTGTCGCGGATGCTGGTGGCGCTGTCATCCGGCCAGCTCCAGGTGTATTGCCGGATCCGCAGGCGATCTATGACGTTCAGCCCGTGGACTGTCATCTTCGGAACCGACTGATCGGAGAACTCGACATCCAGCGTGGTGATGAAGCCGGTCATCATCAGCACGGGCTTACCGTCGTAGCCGATCCGAAGTTGCAGCTCATTGCCCGGCTCGAAGATCCTGGCATTCGCCTCGCCCGCTCGGTCGCGGGGCAGGCCGATGTATTTCGGCTGCCGGCGAAGGGAATCCCAGTTGGCGACCGTCAAGGTGAAGCTGTCGACCCGCTCGACACTGTCCTCGTAGGTCACTTCGCTGATATCGCGAACCACATTGCGCGGCATCGGCGCGCCGCGCACGCGCAGCTCGAAGCCCGGCACGTAATAGGACCGGTTGCTCGTGGCCAGCTCGATGAGGGTCCCGGTCATGGCCAGTCCACCGGTGGCACGAGCAGCCGCTGCCCGGGAGGCAGAGCCAGGGGGTCGTCGATGCCATTCGCCTCGGCGATCCTGCGCCAGTCGCGCGGATCGCCAGCGGTGCGTTCGGCGATGCGGGTGATGGTCTCGCCCGCACGGACGACATGCGCCTTGGTGTGATCGGGAGAGCGCAGGTGCAACTCTTGGATCTGCTGGTCCAGCGTCTTGTATTCGCGGAGCGCCAGGGTCAGCGTGGCGCGCAACGGCAGGCCCAGGCTGGAGAAATAGGTGAAGCGCTGGCGCACGCTTTCCACCACCGCCTTGAAGCCGTGGCGCTGCTGGCTGTCTGCGGTACGGTGTCCGGGGAATGCATCACCACCCCAGGCGAAAAGGATGACCGGCGGCGCGTGGCGGTCGCCCTCGATCTTCACCAGGTCGTAGAAGGCATCCGTTTTCGCCGTCACGGCCTCGGCGGTGGGCCCTGTACCGGATTCCGTGGAATCGAAGAACAGGTCGAACCCCATGGTCTCGGCCTGACCGCGCACGAACTGGATGATGGGTGAATCCAGACCCGGAATAGGTATCTCCGCCAGTTGCGCGCCCTTGGTGAGGGTGAATTCATTTGGATTGAACTGCACGCGCAGCGATTTGCCGGAAGGCGTGCCGTCCGGGTTCAGCCGGTGGATCTCCGCCTTGGCGAGCGCCTTCATCTCAGCCGACCCGGTCCGGCCGCAGCGCGGCCGAGCGGCCGAGGCGCGTGTTGGCGAGCGCGATGCCACGGCTCCGCTGGCTGGCCTCCATCCGCGCCATGACCTCGGCCACGACACGGCGCATGACATCGGGCGAGAGCAAGGCAGCATCGTCCATGACACTGACGCTGGCCTCAATCTCCTCGATATGCACGCTCGTTTCCGTGTTCTCGTCCATCACCGCCATCCTCAGAAGAGATTGCCGATTGCACCCAGCAAGCTGCCGTCGCCGCCGGTCTGCCGGATGCCCTCATGCGCGATTTCGATTTCCTCGACCGCCACCTGCGCCTCGCGCGCATTCAGGCCGGGTCCGGTCCATCGCACAGGCAGGCCGCGCGTGAAGCGCCAGCTGCGTACCGCCTCTCCGCTTTCGTCGAGCAGGGTCACCACGCCATCCCGCCGTTTGCCGCGGCCTTCGAGGAAGCCTCGATGCCAGTCCCAGAGATCGGCGGCGCGGACGATTCCACGCCGCAGCTTGAGATTTCCCCAGACCGCCCGGCCCGGGAACTTCAACACCGTGCCGTTATTGCCGCCCTCGCGGAATTCCTCCGCCTGTATCGTCAGGTCGAGGCCGGAGACCTCCGAGAAGCCGCCCTGCGGCGGCAGCCCCACAGTGAGGGAGACGAAGCTGCCGATTCCTGCGCTCTCCGTCAGCGAGACGGCAAAGTTGAATCCGACGACCGGGTCCTTGCGCAGCGTGTCGCTCATGCGGCTGCTCCCAGCCTGTCGCGCTGCGGGACCATTGGCTCGGCGATCTCCACGGCTTCGTCCTGCCGCGTCAGCGTCAGCAGCACGAATTCCGCCGGAGCAACCGGGGCAACGGCGATATTGATCACCAGCCGCCCGTCATCGGGCGGCTCCATGCTGATCGCGAAGGCTTCCTCTGCCACCGTGCCGGCCAGGACGCCCTGGCGCCACAGTTCCTCCAGGAAGGATTCCAGCGCACCGCGAATCTGGCGCCGCAGCATGGTATTATCCGGCTCGAAGGGAACCCAGGCCAAGCCAACGCGCAGGGCGCGGCGCAACATGATCATGATGCGCCGCATGTTCAACAGCCGATGGTCCGGCTCCTGCGACAGGCTGCGCGCGCCGCAAGCACGAATTCCGCGCGCGGGTAACGCCCGGATGACGTTGATGCCTGCTTCGTTCAGCAGCGCGCGGCGTGTTTCTTCGGCCTCCCGTGTCACTGCCTGCACCCATTCCATCGGCAGGTTGGCAGGCGCCTTTTGCGGACCGAAACCGGCATCCGACGCAGCGACCATGCCCAGGACATGGCCGCAAGGCGGTATCAGCCGGCTGGCGGCGCGTGGAGCGTCGGAATCAGCCACCTGGAGCCAGGGCCAGTAGAGCGCGCCGAAGCGGGTCTCGATCCCGATGCGCCAGTCCCGCACGGCATCAGGGTCGAAGGGATCGGCCACGCCGCCACGTGGAGCATCGAGCAAGGCGATGCGGTCCCCCCTCTCCTCGCATTGCGCGATCATGGCGCGCTGCACCGTCCGCAGGTCGCTTGAAGTCAAGGGCGGCATGGCCTCTCGCACGCTGACGATGGCTTCCGGCAACGACATGGAGGGCGCCCCGTCCAGCACACAGGGATCGGGCGGCATGGCCGGCAGGGTCGCCGTCTGGCGCGCGGCGGTCGGCTCGGGCTGTGCGTCGGGTATGGCAATGGCGGCCGGCTCGTCGACCTGCGCCAGGAGTTCCAGTCCGCCGAGGAGGTCGAGGTCGGTCACGGCGGCGCATCCATCGCGGCCGCCGGAGAGCAGGAGGACCCCGGCCGGGAAGAGGCCGGCCTGTGGATCGGGCATTGGATATCCCGGCGGGGTAGCCAGGCGCGTGGCGAGGATGCGTCTGGAGATCAGCGGGAGATCGCCACTCTCGGGCAGTGCCAGCGCGCCGTGGGATTCCACCAGGCGTCCCGCTTCCAGCACGGTCAGGGAAAAACTCTCGCTCCGCACGGAAATGGGGCGCGCTCCGCTGGCGGCGTCACCCATGGAGAACCCGACCAGAGACTGGTCGAGCAACAGCCGGCGCGCGGTCGTGTCGATACCGCGCAGGCGGCGACGCAATGGCGGTGTGCCATCCTGCGACAGGGTCAGCGTTGCGCCCTCGGAAAAGCCGTTGAGCGAGGCGGCGGAAAGCGCGTCAGGCGCATCGGCGACCGGCACGCTGCGACTGCGCGTCTCCGCCGAGACGCCACGTGAAAGCCGGACCTCCAGCGCGTTGCCCCAGGCGCCCGCAGTCGCGGCGGCGATGCGCAGGATCGGAGCGCCGTTCTCGTCATACAGCACGCCTTCGGCCGGCGCGGTACCGGTCATGAAGCGCATCGGCCGATTGAGCGCGAGAGAATCCGGCAAGGGTGCGGCCCAATGCAGCGCACCCGGCGCAGCATGGTCCAGCAGCCACATGACCGCGCGCGTCAATGAGAAATCGATCGGCTGCGTCAGGTCATATTCCGGGGGCAGCGCGCTATCCCAGGTCAGCCGCTGCGCCGCCGGATCGACGTCTTGCAATACACGCCAGATGGTTCTCTGCCCGGCCTGGCTGATGGCAACGCGGTCGCCGGCCAGTAGCCCCCCGGCATCCGCCACGATGGAAGCCTGACGATCCACCGGCTGGGGACCGGTGGCGGTGGTATCGACCGCTTGCTCGACGCGCACAGCGGCCCCGGCGGCGAATCCCAGCGTACTGTCCACGAGACTGGAAAGCCGGTTCGCCGGCTGCACACCGCTGCTCAGCGCTGCGGCCGGCGCGGCTGCAACGCGCACCACATGGCAGCGCCGCCCGCCATTCTCGAAGAAGCCGCGCACCGTCCAGGCCAGTTGCGCGCCGCTCCAGAAGCCCCCGAAGATCTCCTTGAATCCTGGCCAGCCCTCGACCACCGTGACGGCATGGAGCGGCCCACGCTCGGCAAGACCGATGAATGCCGGCACGTCGATCGCCGTCGCCGGCAGCGCGGCGGGCTTCCGTGGTGGGGTCCAGTAGAGACCGGGCGCGCGATCCATCAGACCACCTCGACCCGCTCGACGCAGATCTCGATGCTCTCGACGGCTACCTCATTCGCCGTGGCATTGAAGCTGGGTCCTTCCCATTTCGAGATGAATCCCTCATAGAAGCGCCAGCGCCACTGCGGGGCCTGGGCCTCATCGGTCAGCACCACCGCGCCCTCCCGGCGCGGAGCCGAACCGTTCAGTACCTGCAGATACCATTCCCACAACCGGCGATCGCCGATGATGCCGTGCCGGAACAGGAGGTTCCCGAAGGTCCGGAGACCATAGAGCTTCCGTACATGCAGCTGCTTGTCGGCGCCTTCGCGGTATTCGATGGCGTTGGTCTCGAAGGTCAGGCCGGAGCACTCGCGGAAGCCCAGATTTCTGATGGGCCCGATCTCGACGCGGAAGTTATAGCCGCGCAGGGGATCGTTTCGATCGCCGTTCGCCATGGTCGGTTCTCCCTCAGGCTTCCTCGACCAGCGCGCCGGAGGCGGTCTGGCTGATGCGGATGATGACGAACTCCGCGGGCTTCACCGGCGCGATGCCGATCTCCATGATCAGCCTGCCATTGTCGACATCGTCCTGGCTCATGGTCTCCGGGCCGCAGGCGATGAAGAAGGACTGCTCCTTCCTGTTCCCCAGCAGCGCGCCATCACGCCAGAGCCGCGTCAGGAAGGCATCGGCGCTGTCGGTCAGCTTCGACCACAGATCTGGCCCGTTCGGTTCGAAGACGGCCCATTGCGTGCCGCGCTCTATGGATTTCTCGATGAAGATGAAAAGACGCCTCACGGCGATGTATCGCCAGTCCGAGAGGCTGGTGACCATGCGCCCGCCATAGACGCGGATTCCCCTGCCTTCGTCACGGAAGTTCCTGATGACGTTGATGTTGTTCGGGCCGGGGTTCAGCACGCCGTGTTCGGCGCGGTTGACCTGCGTCTCCACGTCCAGAAGCCCGCGCAGAACCTCGTTGGCCGGTGTTTTCACCACGCCGCGCTCCGCATCGATGCGCGCGATCAGCCCGGCGACATGACCGGATGGGCCGATGGCACGCGGCCCGCCGGGCGTGGTCACGGTGACACGGGGATAGTAGACAGCGGCGTATTTGCTGTCGAAGCGAAGTCGCTGCGTCTGGATCTGCGGCAGGGTCGGGGCGGCGCCTCCGGTCGCCTCGGGGTCCAGCAAGGCAATGCGGTAGCGCATGGCCTCGCACTGGTCGATCATGGTCTGCTGCACCGCCTGGTCGCCCCAGCCAGGGGCAGCGATCATGGCGATATCCTCGACATCCTCCAGCGCCCGCAATCCGGTCCGGGCGCCGGGTCCGCCATCCGTGCCGATGATATCCATCGCGGCCGGCGCGGCATCGGCGCCGGGCGCGCTGACGGCGAAGCGCAGGCCGTCGGCGCCGGAGGGAAAGGTCAGCGGGTCCGTGGTGGCGGGCATGGAGCCCGGCAGCACGTGGATCAGCGTGGAACGCGCGGCCAGCGCAGCCTCTACCCCCCGCCCCGGCACCGGTGCGAGGGTGAGGCCGGAGATACGCTCCACCGTCGTCTCGTAGGTGGCGGTCAGGCCGAATTCGGCGACAGTGACGAGGGTGCGGCCGGTATTCGGCAACGGGTCGACATCGCCCGCCGCCATGGGATCGCCCGAAAGCGTCACGACCGGGCCATTGACGGCCAGAACCCGGCGATAGGCCTTGGCCGCCCCGGCGCCACGGTCGATCTCCACCCAGGCATCGACATAGAACCCGGCGGTGGAACTCAGCCTCAGCTTGTTGTCATCCACCGCCGTGGGGGCGATCAGCGCCACATATTCCGCGCGGGCGCCGGCTTCATGCTGCGCGGTGACCACGAGCCCGTCGGCCCAGGCGCCGGCATCGGCGGCCACCAGGGTCAGCGAGGCCGGCCGCGCGCCAGTGGCGATGCTGCCGTCGGCGCCGACGCCGCTTGCATTGGTCAGGACCGCCGTGCTGTCCGGCGCGAAAGCGGGGGGGCCGCCGGCCGGCGTCATGTCGATCACCGCCGACAGCGTGACCAGCCCCGTCATGCGGTCGATGCCGCCGGCGGCGATGGTCAACGGGCTGGAGCTGTAGGCAACGCCGTCACGAAGCATCCGCAGCGTGACCTCCAGTCCCGGACGCAGGCCGCGCAGCGTGGCCGGGCGGAAGGTCGTCGCCCCGACCGTGGCGGGCGAGCCCGTGGCGAGCCGCGTGACCAGGCCGCCCTGGGTGGCGAACTGCGTGGCTGTCGTCCCGGCGGGCGCCACGCGCATCACGTAGAGGCGCTTGCCACCATTGGCGAAGAAGCCTTCCACCGCCAGCGGCAGTTCGCCCACGGCGGCGACAGGAGAGGTCGCGGGAAAGACCCCGCCGAAGCGGCGGCGGAACTCGGCCGGGCCGGTGACCAGGATCGGGCGCCCGGTGGTCGGCCCGCGCATCGTGGCGCCCACGAAGCCGGCGGTGCTCAGGCTGACGCCCTCGATCGAGGGGGGCTTGAGGTCCAGTTCCTCGATATAGACGCCTGGGGCGGTGTAATCAGGCATGGGCCCTCCTCGCGGCCTTCGGCGCGGTCATGGGGTGAGTCGCCAATCGAGGCTGCTGCCGCCGTCCGCCGCCATGACCACCGTGCGGCTGCGCGGCGCGAAGCCGGGCGCGGCGACGCTGGCGGTCAGGCGCGGCAGGCGCGCCAGGCCGGGGATGCGGTAGCGCCCATCCGCGTCGCTCAGGGCCGGACTGCCATGCAGGGCCGCCGTGGCGGCTGGGCCGATGGCCAGCACGGCGCCGGGTGCCACCGCCGCGGCGGTGACCAACATCCCCTCCCCGGCATAGGCCTGGCCAAGAGTGGTGGTGCCAGGCCCGGCGGGCACGCCGAGGGTGAAGGCCTCAGCCTCGTCACCCTGACGGAGGCTGGCGGAAAGCGGCGCGCCCAGCAGCACCAGCCCCGGGGCCGTCAGCGGCGCCGGGCCGGCGGCCACGAAGGTGACGCGGCCGAAGCTGCGGCGCCCTGGCGGGCCGAAGCGCAGGATCTGCCCCACGGCCAAATCCTGGCGGTCATCCAGCTCGATCGCCGTGCTTCCGGCCTCGGCGGGCGCGTGGAGGTGTTTCAGGGGCACGGCGCCGCCCACCGGGCTCAACCCGAAGCCGCGCACATCCGTGCCGGCCGGAACATCGGCCGCCAGCACGGGAGAGAGAAGCAGCGGATGCCCCGTGAGCGGCGAGGCCGGGGCGATGGTGACGGCGATGCCGGACAAGGGAGCGCCTGTCACCGCCACGACGATCCTGCCATTCAGATCCTTAGGAAGCCGGCGCAGGATGAGATCGGGCAAGCCCACCGGTGGAACCGCGGCGGGCGGAAGCGTCATCGTGATCTCGGCGGGGCGGAAACCGGTCAGGCGGAGATTCAGCGTGACGGCGGGCGGATTGCCCGGCCCGGGCAGCAGCAGCAGCGAGGGATCGCCGGCGATGGCGAGCAACCCCGGCTCCCGGACCAGCACGACCACCCTGGGATCGTCGGCGGCCGGCGGCGTTTCCGGCAGATGCACGGGCGTCACGCCGTCCTCGTCCAGCACGCGCAGCACCGCCAGCACCAGTCGCCGCGCGGTGAGGTCGAGGATGATGCCCGCGCGCATCGCCCCTATCCCGCCACGGCTGGGGCGGCGCCGAAACGCAGCCGCCGGTCCACCACGCGCGCGGCCGGGCGGGGCTGGCTGCCGGCCGGCAGCAGCACGAAATCCACCACATAGGCAGCGCAAAGCTCGAATGGCTCGGACAGCGCATGCCAGAGCCGCGCCAGATCCTCCGTGTCATAGGGCTCCAGATGCAGCCGCAGCGCGTCGATGCCGGCGGCCACCAGCGGAGCCGCCAGGCGGTCGGCGGCCAGCACGGCATTGGCTTGCAGTGCCTGCAGCGTCACGCCCAGCAGGCGTTGCCGCGTCACAGCATCGCCACCCAGGGGCGTGGCGAGGAAATGCAGGTCGATGGGCAGGCGTGGCGCCTCGACACGGTCGGGACCGATTCGCCGTGGCGGATGATTGAGCATATCCGCCTGCCGGCTGACGCGGTGCAGCCAGAGCGAGACCACCATCTCCCCCGGCGCATTCGGACGGGCGAGCTTGGGGGATTCCAGCGACACCGAGGTGTCCGGGAAGCTGATGCGGATCTCGTCCTCCAGCATCCGTTGCAGGCTCAGGCTGGCATCTCCGAGAATGCTGCCATCCATGGCTCAGCCCGCCTTGCCGAGCACGGCGTCGACGATCTCGTTGACCGAGACATCCTCGAAGCACTCGTGGGAGGGAAGCAGCCGGTGCAGACAGGCCCAGCTGGCATTCGGCGAGAGGCTCAGCACGGCAATGCCAGCCGCGGTGCCATAAGCCGGATCGACGCCAAAGGGATCGGCGGGATCGGTGCGGGCAACGACAACGACGCCCGCGCCGGCTTTGCGGGCCGCGGAGAGCAGGCCGTCGGTTCCCGTCGCGCCCCGTACGACTGTCACCTCCGCCCGGCGCGACAGGATGCCGGCGATCAGATCCTCCAGCGTCTGGGGCAGATCGGCGATCAGGACGGTCCTGGCCAAGGCGGATACTCCCGCGTGCAGGCCGGGAGTATCGGACGCGGGTCCATGGCGGCGCCATGGACCGGACGGGCAGGTCGGCGATCCGGGCCACCGGATGGATGGCCTGGGCCGAACGGCCTATGCCGCGGGTAGGCAAAGACGGGCCGAAACTTCCGCTGGATGGAGCTAAGGTCTTCGGAACCGCCGGCAGGCCGCTTGCATCATGTTGTGGATCAGGCCGAGGGAAGGTCGGTATCCCTCAACACGTCAGCGGCCAAGGCGCAGCCTCGCGCCGGCCTCGCCGCGCCGGCTGCAACGCAGCTTCTGCAGGATGCTGTGCATGTGGTTCTTCACCGTGGCCGCGCTGATCCGCAGCTGGCGGGCGATATCCTTGTTGGAGCAGCCTTGCTCAACGAGGTGCAGCACTGAGCTTTCGCGTGGCGTCAGCTCCGGCAAGGCGAGATGCCGTTCCGGGCGCAGCAGGCTGCCGAGGCGGTTGAACATCGCCGCCGCGATATGCGGCGCGCAGCAGAGGCGGCCCTGCGCCGCATCCATGACGGCGCGATAGAGTTCGACCGTCCCGCCATCCCGTGGCACATAACCGGCGTAGCCTGCGGCGGCGCAGGCCAGCACTTCCTCATCTTCCTCGGCGATGGCGAACATCACGAGCTTCGCCTCCGGGCAGGCCTGGGCAAGGCGCTGCGCGATCCGCGTCGGGTTGCCACGGTCGATATCCACCAGCACCACCGCCGGCAGCCAGGCGCTGAGCTGCCGCAGATCCGGGTTGCTGCATCCGGTGGTGCCGACCACGGTGACATCGGCATGTTCGGCAAGGCCAAGGCATATGCCGTCGCGCACCAGGCGAATATCGCTGGCGACAGCAACGCGAAGCGATCCGTCGCACCCTGCGCCGGCCGCCGACGGCCTGGCCATGGGAACGGAGCCGGGACCGGCCCTCTGGCTCACCGCCCTCCCCTCCATGCTGATTTCGCAACATATTCTGCGGGAGTGTTATCCTCAAAAAGAAAGCGTAAGCAGTGCAAATCACGTTGTAGTCAGTTGCAGACAAACGACCTGAACAATGAACTCTTCATGGCTGACGAACGAGTATAATATTAATTCCTGACGTGGACATGTGCCTCACTCAGAAAACCGCCAAGTATTCGCTCATAGAGATAGTTGGGGCCTTCCAGCGCGCTGAAAGACCCCGATCCCGTCTTTCTGGCCGGCTTACTCTGCCGGGCGGATGTCCTGCGCGCGCGTATATTCGTCGGCCCGCGCATCGATGGTCAGGTTGCGCCGCATCGCCCAGGCATTCTTCTGGATATGCACGGGGATCAGCGCCTGGTCCTCGGCCACGATGCGCGCTGCTTCCTGCAGCAGGGCTTCGCGCCTGCCGTCGTCCAGGGTCCGCATGGCTTCCGCCAACCTGGCATCCAGCGCGGGGTTGGAGTACCGGCCGCGGTTGGAAGCGCCCATGCCGGCCTCGCGGTTCTGGGTGGCCACCAGGGAACGCAGCATGGTCCCGGCCTCGCCCGTGGTGGCGGCCAGGCCCATCAGATGCGCGCTGGTCTCACCACGCCCGGCGCGGGCGACGAAGGTGGTGAAGGGCTGGGCCTCCACCGCCGTCTGCACGCCGATGCGCGTCCACATCTGGCCGACGGCCTGGATGATGCGCGCATCATTCATGTAACGGTCGTTCGGGCCGTGCAGGGTGATGCGGAAGCCCTTCGGATAGCCCGCCTCAGCCAGCAGCTTCCTCGCGGCGTTCGGGTCAGCCTTCGGCGCGGCGATATCGGGGGCATAGCCGAAGGTGCCTTCGGGCATGATCTGCCCGGTCGGCACCGTCGCATCCTCCATCACGCGCGCGGCGATGGCCGTCCGGTCCAGCGCCAGGGAGAGGGCGCGGCGCACGCGCGGATCGCGCAGCGGGTTGCGGTCCAGCTTCTCCCCGTTGGGGCCGGTGATGAGGGGGGAGCTATCCTCCCGCGCCTGGTCCAGCGCCAGGTAGATCAGGCGCAGGCCGACCGTCTCCTCCACACGGATGCGGCTGTCCTTGCGGAGCCGCGCCAGATCGCTGGTCGGCACCTGGTCGATCAGGTCCACGTCGCCAGCCAGCAGCGCGGAGGTACGGCCCGCATCGCCGGTGATGATGCGGTAGCTCACCTTCTGCCAATGCGGCTTGTCACCCCAGTAGGCATCGTTGCGCTCCAGCACCACGCTCTCGCCGTTCCGATAGGAGACGAAGCGGAAGGGACCGGTGCCGATCGCGGCGCGGCCACTGTTGAAGTCCTCGGTGGTCACGCCCTCATGCGTCTGCCGGTCCAGCATCATGACGCCGGTGAGGTCGTTGGGTAGCTGCGGATAGGGGCCTTCCGTGCGGAAGCGGACGGTCAGCGGATCGACGATCTCGACACTCTTGATGGCCCGCGTGAACTGCGCGTAGGAAGAGGGCGAGTTCGGCACGTTCGGCACACGCTCCAGCGTGAAGGCGACATCCTCCGCCGTGAAGTCCTGGCCGTTATGGAACTTCACGCCCCGACGCAGCTTGAATTCCCAGGTGCTGTCATCGACCGGGCGCCAGGATTCCGCCAGGTTCGGCCGCAGCCGCACACGCGCGTCAGTGCCAACCAGCGAATTGAAGACCATCCCGGCGACGGTCGAGTTGGGGGTGAGGTTGTGGTAGTGGGGGTCGATCGAGGTGACCTGCGACCCGATCGCCACCTTCAGTTCCTGGGCCTGCGCCAGAGGTGCCAGCACCAGCAGCGCGAAGGCGGCAGTGCCGGCGCGCAGGGCGTGCCGGAGCTTCGTGTGCATCATGATCTTGCGGTTCCGTCTTGATCAGCGGCGGCCACGCAGCGGCGGCGGCAGCACGTCGTCAGGGATGGGGCAGGCATAGGGCTTGCCACCGGTGCGCTGCTTCAGCTCCGCCTTGGCGCGGGCCAGCAGCTCGGGGTCCTGGAAGATGTCCAGCGCCGTGGCGGCCATGCCCTTGGCCGCCTGGATCATGCCCTTGTGCGCGCTGGGGCTCTTGCCCTGCGCCACGGCCTGCCAGGTGTGGAAGGGTGTGCCGACCGCCCAGGTGGGGCCCCAGCACTGCACCGTCGGCACGATCTGGCTGACATCACCCACATCGGTGGAGCCGGTGCCGGGGCGGGAGGTGCCGTCGAAATGCAGCACGCCTTGATGCAGCGGCTGCGCGCCCACCTCCTCCGGCGCGCCGACGGCGCCAATGCTGTCGGCGATGTCCTCCTCGCTCAGCGAGCGGCGGATCTCGGCGGCGAAGGCGCGGTCGGTCTCGTCGAAGGCCGGGGCACCGAGGTTGGAGAGGTTCTCGAACATGCGCATCTCCAGCGCCGTGTTCGGGATGGTGTTGGAGCAGGCCTTGTCGATCTCCATCTCCATCCGCGTGCCGGTCATGATGGCGGCGCCCTCGGCGCAGGCCTTCACGCGCTCGAACAGCGCCTGGGCGTCCTTCACCCGCGGGCCACGGATCAGGTAGAGCACCTCGGCATCCGCCTGCACCACATTGGGCGAATTGCCGCCGCTGTTGGTGATGGCGTAGTGCACGCGGCAGTCCAGAGGCATGTGCTCGCGCAGGTAGTTCACGCCGACATTCATGATCTCAACCGCATCCAGCGCCGAGCGGCCCAGCCAGGGCGAGCCCGCGGCATGCGAGGCGCGGCCCTTGAAGCGGAAATAGACCTGGAAATTGGCCATCGAGAGGGAGGACATCACGGCGCTGACCACGCCCGGGTGCCAGGAGACGGCGGCGTCGATGTCGTCGAAGGCGCCGGCGCGCGCCATGAAGGTCTTGCCGGAGCCGCCCTCCTCGCCCGGGCAACCGTAGTAGCGCACCGTGCCCGGCAGGCCGTTGGCCGCCAGGGCATCCCGCGCGGCCACGGCCGCCAGCATGGCGCCGGCCCCCAGCAGGTTATGGCCGCAACCATGGCCGGTGGCACCGGGCTTCACCGGGCGCGGCTCCGTCACGCCCGCTTCCTGGCTCAGCCCCGCCAGGGCGTCGAACTCGCCCAGGAAGCCCACGACCGGTCCGCCGGAGCCGGATTCCGCGACGAAGGCGGTGGGAATGCCGCCGACATTGCGGGTGACGCGGAAGCCCTCGGCCTCCAGCAGGGCGATCTGCTCCTCGATCGAGCGGTACTCGTCGAAGCGCAGTTCCGCATGGTCCCAGATCCGGTCGGCGACGGCCGTGAAGGCTGGGCTCTTGCTATCGACGCTGGCGGAAAGGTCGGACAGGGCGACGGGTTCGTTGCGCATGCTTTCTCCTGCAGGCGTCGGTTTCGCCGTTCAGTCAGGCGAATGGAAAGGCAGGGCGCTACCTAGTGCGCCACGGGTCCCCGGGGCAACACGTGCCAGTGCCTGGAAACATATCTGCCTTGTGTTCTCCGGCCCTCTTCGGATTTCACCCGGCTGAACAGGGACGCGGATCGCGCGCGCAGCCGACGGCAAGCCTGAGCTTGGGCATTCGACAGGGGCGCGGATGATGCATTGCTGCTGTGAGGGAGCCGGCCGGCGGGCCCGGCAGGGGCCTTCGCTGTGATGCCGGCCGGGATGGGCCCGGGGCTTGCAGCGCAGCCGCCGAATCGCTTGGCCTCCGGCTTCATCCGGGGCACCGCGACAAGGCTAAATATCTGAAAAATGGAGCGGGCGATGGGAATTGAACCCACGACATTCAGCTTGGGAAGCTGACGTTCTACCTCTGAACTACGCCCGCGTCGCAACAGTCTTAGCCTGCCCTTGTGCGCTCGGCAAGCCGGGCGTAAGGTCGGCCCGCCCCGGAAATGGGGCGCTCGCGATTTGTCCGGCCAGCTTGCGGCGAGCTTAAACAACCGCGCTAAACGGCCGTGGCGGGGCACCGCTCGTCCTCGTCCGACCGGGCCGGGTTTTACATAACCCGAGAGTCTCGCGCCCAATGGCCAAGCCTGTCTCCGACCGCCCGCTGCGGCCCGCCACCCTCCTCGTTCGCGGCGGGCTGATGCGCAGCAACCAGGACGAGACGTCGGAGGCGCTCTACCTCACCTCCGGCTTCGTCTATGACAGCGCCCAGCAGGCCGAGCAGACCTTCACGGGCGAGGTGCAGAAGTTCCAGTATTCGCGCTTCGGCAACCCGACCATCTCCATGCTGGAAGAGCGGCTGGCGCTGCTGGAAGGCGCTGAAGCCTGCCGCGTGACCGCGACCGGCATGGCCGCCGTCAGCGCGGCGCTGCTGGCGCATCTCAAGACCGGGGACCGGGTGGTCGCCAGCAGGGCGCTGTTCGGCTCGTGCTACTGGATCGTCTCCACCCTGCTGCCGCGCTACGGCATCCAGACCGAATTCGTCGATGGCGCCGATCTGGAACAGTGGAAGGCCGCGCTGAAGCGCCCCTGCCAGCTGGTGCTGCTGGAGACGCCCTCCAACCCCATGCTGGAGCTGGTGGACCTCGCCGCCGTCTCCGAGCTGGCTCACAAGGCCGGCGCCATCGTGGTGGTGGACAATGTCTTCGCCACCCCGCTGCTGCAGAGGCCGCTGAAGTTCGGTGCCGATGTGGTGGTCTATTCGCTTACCAAGCATTTCGACGGCCAGGGCCGTGTGCTGGGCGGCGCCGTGCTGGGCAATAAGAAGTGGGTCGAGGAGGTGCTGCAGCCCTTCACCCGCAACACCGGCCCGGCCATGTCCGCCTTCAATGCCTGGACCATCCTGAAGGGCATGGAGACGCTGCACCTGCGCGTTCCCGCCATGTGCCGCAGCGCCGCCGCCATCGCCCAGATGCTGGAGGAGCGGGAGGAAGTGGCGCGCGTCTACTACCCCTTCCTGGCCAGCCATCCGCAATATGGCCTCGCCAAGCAGCAGATGGCGGCCGGCGGCTCCCTGGTGAGCTTCGACATCAAGGGCGGCAAGGAAGCGACCTTCCGCTTCCTGGACGCGCTGCGGGTCATCGACATCTCCAACAACCTTGGCGATGCCAAGAGCCTGGTCACCCACCCCGCCACCACGACCCATAGCAAGGTGGCCCCGGAGGAACGGGCGCGCCTGGGCATCAGCGATGGCTCGGTGCGGCTCTCCGTCGGGCTGGAGGATGTGGCGGACCTGATCGAGGATATCGCGACGGCGCTGGATGCCGCAGCCGGCACTACCGGCCCGCGTCCGAAATCGGCCGCGCGCATGGTGGTGGAGGAGGCTTCGGCGGCAGCGCCAGAGCGCGCCCCGGCAGCCAAGACGCCCCGTGACAAGCGCGAGCCTGCCGCGCCGGCTGAAGCCCCGGCCCGTGCCGCCAGGCAGGAGGAGCCGGATCTCTTCGCCGAGGCGATGCAGGGCCTGTTCCGTGAGCCGCAGGGCCGGCCGGAGGCGGAGCCGGCCGCGGCTGATCCGGCGCCCGCCGCAACGCCGGCCAAGCGCCGCCGCAAGAGCTGAGACGGCTGGGGGGGGCATCCCGCCCCCCCGTCCCTGGGGGCGCTCCGCACAGCGCCGCTCCCTGATGTGTTTCAGAGAGCGTAGCGGTTGCGGGGTTCAGGGATCCCGAGGTGTTGCCGCAGCGTCGAGCCTTCATAGGCGGTGCGGAACAGGCCACGGCGCTGCAGTTCCGGCACCAGGTGATCGACGACGTCTTCCAGCGGCTTTGGGTAGTATGGAAAGAGCAGCATGAATCCGTCGCAGGCACCGCCCTGCAGCCATTCCTGCATGACATCCGCCACCTTCGCCGGCGCGCCAACCACCATGTGATGGCCGAGCGAGGTGCCGAGATAGCGCGCCACCTGCCGGATGGTCAGCTTCTCCCGTCGCGCCTTGGCGACCAGATGCTCCTGCCGCGCACGGGCGGCATTGCTCGGCGGCAGTTCCGGCAGCGGGCCATCGACAGGATAGCTGCGGATATCAAGATCGCCGCAGAGGCGGGAGAGCAGCGCGATGGCCGTCTCGTCATCCACCAGCGCCTCCAGCGAACGGTACTTCGCCTGGGCCTCTTCCTCGGTGGGGGCGGTGACGACCATCAGCCCCGGCATGATCTTCACATGGTCCGGGTCACGCCCATGTTCCGCCGCGCGCGCCTTCACGTCCCGGTAGAAGGTCTGGCCCTCGGCCAGGATGCTCTGCGCGGTGAAGATCATGTCCGCCACGCGGGAGGCGAGCTGCTTGCCAGGCCCGGATGAACCGGCCTGGGCGATCACCGGCCGCCCCTGCGGGCAGCGCGGCAGGTTCAGCGGTCCACGAACCCGGAAGTGCCTGCCGGCATGGTTCAGGATATGCGCCTTGCCGGTGTCCAGGAACTGGCCGGTCTGCTTGTCGCGCGGGAAGGCCCCTTCCTCGAAACTGTCCCAGAGGCCGCAGACGACGTCGTGGAATTCCTCGGCACGCTCGTAGCGTTCGGCATGACCGGGATGGCTGTCGAAGCCAAAATTGCCGGCCTCGTCCTCAATCTGCGAGGTGACGAGGTTCCAGCCGGCGCGGCCACCGCTGATATGGTCGATGCTGCCGAAGCGGCGCGCGACCGTGTAGGGGTCGCCGTAGGTGGTGGTGGCCGTGGCCACCAGCCCGATCTTCTGCGTCACCGCCGCCAGCGCGGCCACCAGTGTCGCAGGCTCCGGGAAGACCTGGCGGCCGGTGCCGGGACGCCAGGGGCTGCCGCCATGCAGCGCGCCGCTTCCGACAACCGCCGCCGTGTCCTGGAAGAACAGGCAGTCCAGCAGCCCTCGCTCCGCCGTCTGCGCCATGGAGACGTAATGCGAGAAGGACATATCCGTCTCCGGCACCGCGTCCGGATGGCGCCAGCCGGCGGAATGGCTGCCGGGGGTGAAGAAGAAGGCGCCCAGATGCATCGGCTTCCCGGGCATCATACCGCCCGCCCCGGCCAGGGCTGCTCTCCCAGATCCCAGAAGACGCCGGCGGCGATCTCCAGCCCCTCTCGCACCAGCGGCATCAGCGCATGCTCGTTGGGCGCGTGCTGGGAGCAACCGCTGTAGGAATGCGGGATGTAGATGGTAGGCAGGCCCAGCGTGACGGCAAAACTATCATTGGGCAGGGAGCCGCCGGCATTCGGCACGATCATCGGCGCGCGGCCGGTGGTGCGGCGGATGGAGTCCGCCACCAGACGGGGCCAGGGGCCATCCGGGTCCATGCGGGTGGCGCGCCACTCGGCGCCCCCCTTCACGGATACAACCTCGACATCCCTGAAGCCCTTCTCGTCCAGGTGCCGGCGGATGGCAGGCAGGAAGGTTTCCACATCCCTGTCCACGGTATAGCGGATCTGGCAGCGGGCAGAGGCCTCGGGCGGCACGGCATTGACCGGCGCGGAGGGGTTGCCGGTGCTATAGGCCAGCACCTCGAAAGTATTCCAGCCGAAGACCTTCTCAGCCGCCGAAAGGCCGGGCTCGCCCCACCAGGGATTGATCTCCGGCCCGTCCGCGCCGCCATCCACGCGGCAATCGGCCAGGGCACGGCGGACATTGTCGGGGATGCGCTCCGGCACGAGGTCCCGCAGCAGCACCTGCCCTTCAGGGCCGACAAGGCTGGCGATGGCATGCGCCAGCCGGATGCCGGGATTGGCCAGCAGCCCGCCCCAATTGCCGGAATGATGCCCGCCCTCCCGATACTTCACGCGCAGGTCGAAGCCCAGCGCGCCACGGGTGCCCAGCGTCAGGGTCGGCACTTCCGGCACCAGCCTTGGGCCATCGGAGGCGATCAGCACGTCGGCGGCCAGCAGTTCCCGCTGCTGCCGGCAGATTTCCTCGATGCCGGGGGAGCCGACTTCCTCGCTCATCTCCAGCATGACCGTGACGTTGTAGCCCAGGCGGCCGCCGCGCAGTTGCCGCACGGCCTCCATGGCCATCAGGTTGCCGGTATGCTGGCCCTTGTTGTCCACGATGCCGCGGCCATAGAGCCGCTCCCCGCGCCGGGCCAGCACCCAGGGGGAAAGGCCCTCATGCCAGCCGGCGTCCAGGCCCAGCACGGTATCGCCATGGCCATAGGTCAGCAGCGTCGGCAGCGAAGGGTCCTCGATCCTCCGCGCGATCAGGAAGGGACCGCCCTTGCCTGTCGGGTTCTCGAAGATCTCCCCCGTGAAGCCCTGGGATTGCAGGTCGGGCAGCATTTCATCCGCCAGATAGGCCCGGAGATGCGGCGCGCTTTCGGGGTCCTGGCTGGCGGTCGGAATGGCGACGCGCCGGGCCATGGCGGTGAGGTAGCTGCCATCCTCCAGCAACTTGCGGGCGGCGGCGATCGCGGCATCGCGGCTCATGCGGCAATCTCCTGCCGGCGCAGCACCAGGGCACCGGAGGCATGCATGCGTGCCCTCCAGCCCGGCGGCACCAGCGTCGTGGCATCCAGCTGGGTGACGATGGCGGGGCCGGAGAATTCATCCTCTGCCCCCAGCGTGGCGCGGTCATACAGCGCGGCCTGCTGCGTGCCTCCAGCGAAGTGCACGGCGTGCTGGCCCATCGGCCTAGCGCCCTGGCCCGGCGGCAGGGTGGAAGTGATGCTGCCGCTTAGCCGGCCGGCAGCCTCCAGCCGCAGCGTCACCAGTTCTACCGCGCCTTCCGGCAGGTCGAAGCCGTAAAGCGCCCGGTGCTGGGCCGCGAATCCGGCGGCCGCGCCCTCCATGTCGTCCGGCCAGGGCACGGCCAGTTCCCCGCCCTGGCCAGCATAGCGCATCAGCGCGACGCGGCGGGTCTCCCGCCGCCCGGCAGGCACCTGCTCCTCCGCGAACCAGGCCTCGGCCTGGGTTTCCAGCTCGGCATAGCCGGCCTCCACCGCCTCGGGCGTGGCGTCGGGCAGGCTGCGGCTGAACTCGGCCTTCAGGTCGGCGGCCAGCAGGCCCTGGGCGCAGAGCACGCCCGGCGACGGCGGCACCAGCACGGTGCCGATGCCCAGCAGCTCCGCCAGGGCGCAGCCATGCAGCGGCCCGGCGCCGCCGAAGGGCACCAGCGCGAAGTCGCGCGGATCATGCCCCCGCTCCACCGAAACGACACGCACCGCGCCCACCATATTGGCATCGGTGATGGCCAGGATGCCCCGCGCCGCCTCGTGCAGTCCGAGCCCCAGAGGGCCCGCGACATTCTCCCGCACCGCCGCCTCGGCTGCCGCCACGTCCAGAGTCATGCGCCCGCCCAGCAGGCTGGGAGGCAGATGGCCCAGCGCCACATGCGCGTCGGTAACGGTGGCACGGGTGCCGCCACGCCCATAGCAGGCCGGACCCGGCACGGCGCCGGCACTTTCCGGCCCCACGGCCAGGGCGCCATCGGCCGTCACCCGCGCCAGCGATCCACCGCCCGCGCCGATCGTCACCATATCCACCATGGGCAGGGGCAGCGGCCATTCACCGACATGGCCAGTCTGGGTCAGTCCGACCTCGCCGCCCTTCATCAGGCAGATATCGGCGCTGGTGCCGCCGATATCGACGGTGATGATATCCGGGAAGCCCGCGGCTTCCGCGACGGCGCGCGCGCCCACCACGCCCGCCGCCGGGCCGGACAGGGCCGTGACGGCAGGCGCCCGGCGGATGGCCGCGGCGCCGGCCACACCGCCATTGCTCTTCATCAGCAGCAGGGGCGCCGCGATCCCCTCGCCTTCCAGCCGCTGTTCCAGCCGCTGCACATAGGTGGAGACCTCAGGCATCACCTGCGCGTTCAGAATGGTGGCCAGGCTGCGCTCATATTCCCGCACCACCGGCAGCACGTCGGACGAAGCGGTGACGGCGATACCCGGCAGCGCGTCCCGCAGCATCTCCGCCACGCGGCGTTCATGCCCGGGCGCGGTGAAGGCATGCAGCAGGCAGACAGCGACGGCGGTCACGCCCGCGTCCCGGCAGGCTTCGGCGGCAACGCGGACACTGCCCTCATCCAGTGGCAACAGCACCTCTCCCTGAGCCGAGACACGCTCCGCCACCTCGAAGACACGGGAGGGTGGGACCGGGCGCTGGGGTTTCACCCATGCATGCAGATTGACGCGGCGCGGAATGTCCTGCCGGCCGATATCCAGCACATGGCGGAATCCGGCGGTCGTCACCAGCGCCGCCCTGGCCCCCTTCCCTTCCAGGATCATGTTGGTGGCGATGGTGGTGCCATGCAGCACGCGGCCCACAGCCACGGCCTCGCCGCGCGCGGCCTCCAACGCCAGGCGCACGCCGGTCAGGAAGGCTTCCGACGGGTCGTGCGGCGTCGAGGGCGTCTTGGCTGTCCAGGCGCGGCCGCTGAGGCTGTCCTGGATGGTGATGTCGGTGAAGGTCCCGCCGATATCGACGGCGACGGAAAGCGGCCGCGCCGTTTCAGTCGAGGACATGCGCGTAGCTCCCGCGGTGGAATTCCTTTGTCTGCGGCCTCTCGGCGCGGAGGGCTTCGGTGCTCGCCAGATCCACCGCGCCATTCGCCACGACGACGCCGTAATCCCGCGCCGCCGCTGCCACGCTGACCATGCCGCCCAGCACATCGGCCAGCACCGTCTCCGGCGGCCGGTCGTAGGGATGGCCGCGCCCACCGCCTCCCCCCGTCTCGATGCGGAGCACATCGCCCTTCACCAGCCTGTTGCCATCGGAAAGCGGACGCAGCACCCGCTCCTGTGGCGTGCCGGGATTGACCACCACCCGGCCCGGCCGGCCCGACATGCCACCGCCCGCGCCCCATGGCGGGTTCTCGACACCGTCGATGCGGATGGCCATGACGGCTTCCTCGGCCCTCACCTCGTACTCCCGCACGATGCCGCAGCCGCCGCGCCAGCGCCCCGGTCCGCCGCTATCGCGGTGCATCCCGTATTCGTTGAGGCGGATCGGGTATTCGAGCTCCAGGAACTCGACGGGATAATTCTCCTGCGCCACGAAATAGACGGCATCGATACCATCAGCGAAGCCACGCGCGCCGTAGCCAACGCCGATGCCATCGCTCATCAGGAAGGGCTTGCCGCCCGCCGTGCCACGCAGAAGCATGATGACATAGGCTGCATGGGCCGCCGGTGCCTCCCCGCCCGCCACGGAGACCAGCCCGTTCAGCGCGGCCAGCACGCGCATCATGGTCAGGCCACGCATGCCCAATGCCGCAGGAAAGCGCGGCTGCACCAACGAGCCCTCGCGCAGCCTCACCTCATCCAGCGCGCGCGGACCGCCGGCATTGACCACCTGCGTCGCCTCGCCACCCAGGAAGTAGAGACCGAGCGCCATGCCCGGAACATCCGGGTTCATCAGAAAATTGACCGGCCCTTTCGACTGATCATCCGTCTCTCTGGCATCGAGGATGAAGCGGTCATCCTCCGTGCGGGTCAGGGAAAAGCGAATACGCAGAGTGCCGGAGCCATGCCCGTCCCCGTCGATCCGATCGGTGAAGCGGTGCGTGCCGACCGGGAAGGTCGCGCGTAACCGTTCCCGCACCGTCTCCCTCGTGCGCTCGAAGAGCTGGCGCAGCGCATCGGCCAGCACATCGACGCTGAAACGCCCGGCAATCTCCGCCATGCGCGCCACCCCCAGCTCCACACTGGCCATCAGGGCGCGGGTGTCGCCCTGCGCCGCGCGCGGGAAGCGGGAGTTGCGGTAGAAGATGTTCAGCGCGGCGGTATTGATCTCCCCTGCCGCGATGAGCTTCGTCGGCGGAATGATAATGCCCTCCTGGAAGATATCGGTCGCATCCGGGCTGATGGAGCCCGGGCGCAACCCGCCGATATCGGCGAAATGCGCCCATCCCATCACGAAAGCCACGCGGTGTCCCTCATGGAACACGGGGGCGAGAAAGACGTGATCATTGGAATGGCTGACGGCCCCATGCGAGCCATAGCAGTCGTTATACCAATAGAGATCGCCGGGCTTCATGTCCTCCGGCGGAAAGTCGCGAAAAACCGCTCCGCAGATATCGCCGAAGACCGGAACATTGGAACCCACGGCCATGACCCCATCAGCATCAAACAACGCCGTGTAGAAATCCTTCTTTTCGCGGATGAAGGCGGACATGGCGGTGCGCTCGATCAGCGCCTCCATCTCTGCCTGCGCGGCGCGGATGGCACCTCGCACGATCTCCAGCGTGACCGGATCGCAAAGCCGCGTCTGCAGGACATCGTTCACGACAAAGTCTCCATCAGCCTCAGCATCAGCGTCGCGCGTGGCACTAGGGAGGAGATGAACAGCCGCTCGTTGAAGCTGTGCGCGTCCTGGCCATCCACGCCCAGACCATCCAGCGTCGGCACGCCCATGGCAGCGGTGAAATTGCCGTCGCTGCCACCGCCAGTCTTCAGGTCTCGTAGATCGAAGCCGATCTCCGCCGCCAGGCCTCGCGCATGGTCGAACATCCATGCAATCGCATCGGACTTCTCATAGCCAGGGCGGTTCAGCCCACCCGTCATCTCCAGCGTCACGTCGGGGTCGTAGGGCTTGACCGCGAGCATGCGGGCCACGGCCGGTTCACCGATCTCCTGGTTCGGCACCCGCATGTCGATCTCGGCCCAGGCGTAGTCGGGCACGACATTGGCGCGGGTGCCGCCGCCGATATGGCCGACATTGACCGTGACGCCGGTGCCGTAATCCGTCATGGCCTCCAGGTCGATGATCTGCCGCGCCAGTTCCTTGACGGCGCTGCGGCCGTCCTCATGGCGCGCACCCGAATGCGCGGCCTTTCCCTTGACCTTCAGGTCAAACCGCGCCGTACCCTTCCGGGCCGTGACGATACGACCACCCTCTCGCGCCGGCTCCGTCACCAGGACATAGCGTGCGCGGCGCGCCTCCCGCTCGATATGCTCACGCGAGGTGTGGCTTCCGACCTCCTCGTCGGAGACGAAGAGATGCCGCACCGGCAGCGGCGCGCGCTGGCCCGACCGGACCAGATGCCTCAGCGCCGCCAGCGCGATCAGCGCACCGCCCTTCATGTCGTAGATGCCCGGGCCATAGGCGCAGTCACCTTCGACACGAAAGGGCAGCGGGCCGGCGAGGCTGCCAATCGCATGCACCGTGTCGAGGTGGCTGAGCACCAGGATACCGGGCTCGTCCTCCTCCCCCCAGGGAGAGGTCGCCAGCAGATGTCCGCCATAGCCGTCACGGCCGGGAATGCGCGTGACGCGCGCGCCGGCGGCCTCCGCATCGGCGGCAGCCTTATCCATCATCCGGTCTACCGCGGCGGCATCGGTTGTCGGGCTCTCGATCTCCACCCAGGAACGGATCTCGCGCAGCAGGTCATCGGCCACGAAGGGCGGGATATTGCTTTGGCTCATGGCCTGGCTCCAATCGGTCCGGGTGGTCTCACGCTGCCGCATCCCGCCAGCCCAGCAACGCCGAGATCTCGGCGCCGGCATTGACGATCATGCGGATGTAGAGGCGTTCGAGGTCGCCGGTCAGCCGTGACTGCGGGCCAGCGACGGAAATGGAGGCGACCACTTGGCCGGAATGGTCCCGGACAGGTGCCGCGATGGAAAAGGCACCGGCATCCTGGTCGCCATGGCTGATATTGTAACCCCGCTCACGGATGTGGACGAGCAAGGCGCGTAGCCGCCCGGCATCCGTGATCGTCTCGGGCGTGAAGCGCTCCAGCAGGCCGGTGAGGACAGCTTCCTGCACCTCCTCCGGCGCGAATGCCAGCAGCAGCTTCGGTCCGCCGCCGACATGTAGCGGCCCCTGTCGGCCGAGTTCGGCATAGAGCCGGATCGGCTGTGGCGACTGGCGGATGCCAATACAGACGGTCTGCAGATCGTCCCGGACGAGTAGGGAAACATTCTCCCGCGTCCGGTTCATCAAATCATCCAGCACGGGCTTGGCCACGCGCAGAAGCGGCATCTGATGCTGCATGCGCTCGCTCAGCAGCAGCGGCTTGTAACCCAGGGTATACCCACGCGTCTCGCAATCCTTCAGCAGATAACCACGTGCTTCCAGAGTAGTGGCCATGCGGAAGGCCAGCGTCTTGGTGCTGCCCGTCAGCCTCGCCAGTTCGCTCAACCCGACGCCGGGCGTCTCGGCTACCACTTCCAGCAGGGCCAGCGCCCGGTCCACCGCCGCGATCGTATAGTCCATGGCCGTTTCCTCCCGGCGCTCCTGCTTTACATCGCGTGCAGGTGACAGGCCGCCCGATGTCCCGGAGCGACTTCGACAAGGCGAGGCTCCTCCACGGCGCAGCGCCGGAAGGCATGGGGGCAGCGATCGCGAAGCCGGCAGCCGCCCGCGAGATCCGAGGCGTCGCCCAGGGCGCCGTGCAGCGGCAGCGCGTCGCGAGGCTGGTCAACATGCGGACGTGGCACGGCCTTGATCAGTGCCGTGGTATAGGGATGCGCCGGATTGGCGATAACGCGTGAGGTCGGCCCATCCTCGACCACCTTGCCCAGATACATCACCAGCGTGCGTTCGCAGACATAACGCACCAACGTGAGATCATGGGAAATGGCCAGTGTCGTCAGGCCCAGCCTCTCCTGCAATTCGCGCAGCAGGTTCAGGATTCCGGCCCGTACGGAAACGTCGAGCATCGAGACCGGCTCATCTGCCACCAGGAAATGGGGATGCAGCACCAGGGCACGCGCCAGAACCACGCGCTGCAACTGCCCGCCGGAAAGTTGATGTGGCATGCGATCCACGACCTGCGAAGGATCGCTGAGATGAACGGTGCGCAGCGCCTCTGCCACCCGCGCCTCGTGCTCGGCGCGCGGCACCCCTGTATTGAGCAGCGGCTCCTGCAAGGCGCGGCCAATGCTGAAGCGGGGATTCAGCGCGTCGAAGGGGTTCTGGAAGACGAGCTGGGCCCGCTGTCGGAACCGGCGGGTCCCCATACGGTCGAGCTGGCTGAGATCGGCACCCTCGAAAGCGACCTGCCCGGCGCTGGGCTCCGTCAGCTTTAACAACAGCCGGCCGATGGTGGTTTTGCCGCTGCCGGACTCGCCCACGAGCCCGACACTCTCCCCCGGCCGCAACGTCAGGTCCACTCCGTCCACGGCACGCAGGACCGGATGCTCTCCGCGGAACATCTGACGAAGGCCGCGCCGGAGGGGGTAATGCTTCGATAGCCCCCGGGCAGCGACAATGGGGGCGGATACAGCTTCGCTCATGCCTGTTGCCCCACGACATTCCGCCAGGTGGAAGGATCACGCGCTCTTTGCCGCAACACGGTGGCCTCGCCAACGCGATGGCAGGCAGCCCAGTGGCCGGGCGCCAGCGTGGACGGTTCCGGCACGAGAGCCGTGCAGACGGGTATGGCGAAGGGGCAGCGCGGTGCGAAGCGGCAGCCTTTGGGGGGATCATGCAGCGGCGGCGGCGAACCCTCGATCGGCGCCAGCACCGCCTCCTCCGATTCCAGGTCGGGGAAAGCGTTCATCAGGCCCATGGTGTAGGGATGTGCCGGCTGTTCCAGTACTGCAGAGGTCGGGCCATGCTCCACCACCTTGCCGGCGTACATGACAGCCACCTGCCCGCAGAGATAGGCGACGACGCTGATGTCATGCGTGACGATGATCGCGGAAAGGCCAAGTTGCCGGCTGAGGTCGCGGAATGTATCCAGCACCTGGCGTTGCACGATCACATCCAGCGCCGTCACCGGTTCGTCCGCGATGACCAGCTTGGGGCGGAGGGCGAGTGCCAGGGCAATGGAAGCACGCTGGCGCATGCCGCCGCTGAACTGATGCGGGTAATCATCCAGCCGCCGGGGGTGCAGGCCGACAGCACGGAACAGCTCGGCCGCCCGCATATCGGCCTCGGCACGCGGCAGGCCGCCGCGGTCGCAGAGCACCTCCCGCATCTGGTCACGCAGGCGATAGACAGGATCGAGCGCACTCATCGCCGTCTGCGGGATGAAGGCGATCTCGCGCCAGAGCTTGGCGCGACGTTCAGCAGGCGAGAGGGCAACCAGATCCGTGCCATCCAGCAGGATCTGACCCCGCGTGATGCTGGCGCCGCCGGGCAGGACGCCTATCAGGGCACGGGCGAGTGTCGTCTTGCCGCAACCTGATTCCCCCACCAGTCCGAGCATGCCACCACGCTCGACCGAAAGGTCCGCGCCGTCGACCGCCTGCACCGCACCACGGCCATAGGCCACCCCGAGGTCGCGGACTGCGAGCAATGTGGTCATTTCCCGTCCCTCAGCTTGGGGAAGAGCAATTCCTCATAGCCACGGCTGACCAGAAATCCTGCCAGCACCACCAGCACGATGCAGAGGCCCGCAGGCATGAACCAAGCATACTGCCCGCGGTCCAGCGCCTGGGAGGCATAGGCATCCTGCAACATGGTGCCCCAGGAGATCGTGTCGCTGTCGCCAAAGCCGAGGAAGGAGATGCTGGCCTGGGTCAGGATGGCCCAGCCGACCGCGAAGGCACCGTAGAGCGCCGAGAAGGGCAGCACGCTCGGCGCCACATGCACGAACAGGATGCGCCATTCGCTGGCGCCCGTCACGCGCGCGGCCTCGACGAACTGGCGCTGCGAAAGCGTCAGGACCTGGCTGCGGATGACTCGCGCCGCATTGGGCCAGAGCATGATGGCCACCGCGAAGACGATATTCTGCAGCTGCGGCCCCAGCAGCGCCGTGACGACGATGACGAAAGGCAGGAAGGGCAGGCCGATGACGATATCGGTCAGGCGCATCAGAACCTGGTCCAGCCCTCCACCGAAATAGCCGGAAAGCAGGCCCACCACCGTGCCGATGACCGCCACGGCCACCGCGGCCGAAAGCCCCACGATCAGCGACGGGCGCGTGCCCATGACCAGTTGCGAGAAAATGTCCCGTCCGAGATTGGTGGTACCAAGCCAGTGTTCGGCGCTCGGAGGCAGCGATGCGGCCAGGCCGCCTTCCGGTGTGAAGAGGATCTCCATGGGGTCATAGGGTGCAAGCCAGTCCGCGCAGAGCCCTACGATGATATAGGCGATGTAGATGGAGACACCGACCAGCGCATAGGGATCGTGCAGCAACTGCTGCGTAAAGGCCGACCACGCGCCATGGCGTGGCGCCCTGGTGGCGGGGGCGGCGGTCGTTACCGCGCTGACCTCAGCCACGGCCATGGGCTACCCGCGGGTCCAGCAGGCCGTAGAGGAGATCGGCCAGGATATTCATCAGCACCAGCACGAGAGCGATCAGCAGGAAAGCGCATTGCGCGAGGGGGTAATCGCTATTCGCGATGGCATCCGCCAGCAGACGACCGAGCCCCGGCCAGCTGAAGACGTTCTCCACCACGACATTGCCGCCGACGGATTGCCCGAAGCCCAGGGCAAAGGCGGTAACCAGCGGCAGCAGGGCATTGCGCGCCGCGTGACGCAACATGATTGACCTTTCCGAAAGCCCCTTCATCCGGGCCATCGTGACAAATTCCTCCCGCATGACCTCCAGCATCGAGGATCGCATCAGCAGAGCGGGCAGGCCCTGCAGGTAGATGGCGAGGGTGAACGCCGGCAGCGCCAGATGCTGCAGGTAATCCAGCGAGAAGATCCGCGCCCATTCGGAGCTGTAATGCGCGCCCGCCGAATTGGCGCCGCCAGAAGGAAACCATCCGACTCCGAAAGCGAAGATTGCGAGCATCACCATCCCCACCCAGAATTCCGGTGCGGCACGGGTGGTCAGGACCAGGGGAACACTGACTGCCTCGAACACGCCGCCACGCTTCCAGGCCATCACAGCGCCCAGCAATGTCCCGAAAAGATAGGCGATGATCAGGGCGGTCATCGTTAGCAGAAGCGTGTTCGGCAGTACCTGCAGCACCATGTCCAGAACCGGCTGTCGTTGGCGGAAGGACAATCCGAACTCGCCGCGCAACAGGTTACCCAGATAGATCAGATACTGCTCCGGTAGCGGGCGATCGAGGCCGAACTGCGCCCGGATCTCGCGCTGCTGGTCCTCGGTGAAGGTGGGGTCGATGAAGGCCGTGCTCGGATCACCGGGCATCAGCCGGAACATCAGGAACACGATCGTCGCCACAGCCCATAGCACGAAGACCATGTGCAGAAGGCGTTTGAGGAAATATGGCACGCGCTTTGCCTCAACCTTCGGTCAGGGTTTCCTTGACGCCCTCAGGATAATGCAGCTTGCCGCGCACGGTGACATACCCCGCTTCTTCCAGCAGCTTCCTGGCTGCTGCCATATCGACTTTCAGATCATCGATGCCTGGCTTGCTCCAGAACTTCAGCGCCGGAGACACGAAGGAATTGGCTGGCGTAGCAAACCCGTTCCATGCCGCAGCCGCCATCAACTGACGGTTGATGGCCAGGGAGAGAGCGCGGCGGAAGCGCGCATCATTGAAAGGCGGGCGGCGGAAATTCGGTGCTGCGAAGCGGAAGCCCATGTCGGTGGTGGCCACCACCTCGATGTTCGGGTTTCCCTTGGCCATGTCCGCCAGCAGCTTAGGGTCGCCCCTGTAGTCCGTGAGAAAGTTGATCTCCCCGCGCGGTAGCATGCTCATCGCAGCCCCGGTATTGGTGATAACCCGCATGATCCATCTGTCCATACGCGGCTTTTCCCAATATTGCGGGTTTGCCTCCAGCACGATCTCCTCGTTCAGTTTGAAGCGGGAGACCTTGAAGGGTCCGGAACCGATTGGCCGCTCTTCCTGAACTGTCTCGGCATTCTGTGGCTTGCTGGCGAGGTCGGCGAGGATAGGCTGCCAGACATGCCTTGGGACAAGGTTGATCTTGGCCAGGGTGGACGTCGCGAAGGCAGAGCTGGGTGTCTTCAGCACGAAGCGCACAGTACGCTCGTCAACCGCCTTCACCGAGTCGATATTGGCCACGAAAGGCTTGTACATCGGCGATTTGTCGCTGGTGGCTGGCGCCTCGAAGGAGAAAACGACGTCCTCCACCGTCACCGGCTTTCCATCATGCCAGGTTTGGCCCGCGCGCAGCACCACATCGATGGTGGTGGGGTCCACCTGCGTTACCTTCTCGGCAGCCCAAGGCTGCGGCAGGCCGTCGGGGCCAACCCGCATCAGGCGATCCCAGATGAGTTCGGTCACCCAGCTGTCGATGGCACCACTGATGTACAGCGGGTTCAACGCGATCAGCGACTCGGCGGCGTTGACAACCATATCCCTCTTAGCGCCCGCAGGCTCGGCGCGCAGAAAGGTCCAGAAGCAGCGGATGCCGATTCCGCTCTGCTCGACGATGCTCTCCGGCTTCCAGATGCTTTTGTCGTAAGCAAGAACATTCTTCGGATAGACCAGGAACAAATAGGGCTGATCGCGGTCGATGATCTCCTGCGCTTCGTAAAGTAGTTCCTGCCTCCTCTCGAGGTTCGGCTCCGCTCTCTGTTCTTCCGCGATCTTCTGGAAATCCGGATTGTCGTAACCGACGAAGTTATAACCCGTGGCGATCGTTGATGGATTATAGAGGTTAAAGGTGAACTCATCCGGGTCGCTACGCTCCGGACGGCCGACCATCCTCCACATCGTCATGTCCCATTTCGTTCTGTTATTCCAGACGATATCGGAAAGCTGAGGACGCGGCAGGCCTTTCACCTCAACGTCAAGCCCAAGCTGGCGCCAGGCAGAGGCGATCAGTTGCGCGGCCTGAAATTCCTGCGGATCGCTCGCCTGCGCCGCGCAAAGCAGGGATATTTTGCGGATTTTATCCCCGGGTGTGGCGGCGAGAGCGGTGGTGGATGTGATGACAGGCAAGAGCATCAGCGCAGAACTGGCCAGCAGGGCACGTCGCGAGAGCATGACAGCGGTCACGGCAGCATCCTCCATGAGGGCAGGTCGGCGCGTAGCCGCGCCATCTGCTGCCGAGCCTAAACCGTTGTTTCGTTCTCGTGGAAGGAATTCTTCAGGCAGCAGGCCAGAAAACATGCTTCCTGGAGAAGAATCGCCAAGACAGCCCAAACTCTGTTCGTTAACGCAGAAATCTGACTAATTTCCGTTCAGTTTGGGAGGGTCATACTCTGGCCACTACGAAAAACAGTTGACCTGTTCCTGGCGCAGGAGAACCATCGGTTCAACAGCCGTAACAAGCCAGATGGTGGGGAGTATCAAGGGTGCCAATCAGTGATCTGGAGCGCCGTTTCCTCGACAAAGTCGGCCTCGACACCCCATGGTCGTTGGTAGAAACCTTCTCGACCATGCCTCGCTGGATGCCGGAAGACGTCAATGGCGCTGCCGATGTCATAGGCCAGCGCCTCGCCGCACTCGGTGTTCCCTTCGAGATGCATCAGCCAGAAATCTGCCTTTCGGTGCCTCTCTCCGCCTCTGTCACGGCGGGTGGCAGGGCGTTCCGGGCCAAAGCTCCTTCTTCTGCTCTGTCAGTGCCGGAAGGACGGACAGCGCCGTTGGTGAAGCTGCAGGCGAATCCCAAGGCGCTTCGCAGCTATAACCGCGACATCTCGACCCTGTTCGGCGGCAGCATCCGCTCGGTCGAAGAACTGCGCGCACTGGTCGGCGGCAAGATTGTCGTCATCTCCGGCTTCGGCAACCCGGCCCTTACCTCCCTGATCGAGGAGTGGGGCGGAGTCGGGCTGATCGCGGTCAATCCTGGTATAGATATCCACTGGGGCACCTGCACCACCATCTGGGGCAGCCCCGATCTGGCAGACCTGCCGAGGAAGCCGAAGATTCCGGTTGTTGCTGTCAACAATCCCGACGGTCGGGCGCTGATGGAGATGGCCGATGAGGGGGCTGAGGTCACGATCAAGACGGAGATGCTGGAAGGCTGGTTCCCGCAGAAGGTGCCCGTCGTAACCATCCCCGGCACGGCGGAGCCAGAAAAATACGCTCTGGTTCATGGTCACTACGACAGCTGGGATGTCGGCGTAGGCGACAACGCTACTGGCGATGCCACCCTGCTGGAGCTTGCACGCGTTTTGTGGGAAGGACGTGGAGATCTACGCCGTTCCGTAAAGATCGCGTGGTGGCCCGGCCATTCTACCGGCCGCTATGCCGGATCTACTTGGTTCTCCGACCGGTTCGCGCAGGATCTGGATGAGAATTGCGTGGTGCAGATCAATTGTGACAGCCCGGGCTGCCGCTGGGCCACCAGTTATCACGATACACGCGCCTTCACGGAAAGCGCCGCCATTGCCACGCAGGCCATTCTGGACATCGTGCCTGATGCCGAAGTGAAGACGCTGCGGCCGCCGCAGGCTGGCGACTATTCCTTCAATAATATCGGTCTGCCCAGCTTCTTCATGCTCTCCTCGACCATGCCTGAGAAGCTACGGGAAGAGAAAGGATACTACGATGTGTCAGGGTGCGGCGCCAATATCGCCTGGCACACGGAGAATGATACGATCGAGATCGCCGACCGCGATATCCTGTTGACGGATATCAGGATCTATCTCCTCTCTGTGCTTCGTGTGGTAAATGCTGAAGTTTTACCCTTCGACTGGCTGGCCACATGCGACGAGTTCCTGAACACGATCTCGCGGTACGAATCCTCCTCCGGCGATATGGCGGACCTCTCAGCCGCGCGTGCCGCAACCCGGATGCTGCGAACGGCTGTGGAGAAGCTGGAACATGCCGGGCCAGGGGTGCGTAACGCAACAAGCCTGAACCTCGCCCGGCTGCTGATTCCGCTGAATGCAACGCGTGAACCGCGCTTCCGCCACGACCCCGCCTATACAGTACCGCCGCTGCCGACGCTGGCCGTTGCCGCTGAACTGCCCAACCTACCTGAGAAGCTGCGCCGTAGCGGCCATGTGGAACTGATGCGTGGCCAGAACCGCTATGTCGCAGCGGTCCGGGCTGCCACAAGGATGGTGGAGGGTGCGCTGGCATGAGCGATACCGTCGCCCACTTGACCGGCAACGTCGGCGGCCCGGCGCTCATGGAGCATGTGCGGGAGTTCGCGAAGCGCGTGAAGCTGTCAGGCACGCCGGAGGAGTTGGAGAGCTTCCGATATCTCAAGGCGCAGATGGATAGCTTCGGCTACCGAACACGCCTTCTGATACACGACGCTTATATCAGCCTGCCAGGCCCCGCACGGGTCGAAGCTGGCGGCACCACGCCGCAAGCCATCACGCATTCCTTCTCCCGCCCTTCTCCGGCAGGCGGGTTGCGCGGTGAACTCACTTATGTGGATCGCGGCGCCGAAGCCGATTTCCAAGGGCGAGACCTTCGCGGAAAGATCCTGCTGGTGGACGGGATCGCTAGTCCTGCGGTCTCCGCCCGCGCCTCGGCAGCCGGTGCCGCAGGGCAGTTGCATATCAGCCCGCAGGAGCACCTGCACGAAATGTGCATCTCCCCGGTCTGGGGCAATCCGACCGACATCACCCTGGCTGCGCTGCCGACCACCGTGGTCTGCACGATCGCCCAGTCCGCGGGCCGGACCTTGCATGCCCGAATGAAGGCTGGCGAGGCGCTGGAGGCCGTGCTGCATGCGGAGGTCGATACCGGCTGGCGGCCGACACCGTTGCTCGAGGCTGAACTAGATGGCGAGGATGGCGCGGAGGCGCCCTTCATCCTCCTCTCCGGCCATCACGATACCTGGTATGAAGGCGTGATGGATAATGGATCAGCCAATGCGACCATGCTGGAGGTCGCAAGGCTGTTGGCCAGCCATCGCGCCGGCTGGCGCCGTGGGTTGCGCGTCTGCTTCTGGTCCGGGCATTCCCATGGACGCTATTCGGGCTCGGCGTGGTATGCTGACCAGAATTGGGATGATCTGGATCGCCGCTGTGCCGCCCATGTGAATGTTGATTCGACCGGCGGGATCGGCGCCACGACGCTCACCCAGACGGAAGTCACGCCGGAGCTGGTGTCGCTGGCGGCCGAAGCCATCCGGCGGGAAACCGGACAGAACTATGCCGGCAAGCGCCCTTCCCGCAGCAGCGACCAATCCTTCTGGGGTATCGGCATTCCCTCGATGTTCGGCGGGCTCAGCACGCAGGTTCCGGGTACACCGACCTTCGGCCCGCCGGAGATGCGGAATTCCCTCGGCTGGTGGTGGCATACGCCGCATGACCTGATTGACAAGGTGGATGAGGAGTTCCTCATTCGCGACACCAAAGTCTTCGTCCATGCGCTGTGGCGCCTGTTAAGCGATCCGGTGCTACCGCTGACCCCGGGCGACACGGCATCCGCCCTGGTGCAGGAGCTGCGCGCGCTGCCGGTGGGCCGGGACGACGCGCCGCCCATTTCCGCCGCCCTCGCCGCGGCGGAAGCAGTGCAGGCAGCTGCGGAAGGCGCGCGGTCAGATCAGGCACTGATGCGGGCCTGCCGCGCCCTGGTCAGCCTGCACATGTCCGAAGGGGACCGGTTTCAGCACGACCCGGCCTTGCCCGGCACACCCTGGCCGGTGCTGCGTCCGTTGCGGGACTGGGCCGATGCGGCGCCAGACTCTGACGCGGCGCGTTTCCTGGCCGTAGCGGCCACTCGCGCCTGTAACCGCCTGATGCATGGGCTGAGGCAGGCGGAGCACGCCCTGCGGAACTGATAGCCGGCGGCTGGCTATACCACCTTTCCTTCTACGGTTGCTGCGCCCGACCGGCCTTCGCGTTCTTCAGCTCCTCACGGCAGGATATGAATGACGGGCGGCTGGGTTCAGACGTGCTGGCCACCGTTGATGTGGATCTCGGCGCCATTGATATAGGAGGATTGCTGCGAGCAGAGGAAGAGGATGGTATTCGCCACCTCCTCCGGCGCGCCCAGTCGGTGCATCGGAATCTGCCGGTGAATGATGTCCTCGGTTCCGGGAGAGAGGATGGCCGTATCAATCTCGCCTGGCGCAATGGCATTCACGCGGATCCCATGGGGGCCGAATTCATGCGCCATCTCGCGCGTCAGCGCCGCCAGGGCTGCCTTGGAACAGGCATAGGCCGTCCCGGCGAAAGGATGGACGCGGGAGCCGACGATGGAGGTGACACTGACGATCGTCCCCTTCGCTTCCTTCAAAGGCCCGAACAGCCCACGCGCCAGCGCGGCCGTGGAGAAGAGATTGACGTTGAATACCGTCATCCAGGTGGAGGGATCGGTATCGAGCAATCCCATGCGGCCGCCGCCCGGCAATTTGGGGGAAATCCCGGCATTATTCACCAGCGCATGCAATTGTCCGTCGGGCAGGCGACGACGCACTTCCTCAACCAGCGGACCGATGGCGCCCGGGTCGGCCAGGTCGGCCTGAAGATGGCTCTCCCGCGCCTCTGGCCAGCGGCATTCCTCCGAGAATGGCTGGCGGGAGACGGTCAGGATGCGCCAGCCCTCGGCCTGGAAGCGCTTGACGGTGGCATGGCCGATGCCGCGGCTGGCGCCGGTCAACAACATGATGGGTCGGCTATGGGCCATCGGGAGTCGTCTCCATCGGGTTCGGCTGCCTCCTGTGTGCCAGTCCGGTAACAAGGGCGCCAGCCCGCCTGTGCGGCATATGGTGAGGCGCCGCATCGCCTTCCAAGGCGGCGGGTTGTCGCCATATCCGGGAGGTGCCGCACCTGCCTCCCCTGCCCTCCCGCCGCCTGCTTCTGGGTCTGGCCGCCGGCTTGCCGGTCATGCGGCGAGCTTGGTCGCAGGAAGCCCGGTTACAACAGGCCCTGGCGCGCGCCGCCGAGTTGACGCCTCTGCATACGCTGATCGTCGCGCAGCGCGCCGAGCGCCGCTTCCGCGGCCCGGCACCCGACCAGCCTGTGAACATCAAATCAGTGTCCAAATCTGTCATCGCGGGACTGGTCGGCATCGCCATTGCGCGCGGATATCTCCGGGGCCCCGATCAGCCTATCGCGCCCCTGCTCCGGGACAAGCTACCGGCCACCGCCGACCAGCGCCTGGCGCGCGTGACGCTTGGCCAGCTGCTTTCCATGCAGGCAGGGCTGGAGCGTACCTCCGGCCCGCTCTATGGCCGCTGGGTCAGCAGCCCGGACTGGGTGCGCTTCGCCCTGGCCCGCCCCTTCGTCGCAGAGCCTGGAGGGCAGATGCTGTACTCCACTGGCAATAGCCACCTGCTCTCCGCCATCCTGACCAGCGTCACGGGCCGCAGCACCCTGGCCCTGGCGCGGGACTGGCTGGGGCAGCCCCTGGGTATCGCCATTCCCACCCTGGCCACGCGATCCGCAGGGCATCTCCTTCGGCGGCAATGACATGCTGCTCTCCCCTCGCGCGCTGCTGCGCTTCGCGGAAATGTTCCGGCAGATGGGGCACCTCCAGGGCCGCCAGGTGGTACCGGAAGACTGGGTGCGCGCCTGCTGGACAGCGCGGACGGCCTCGGTCTTCACGGGCGACAGCTACGGCTATGGCTGGTTCATGACCGGGCGCGGCGGGTATTGGCGCGCCTATGCCTGGGGATTTGGCGGGCAGATGGCGCATGTGGTGCCCGCGCTTGGCCTCAGCATCGTCATGACCTCCGACCCCACCCAACGCTCCGGCGGAGCCGGTGGGCATGCCCGCGCCCTGCATGAGCTGGTGGAGCAGGCGCTGATCCCTGCCCTCACCGCCTGAGGCCGTGGATGCAAACCCCGGCGGCCCCGGGGCTTTATGGCAGCGGGCAATGGTAGGAGAGCACCCGATGGAATGCAGGCTGGACGGCCAGGTGGCAGTGGTGACGGGCGGCAGTTCCGGCATCGGTCGCGGCATCGCGCAGCTCTTCGCGCAGGCAGGCGCGGCGGTGGTGGTGAACTACCGCGGCAGCCGTGACGGCGCCGAGGAGGCGGTGCGGGAGATCGAGGCCGCCGGTGGCAAGGCCATCGCGGTCAAGGCCGATGTCTCTCAGCAAGCGGAGGTCGAGGCCATGTTCGCCGCCGCGGTCGAGCATTTTGGCGCTGTCGATATCCTGGTGGCGAATTCCGGCATCCAGAAGGATGCCGCTTTCACCGAACTCACCCTCGAGGATTGGCAACAGGTGATCGACACCAATCTGACCGGCCAATTCCTCTGTGCCCAGGCGGCAGTGCGGCAGTTCCGGCGGCAGGGAGAGCGCGGCGTCTCCCGCGCGCGCGGCAAGATCCTTTGCATGAGTTCCGTGCATGAGGTCATCCCCTGGGCAGGGCATACCAATTATGCCGCCTCGAAGGGAGGGATCTCGCTGCTGATGAAAAGCCTGGCGCAGGAGGTTGCGGAGGAAGGCATTCGCGTGAATGCCATCGCCCCCGGTGCCATCCGCACCGCCATCAACGCCGATGCCACCGAGGGCGACGCGGCGCGGGACCTGCTGCGGCTGATCCCTTACGGTCGCATCGGCGTGGTGGAGGACGTGGCGCGGGTGGCGCTGTTCCTCGCCTCAGATATGGGGGATTACGTTGTCGGCGCCACGCTGTTCGTCGATGGCGGCATGACGCTCTATCCGGGCTTCCGTGACAATGGCTGAGGCTGGCGCGGCCCTCAGGCGGACCGCTGCTTACCCCGGGCTGGCGCGGGGGGCATCAGCTCCGGCAGGCGGTCGATGATGGCCTGCACCGCTTCCTCCGGCACCGAGGTCGCGAAGCGGAACATCCACTGGCCTCCGTTGCGCGTCAGCGTGCCGATACGCTGGCCGTCATGCACCACATGCCGCCGGTCCGGTGCCCCTGCCGGGGCGGCACCGCGACGGACCTCCCGTCCCTCCGCGGCGCGGAGCATGGCATCCACCTGCTCATCGGGGTCCGGGTTCTTCTGGGCGTCCAGCGTGTCGATGATGCGCTGGAAGGCCAGCGGGTCGGCATCCAGGGCCTCCATGACCCGCCGCGCGCGCAGCATGGCCAGCCTCCTCGGGTCGCGCAGCCGGTCCATGATCTCCGTCGGGAACCGCGCCAGCCGCAGGTAGAGGCTGAGCGTCGAGGGATCGAGGCCGAACTGCGCCGCCACCTCCTTCGCCTGCACGTTCAGCCGTCCCTTCACCTCGGCGAACCAGCGGGCGCGCTCCAGGGCCGAGATATCCTCGCGCCGCTCATTCTCCGAGAACTGGATACGCAGCATGGCCGCGTCATCCAGCATCCGCACCCGTGCCAGCACGCTGCGTCCAAGCACCCGGCAGGCTTCGAGGCGCCGTCGGCCGGCCGCGATCTCGAACCGCCCCTCCCCCGCCCGGCGCAGGGTCACGGCATCGTTCTGCCCGTTCGCGCGGATGTCTTCCAGCAGCGCCTCGAACTCCGGCCCCGCGAATGCCGAGCGCATCCGGTCGCGCGGGAGAGGGTCGTGGATCAGCTCCGGTGCCAGGAAAAGGAACTCATCGGCTTCACCGCCGGCCTTGGCGGCGATGGCCCGGGCCTGGGCCAGTTCCCGCTCCAGGCTGTCGCCACGCTCGCCGGCACCGGCCAGGGCATGTTCCAGCCGCTGGATCCGCTCCTTCAGGCCTTCCGTCACCGCGCCGAGGGCGGCGGAAGGGCGGTGCTGGGCCGCGGCCTGCTCCGGGGCCGCGACCTCGGAATCGGGGCCCCGTTCCCGCAGGGCCTTGGCCAGTTGACCGAAACGGGCGCTGGTCGGGCGGTTCATATCGCGGCTCTCCTCAATCTGCCTGGGCCGGCAGGGCACGGCCCCAGAAGGACAGCACCTCCCGCTCCAGCAGCCGGTTGACGGCATTCACGCTGGACAGCACGCGCTGATAGGCTGCCCGGTCGGTCGAAGGTTCGTATTCATACAGTGTCTCCTTCCCCAGCCCGGCGGTGCCGATGATGCGGGAATGGAGGAAGGGGCGTGGCAGAACAATCTCCCCGAACCGTTCCTGCGCCAGGGCGAAAAGCGCTTCCTGACTGCGGTCAGTGGGATCGAAGGCTGTGATCAGGATCCGGGTGAAGGCCAGCGGCAGCGACGCGCCGAAGGCCTCCGTGAAGTCGCTGACATAGCCGGCCAGATGCGCGAAGAATTCCCCGGTCGAGGCCAAGTCCGTCATCGTCGCGCGGGTGGGTACCACGATGCCGCTGGCGGCATGGAGCGCTGCGGTCATCAGCATGTTCACGTCAGGCCGCGTATCCACCACCACGACATCATACCTGGGCGGCAGGGCATCGAGGAAGGCGCCAAATTCCTCGAAATAGAGGGTCTCCTCCGGTTGACCCGATGCGGCACGGCGCGCCAAGCTTTCCTCGGCTGCCGCAAGGGCGGCGCCGGCAGGCACGATGTCGATGCTTGGCCAGTAGGTCCGGCGGCAGAGCTTTGCGGCGTCGATCTCCTGACCATCCTCCCGGGCCGTGGTCCAGGCGGCGAAGCTCTCCTCCGGCCCAGCTTCATGCGCGGGATCGAAGCCAAATTGTGCCGTCGCGCTTCCCTGGCTGTCGAGATCCACCAGCAGTACCCGATAGCCTGCGAGTGCCATGAACTGCGCGAAATGCACGCTGCTGGTCGTCTTGGCCGAACCTCCCTTGAAGTTCGTGAAGACCACGGTCGCCAGGGATTCCCGCTTCGGATCGCGTGGCGCTTTCAGGCGTGCCCTGGCCCGGCTGCCGCCCGGCTGCTGCCGCAACATGGTAAGCTGCTCGAAGGTAAATCGGCCACGGGGCGGGGGAGCGTCTGGAAGGGCACGACGTGCCAGTCCGCGCAGTTCCGGCGCTGTCATGCCGAGCAGAGCGGCGCATTCGGCGGCGGAGAAACCGCGCAGCCTCTTGCGTCGCTCCGGCGCGTTCTCGACTTCGATAGCGACCTGTTGCGCGGCGCGCAGCACTTCCGCAACATTACGGAAGGCCGTGACGTGATCGCCCATGGCCGATTCCCCCAAACATGCCCCTTCGGCTGTGTTAAGGGATCTACCGACGGAATCAAGATAGATGA